>JAFMMM010000011.1 GCA_017859815.1 Planctomycetota bacterium | reverse complement strand
AGGGTGAAGGTCAGCAAGGTGAAGGTCAGCAAGGTGAAGGTCAGCAGGGTGAAGGCCAGCAAGGTGAGGGTCAGCAAGGTGAGGGAGGCGGTTCGGGCCGTGGTCAGGGTGATGAACAGACGCGTTCACAAAACGCCACAGATCGGCAGGATCGTGGTGATGGTTCTAGCCAGTCCCTGTTGATGAGTGGTGGCCGCGAGTCAAGTGCGGGTTCTCCCAGTAATAATGCTGCGGGTCGACCTTTAACCGGAAATGATTTCTCCAACTGGTCGGACCAGCTTCGCGATATCGAAGAAATGCTGGATGATCCGGACTTGCGGAATCGTATCGCTCGAGTTCGGGATCGAGCCCGTGCGATACGAGCCGAATTTCGACGTCATGGGACAGAGCCACAGTGGGATCTCGTGCAGTCACAGTTGTTGAACGAAATGCAGCAATTACAGCAGCGGATCGATCAGGAGCTGCGTCGGCTGGAATCTGATCGGGCAATGGTTCCGATTGATCGAGAGCCTGTTCCGGAACAGTTCGATTCATTGGTACAGCGTTATTACGAATTGCTGGGCCAGAAGCGACTACAGGATCAGGCGCCTGAATCTGCCCCGTGACGCCGGAGAGTCTGAAAGAAGCTGTCCTGAAGTTTTTGAGCAATCTCACCGTACGGCCGGATGAGTTTGCCGGGCAGTTGAAAATCCGGATTTGCTGCACGGGTGGATGATCGCAGATGCATGATTTTGAGCTGGACGACTTCGATTGCATGGACCACGATGAAGTGTTGTTCGATCAGCCTGATCTGATACTGACATCGGATGTTGAAGAAATTCGCGGAGTACCTCTGCCCGTCTGGTGCGGAGCAATGCACGGTCTGCAAACGTTGTGGTTTGTTGGCGGTCTGGGAGTTTTTATCTCGCTGGCAATGTGGCTTTACTCCCGCAGATACAGCGTTGTGGTTGATTACCACGCCCGATCGATAGGCAACTGGATCCTGACGGAACTGAGTCTGCTGGCGGCCTGTGGTATCGTGGTGTTTTTTCAGCCCGGGCTAATGTGGCCTCTGTCAGTGATTCTGCTGTCGATGAGTCTGGTATTTCCGCTGTTGGGCATGACTTACGCCCTTTCCGGTGTGGTCTGGCGGTACTGGCTGGTCATCGATTTTCTGCCGGATCCAAGATCGCTCAAGCAGGCAGAGATCTCTCATCACATTTGAGATCAATTCCCACCCAGTGGGTCGTCCGGAAAATAGAACCAGGGCCAGTTTCTGGACTCCAGAGTTTGTCGGCTGAAGTCAGAGATTTCCGACGAGAATCGCAGTCGTGGTAAAACGGCTGCCCCGACAGCTTCCTCGATTTCGTGCTTGATGCGTTGGAGCTGCATTCCGGCGGCTTTGCCGGAGACTCCCTCCGCTCGATTTCGTTTCAGTTCATCCAGCGCCGTGTCGCGAGCGTTGATCAGAAGCTGAATTTGCTGTCTTGTTTCCTGTGAGAAGATGTCATCTTCCAGATGTTTTTCCGGGTGCTGTTGTAAATCCCGCAATCGTAAGCGGAGTTGATCTTCCTCAAGCAGTTGGTGTCTTCGGACAGGAAACAGCCGTCTTGAAGCGGTGGCGGAAGCAAACGGAGGTGGGATTTCATTCCACCAGTTTTGTATGAGCAGGTTCGTAGCGGGGTCGTATTTTCCGCCGCCGAGACCATGAATAAACAGATCGCTGAACAGAAGTCTCAGGAAGGCTGTAATCAGCGCGCCACGGGGAACGGCCAACTGGTCAGAGAACATCGCAGCCATCATCGCTTCGGCCTCGTGCCCCGGAGACAACAGGCAGATTTCATCTGAACCGGCATACAGCCACTGGTCGCCGCCACGTTGTCGAATCCACAGGACCTGTCGCCTGTTCGTTCCCGCACAGACCATCCAGAACGGCATTTCAAAGTCTGCGCCTGCGGACTGCAGGTTTGGAAATGGGTTTGCCGGATTGCGGATCTTTTGCTGAATGCGAAACGTGTTCAGTGTTTCATTATAGGTTTCGTGAAATCCCCGGGCCCGCTTCAGGATTCCGGCAAAAAAGCGGACAGCCTCCGGCAGGCGACACAGGGTCGTCAGTGGGACATCGGGAATTCCGCTGCCGATTCCGGCAGCATGTCGCAGGATCGTGATTGCCGCAACAGCGGGAATCTGCCCGAGTTGTTCCAGCCGGCGTGCTGTTTCTCTGAAAACGGTGATTGATTCTGAGCATTCGCTGCGGATGAGATCTGCTTCGATCTCGTCAGCGAGCTGACGCCGCGCACTGACGGGAATGAGCTGACTGTTCAGGAACAGCCCCTCGCCGGTGCACCAGCTGACGGAACGTGGGGACCATCGGTGAGCGGATGTCGTTTCGGAAGATTCCCGTACCGGGACCGGGAAGAGCCCGGCGTCGCCGTAATCGGAGTCAATAATAATGGCTGCGGCTGCAGCCCTGTTTTGTTCGGCAAACTGTCTGGTGAGGTGGTACTTGTAGACCAGTCCCGGGTGAAAGATGACCGGTTGATGACCTGTGAGAACCAGTGGGTCGGCCAGCCTGAACGACTCCGGAGTCTGCTCCAGCAGAATTCCGGCTGCCGCTGCCCTCGCCATGAGTTGTTCGTGGTGCTGAGCTGCGGCAGCGCGAAAACGGGTGCGTGCCGAGACTCGCAGTTCGGCAAGGTCAGCAGACTTCAGCGAATGTACTTGTGCGGTCCACCGGTCAAAATCGGGCGAAACCGTTTCAGATTCGTAGGGAAACCGCGTGCTCATGCTGATCTGGCCGGCAGGAAATGGGTATCAGGAAAGAAACGTTCTGTGGCGGATCAGAAGATTGTCTCAAATCAAAGCTGCGGGGCATACTTTTTCGCTGCCGGGGGGCAGTAGTATTTGGGACAAGCAGGCCTCAGGCATTCCAGTCTGCCAAATGGACTTGTGAGATGCCCGGCTGGCCAGGCAAGTGACTTTATCCCGACAGTCGATACAGTCTTTGTAAAGCAGCATCTGATGGAAACGGAATCAACTGCCAGACTTTGGCCACTACAGCTGACCGCATTCGAAGAATACATGATGGCGGATGACCATCCCTCGCACCCGATGATGATGGTCCTTCTGGCCGATGTCACGGGAGTGCTTCGAGAGTCCGAGTTTCGGGAAGCTGCGGAGGGCTTATTGCGGAATCACCCACTGCTGTGTTGTACGGTGTCCCGAGTGGATGGTCGTCTCTGCTGGCAGCCGGCGGCTGTACCTGCAGATCTCGTTGAGTGGATCCCGGCTCAGGAACAGGACGCATTGACGTATTCGCCAGACCTGCGTCGTCGCGATCTGACGAAGGAAACAGGCTGTCGCGTACGAGCCGTGGTTTCCGCACAACGAGCAAGGATTTTGGTGGAAGTTCACCATGCCTGCTGTGACGGACTGGCTGCTCTGCAGCTGGTGGCCGAATTGCTGGCACGCTACGGTGCAGCAACCATCTTACCCGATGAGGAGTGTCCGAAATACGACCCCGTTGAGATCGCATTGCTGACAGAACGGAACCGTTTTCGTCCTGTGGCGGCGAAACGGAAGCGATCGCTGAAGACGCTTGTGGCGAAGCTGTGGAGACTGACATCACGTCAGCCCCTGAGGCTGCTGGGCACGCGGGAACGGGGCGGTGCCGATGCGGCTGCGGCGGAAGAGTTGCTGCCGCACGGCAGGGCTTTCTGGCTGCAAACTCTTTCGCGGGAAACCGTCGATTCACTTCGCGGTGTCGCTGCCGGCCTGCGTGTGTCAATCAACGATTTGCTGTTGCAACAGGCGTTTTTTCAGGTGCGCGACTGGAACAGTGCGGCGGGGCCGGTTGACCCTCAGGGCTGGATTCGAATTGCAGTGCCGCTCAGCATGCGGGAGTCGCAGCACACGGGAATACCGGCCTGCAACATGGTGAGTTATGGTCTTGTGACACACGCGGTGGAAGAAACCCGACAGCCTGCTGACCTGCTGGCAAAGATCAAAGAAAAGACCAGCAGTTTTCTGCGCAGCGGTGAGGGTCGCATCGCCCTGAAGATGTTTGACGTACTGCGTCGCATCCCATTTGGTCTGCGGATGTTTCTTTCCCGATCTTCCGGCGCGGGAACGATTGTGATGACCACTGTCGGCGATGTTTCCAGGCGTTTGCGATGTACATTTCCGCTGCAGGACCAGCGTTGGGTCGCCGGCAATGTCACAGTGCAAAGGCTGGGGGGCGCACCACCTGTACGGCCGGGAACACCGGTCTCAATAACTGTCGCCGAATACGCAGGCCAGATGACGATCGGGCTTCGTTCAGATGGAAATGTCCTCAGCGAGGCTGACTCGCAGGAGTTTCTGCAGCAGTTTGTTGTGCGTGTTGAGGCTGTGGCAACAGGCCGTCAGGAGGTTTCGGCAGCGGAGTCCTGATCTTGTCCGGGATCTGCGATTCGCAGTGCTTCCAGCAACTCCTGCAATACGCTTCCGCCGTCGTCTTCAGCCGACTCCAGCGGCCAGTATGCCTCATGCTGATCAACGACCCGCAGGTGCCCGCGATGCAGATGAGAGAGAATGCCGATGAGTTTGGCGTCGCGGTATCGCAGCGCAGCAAATCCATCCTCAAGTCGGATGACGTCGATTTTCCAGCTGATCGCTCGAATACTGAGTTCTCGCAGATTCAGCAGCAGTCGTGCAGCAGCCGGTACCGGTCCAAAACGATCGCGCAGTTCCGTCATCAGCTCTTCAACTCGAGCAACCGTATTGCACTGTGACAGTCGTCTGTAAACCTCAATCTTCAGTTTTTGATCGGGAACGTATCTGTCCGGGATGAAACAGGGAACGGGAAGGTCGATGCGGCAGTGCGGCTGATATCGCAGCGGTTGTTTCTTCAGCGATCGAACGGCATTTTCGAGCAGCTGACAATAGAGTTCGTAACCAACAGCAGCAATGTTTCCGCTCTGTTCAGTGCCGAGGATATTTCCCGCGCCTCGGATTTCGAGGTCTCTCATGGCGATGCGAAATCCGGCTCCCAGTTCGCTGTATTCCTCAATCGCTTTCAGGCGTCGAGTTGCTTTGGTTGTGACAACCCGACCTTCTTCCAGCAGCAGATAGCAGTAAGCTCGGTGGCGATCACGACCAACTCTTCCGCGTAGCTGGTGGAGATCAGACAGACCGTAGATATCGGCCTGGTGAATGAACATGGTGTTCGCATTGGGGATATCCAGTCCGCTTTCGATGATGGTCGTTGCCAGCAGGATGTCCGCTCGCCCATTCACGAAGTCGACCATCGCCCGCTCCAGTTCATGTTCCTGCATTTGGCCGTGAGCGATGGTGACGGTGGCCTCGGGAACAATCTGCCGCAGTCGAATGGCGATCTTCTCGATATCGTGGACGCGATTGTGAACAAAGTAAATCTGCCCGCCACGATTCAATTCTCGCAGCATGGCACTGCGGATCAGTTTCTCGTCGAAGCGACATACGCGGGTTTCAATGGGAACACGCTCGCGAGGCGGAGTTGTCAGGCTGCTGATATCACGAATCCCCAGCAGAGACAGGTGCAGCGTTCGAGGGATGGGTGTCGCAGTCAGGGTGAGAACGTCAACTTCGGCACGCATCGTCTTCAACCGCTCTTTTACGCGGACGCCAAATTTTTGTTCCTCATCGATGACCAGCAGGCCAAGATCGCGGAAGTGCACATCTTTTGAAACGAGTCGGTGCGTGCCGATCAGGACATCCACCTCCCCCGCTGCGGCTTTTTCGAGGATGGCGCGCTGTTCGGCGTCCGTGCGAAAGCGAGAGAGCATTTCCACGGTCACCGGAAACTCGCTCATCCGCTGGGAGAAGGTCCGGAAGTGCTGTTCCGCAAGCACGGTTGTTGGGACAAGCACTGCAACCTGTCGGCCATTGTCGACAGCTTTGAAAGCCGCGCGCATGGCGACTTCGGTTTTCCCGAACCCGACATCGCCACAGATCAGTCGATCCATGGGGAGCGGCGATTCCATATCGTTCTTCAGTTCCCGAATGGCTGTGTCCTGATCCGGTGTTTCCTGCCATGGAAAGGCCGTTTCAAACTCCTCCTGCAGCTGGCCATCTGCCTGAGAAATCAGTCCCGGTCGCGAGTTTCTTTCTGCCTGAAGTTTCAACATGTCGGATGCCATGTCAGAAACAGCAGAGGACACCTGATCTTTCTTTTTCTGCCAGGAGTTGCCGCCGTACTTCGTCAGTTCCGGTGTCGTTTTTGCCGGTCCAACATACTTCTGAACCAGGTGAATCAGCGACACTGGCACATAGACAATTACTTCGTCGCGAAATTCCAGCAGCAGATGTTCTTCCTGAACACCTTCGCTGTGAACCATCTTCATCCCGCGATAGCGAGCAATTCCGTGTGAAACATGAACAACCAGGCTACCTTCGCGCAGATCGAGGAAGCTGTCGATCGCCCGTGAATCCGCTGTTCTTTGCCGAGCCGTTCTGCGGACCGGGGTTCGTGACAACAGCTCGCTGTCGCTGAGGACGACCAGTTTTCGATCCGGCAGCCGGAAGCCCTTACGGAGCCCGCCGACTGTCAGTGAAACGCTGTTCTTTAGCGTGGTCTGGTGGGCAGAATCTGTTTCACTGATGAGCTCTCTCAGTCGTTTCAGTTCTCCATCGCTATGGCAGCACAGCAACGCTCGATCAGTACTTCCCAGCAGCAGCGAAAGTTCCAGCAGTGCATCACGGCGATTGCCGGAAAAGCGTTCCAGCGGCTCCATACTGATATGGCAGGATGTTTCATAGCTGTCCACCCCCAGGGCATCGATTGTCACAGAGGGAATTGCCGTCAGCCGTGCCATCGCGGAATCCGCCGAGAATAACCCGCGGGGATCGGACATTCGTTGCGAATACAGTCGGCCTTCTGAGACGACATGCTGAAGATCTGAGATCGTTGTAAAACTTCGCTCCGGCAGGTAGTCCAGCAGTGACGCTGAAAAACTGGCGAACCCGGAATTCCTCGAGGAACTTTCGGTACGAGGAGTCAGCAGGTCGACCTGGTTGAGCTCGGCCAGTCGCCGCTGTGTTTCTGCATCGAAGGAGCGAATGGATTCGATCTCGTCCCCGAAAAGCTCAACGCGAATCGGATCACGTTCGGTGGCCGGGAACAAATCCAGAATACCACCGTGGATGGCAAATTCGCCCGGCAATTCAACGGCTGTAACACGCTCAAATCCCTGAGCCATCAGCCATTCTGAAACTTCGTTCAGATCGATTTCCTGGCCAGAGCGAATTGAGCGGATTGAGCCTTCGAGGGTCTGCCGGTCAGGAACGGGCTGCATGAGCGCGGGCAGGCAGGCGACGATGACGTCGGGAGCGGTTTCCCCGGAGTCGATCGCTCGCAGTACTTTCAAACGACCAGCAGCGACCGGATCGGCGGCCGAGTCCTCTTCCGGAATGCCCGTCCACGCCGGAAACAGCTGCACGGCAAGGCTGGAAACAGAGGCCAGTTCTTCGGCGAACTCTTCAGCATCCCGGATGGAATGTCGCACGCAGAGGCAAAGAGGTCTCTGCAGCCGCTGAACAAGAGCCGTCACTGTCAGCGCGCAGGAAGAGCCCCAGATTCCATCGATCGCGGCACTGTTGCCGGCCTGCAGAGCATCAACGATGTCTGGAAAACCAGGTTGAGTCGCAATGATGTCAATCAGCTGCGGAAGATCGGCTGGTACCGTTTCGTCAATTGTGGACATGCAGGGAGAATCTTAGACAGTTTCTGCAGGCTTACCACTGGCGATGATGAGGGTGAGCCGCACAAAAAAACACCCCGGCAAAAACCGGGGTGCAGCGACTGGGGTCTAGTCTTCCTGAGTTCCGATCAAGTGTTCGGGTCAGGGCAACAATACGCCGTTGATTTCTGTCTGACCGATGGCCGCGCTTGATGGAATCAGCAGCTCTGCCTCGATCTGACCGTTTCCATTGATGCCATTGGACAGCACCTGCATGCGATTCCCGAGGCCACCCAGGCGAACAGGTCCACTCACCTGACTGAAGACGAATCCACGCTCCTGTGCATTCCCAAGGTCACGGAAGCCAACCAGGTTGGATGCGAAAGTAAAGCTGGCACCGTTTCCGGCCCGCCGCACTTCGATGCCGGTGCCGCCATCATCTTCCAGACTGATCTGGTTGCTGGCGAAGACCGCTCGTTCGAACCGAGAGCCCGCTGACGGTGGCAGCACCAGTTGCATTGCGGTTGGATTGGCGCCGCTGACACTGAAGAGGTTTCCGGAGATCTCAAAGATCCCGTCCGGGTCTCCCAGGTCATAGTCACCCAGCAGGTCGATCAAAACAGCCCCGGGGCTGGTTCCAAGATTATTGACGAAAATCTGGTTCGTCTTCAGGGACAGCTCGGTAAGGTCTGTCGTGGACGCATTATCGAGCCAGAAGGCGATTTGATCTGCAGCCGCCGACATGTCAAAGCTGTTTCCTTCCACCATGATGCGGGCCGGGCCATTCCAGGTGATGACCAGACCATCATCAAACTGCGGTCTGGGGTCAAGCGGATCCGGTGCCGTTGGGTCTGTGGTATCCAGAGACTCAATCAGGTTGTCAAACACTCGGGTGCGGATGGCCGCCCCGGCAGCCCCATTCGTTTGCCGGATACGAATCACATCATGCTGATTGGATGTGAATGTGGAGTCCTGAATCAGGATTTCGAAAGGTCGGGAAGACCGTTCGTAGCTGTTGATCGTATCGGTGTCATCCAGGCTGACGGTGAACACTGAATCGATTGTGTGGTATCCGATGGCAGCATCGTCTCCGTTGTTGTCGAATGCGGAGTTTTCGATCTGCAGCCCCATCAGGTCGACTGTTTCGATACCGCGATGGTCGGAATCGAAGACCGTTGAGTACTCCATCAGGAAGTACTGTTCGTCCCGTGGAGAGACCTCAATCACATTTCCGGCGGGATCCAGCCAGGATTCGGTATTCTGGACGCGAACGCCCACTTCATTATCGGACAGAATCATTTCGCGAACTTCAACCTGTCCGGCGTTGCTGAGGAAGATCCCTGCAGCGTCTCCCACCGCTGCCGCGCCTTTGGCACCCGAGATTGTTCCGCCATTACCCGGTGAGATCAGTGCGTTGCCGGTCGGGCGAATATTGAAATTTCGTCCGTCATCGGAGTTGGTTTCGACAAGTCGAATGCCGAAGTCCGGTGAGTCGATGCTGGAGACCGATTCCAGCTGGATATCGATACCACTTTCTTCGATATCGACGGCTGTTTCGTCGCTGGTGAAGATCACACCATCCGTAGCGCGGATCAGGCGGTTCCGAGCTCCAAAAAAGCCGGTTCCGGCAGTGGAGGTGACGTCCATGTCCACAAAATTCACCAGCCCTGTGTTGTCCTGAACATCGATACCAGCTCCTCCGCCGGGATTTCCGGTTGCGGACAGTACCGTTGCTTCGCCAAAAGAGATCACTCCACTGTTGCCCTGCAGGCTGATTGCCGGTGATCCGGACAACAGTTCATTGTCAATTTGAGTCACGCGTCGTGGGTTGGTTGTACCGAACTCGATGGAGCCTCCGGAGCCGGTGACAAGAACGCCTTCTGCACCACGGTTATTCACTCGAACTTCGCCAAGAAACTCGGTCTTGCCATCATCAGCGGCGACCAACACTGCCGCTTCATCTGCTCCGTTAATGGCCGTTGTGCCAAAGGTTCGGAAGAGGCTTCCGGACTGGTTGCCGGTCAGCGAAAGACCGCTGCCGTTGGTTCGTTCGGGCGAGCCGGCAATGATCGCCGTGGAGCTGATCGTAATATTGTCGCGGAACTCGACGATGTTGCCGTCCAGATTGCTGGATACCAGAAGACCGGCTTCGTTCCCCGCACCCAACTGGTCAGTGAGTGCGACGGGTTGAGCAAATGATGTCGCACCGGCCGAGTTGGCAATTGCAATACCGGTGCCAACACGATCAACAATGTTGACGTCGACATTGAAGTTCGCCGCCCCAGTGAGGCCGTCAACCAGAATTCCGGGGCCAGCACTGCTGGTGATTGTCAGGCCATTGACCTGCGGGTTTGAGTTGGAAAAGGTGTAGGAACCACCGCTATTTTCGATCAGGACTGCGTTTGTTGCTGCGTTGTTCGAAACGAGATTGTCGATGGTCGCTGCTCCGGCAAGGTTGTTCCGGATGACAACCCCTGACCCTCCGTCGTCTGAAACGGAGCTTTGATTCATCACAAAGCGACCGCCCGTCATGTTCTCAACCAGAATGGCCTGCTCGGGGGATGTGTTGGCGATGGTTCCCAGCAACAGAGAATCGGTTGACGAGAAAATAACATCTCCGCTTCCGCCGTTGATATGAAACAGCGATCCGGAGGTGGAGCCAGCAGAAACAAGACTGGTGTTGGAAATCGCGGTCAAGCCAAGAGTGTTCTGCAGCAGAATGCCGGTACCTGCTGAACCACTGATGCTGACATCGTTGATGAGGGTATTTGCAGCTCCGTCACTGAAGATGCCTGCGAAAACCGGATTTGTGATCGTAAAGCCCGAGAACTGGGTATTGTCAGCCAGAGTGACAGCCGGGCCGACGGAATTCGCGAAGTCCGGTCGAGCCAGCGTTGGCGATGCGGCGAACGTCGGCGAGGCTGGAAGGGGAACCTGAATGGTCTGTCCGAGAGCGAGAACACTGACGGAGTTTTGGGTTGTTCGACCAGAGACCACCAGTCCCTCACCAATCAGTTGTTGACCGGTCAGCAGAGTGACAGAGTTCTCAGGTCCGGAAGTGAACGAACTGCCAGCGTGGGTGAAGACGATGTCCGATCCGGAAGCCAGACCCTGCTGCATGGACTGGAAGGGTGCGTCAACGGTCCCCAGGAAAGGCCCGGTGGTATAATTGCTGTTCACGTGCGCGACGGAAAATGGCAGCCCGTTATCCGGGTTGAGAGCCAGTTGCCCCGGATTACTGGTATTCGATGCGACAGAGACGACGTTCAAGCTGCGGCGAACCGGCTCACGAAAACGCTGGATTGCAGACCTCTGCAGATGCTCCTGGCTTTCAAATCCACCGGCATGAACAACGGCAGAGAAGCAGAGATTTGTTCCAAAGGTTTCATCGTCGGTCAGCTTCAGTCCAAGCTCCAGCCATCCACCAACATCGGACTGCAGCCGTGCTGACCAGCCCCCGAAGCCGTCAGCCTGGTCTCCTTCGTAGTAGTAGCCGCCTCCGAAAACCCGCACATCAAACCTTTGCGCGAATTCACCGGGGAGGGCGACGCCGAACTCCGAATCGAAACCGTAGAGTCCTTCGACGAACGAATCTACTCGCGTGAAGGTCAGATTGCTGCCCTGAAAAGCGCTGCTTCCGGGAAGTACAGATTGCCCAGTCCGGCTGAAGGTATCTCCAAAAGTTCGGTAGTAGTTGCCGCGCCATTCCCAGTCCCGCGACAACAGTTCGGCACCGGCACCCCATTGGTTCAGGTAGGCGCCGGAGAGATGATCACGGTCGAAATAGCCGTTGCCTCCGAGAACGACATCCCAGTCTTCGAGGAACAATCGGTAGCCGCTGCCAAACGACCAGACGAGGTTTCCTTCGTTCGCGCGACCAAGTCGCGTATCGCCAAAGAGCAGCTGGTTTCCACTGCTGATATACGGTGCGATACTGATGTGGGAAAGGGAGTCATACCGCCCGACGGTATCGCCGGCAGAGTGTCCGGCGCGGATTGCCGCACCCAGACCACTGCGGTTGGTCCCCGTGACGCCTCCGGTGGGCTGCTGGCCTGTCGGCCACGCTGCGTCCTGGGCGAGAGCGGACACCGGACCGAGTGCGAGAGACATCAGTGCAGCAGCTTTAGCAAGCTTTTGCAGCCAGCGATTTGAGATTTGAACGGTCTTCATGACGTTCCTCAGACGTGGATCGTGACTCAGCAAACATCCTGTCTGCTGGTGTGGGAGTGATGGATCCAAACCAGTCACTCCCGCTTAACTGCCCGACAGCGTGAACCTCTTCTATAAGGAGAGACTCCGCGCAGAACCGGACAGAGTCGGCGGTTTTAGCGGTGCCTATGGATGCCAGCAACACGGACTGTGGGCCCTGGGGCGACAAAAAAAACTCCGATCACCGGCCGCTCGCGGCTTCCTGCGGAAACGGCAGCCGTCGAGCCGAATCTCGGCAGGATTCGCCTGTTCTTGCATCAAATTCCACGTGGCCCCGGTTGTTTCGCACCGAGATGAAGGTCAGAGTCAAGCGGTGGCCGGGGCGAAAAATATGGGCAGATCGAGGAGCCTGATGTGCTGTACGGCACTCTCACGACCGATTTTTCCCGGAAATTGGCGGAGCGATGCATCCGGAGCGGCCCTTTTCCGCTGCAGAACGGTTTAAGCAGGGGGGGAACCGTCTATTCTGCAGCAGCCGGACGGTATGCGCCGCGAAATTCGCCTCGAGAGAACGGCGTTTTGTGCAGAAAACAGCGGCACGCAGTTTTTATGCCAGGAAACAGCAGCAGGACGCGAAAAATACAGCAGGCTGCTGCGGTGACTCAGATTGAATTAGGGAGTGCCGGCTGCAAGCCCCCGTGGTGAGAGACCAGTATTTCTGAACACAAGATCAATCGGTCAGTGAACGCATTTTGTCTCATATGTTTTGAGGCGGATGATTCGTGTGAGTGGTGAAGAGCAGTGAATTCGTTTCGGAAGACAGCCATGCAGTTCCAATTGAGTCAGACACGTCGAATTAGGGCAATCAAGTGGGGTGCAGCATGGAGCTGTCTGCTCTGCCTGACTTTGTCGATGCCAGTTTCAGCGCAGGATGAGGGGGCAGACTCATTTTCCCCACCGCTGGAGCTGATTAATACCGGAAGCCGACCGCTGTTGACGATCTCTTTCGCGAACGCTGACCAGGCGCTCGAAAAGGCGAAGTTTCTGTTCGATATCGCGGAGCGACCTGAGGTTTATGAGCGACTTGAGCAACTCCTTGCTGACACCCTGAACAATCTCGATGGATTCAATCGTCAGCAACCATTTGGGGTGATGGCTTATCTGCCTCTGGCATTTCCACCGATTCCTGAATTCACCGCATTTGCCCCGGTTGACTCCATCGAATCAGCGACAGTACTGATCGAGAAAGCACCGGTCGTGATTCGTGCTGAAGATGAAGACCTCGGAATGTACGAGATCATCGGTCCAAACCGCACGATCCCGATGCTGCTGTCCGGCGGCTATGCATTTGTCCCGCTGGGCAATGATGTCGATGCAACGATGCTTGATCGAGAGTTTCCTCGGCCTGACGAACTGCTGAACGGAGTTTCCAGCGAGTATGACATGGCGGTGCGGCTTGACGTGGAAGCAATTCCTGTCGCCACGCGGACGCTGCTCTATGGATTGATCAACACGGGCATTTCCACCCAACTGCAGCAGAGAAATGAAGAATCAGACGGAGCTTATCGAATCCGTCGGTCGGAGGGTGACCGTGCTCTGGCTGCTCTGAAGATGCTGATGATGGACTGCCAGAAACTCACATTTGGCATTCAGGTCTCAGAAGAGGACGAGATGGTCAACCTTGATCTCGTCGTCGATGCCCTGAAGGGTTCGCAAATGTTGAAGGAAATGCTGGGTTCGGCTGATCGTCCCAGCTACTTCATTCCTCTGCTGGATGAAGAGGCGATGGTTTCCCTGTCCCTTTCCAGCATGATTGCAGAGCGTGAGCGCGAGGCCTACACCGAGATGGTGGAAGGCGTGCGGATGGAGTCTGGCCGGCTGCTGGAAGAGAATGGGCTGGGACTGGCTCCCGATGAATTCTCTCCGATTGGTCAGGCTTTAACGGCACTGCAGTCCACGATTAACGAAGGACATATGGATGTCTTCGCTCAGTTTTACCGTGACGCGTCTGACAAGCTTGCCATCATCTGGGCTGTACGCGTTCAGGACGGCGACGCCATTAATACGGGAATGATGGACCTGCTGGGCCGGCTTCGGCAGACCGATGTGTTTGACAGGGCAGGTGAGCTGCAACTGGCGATGGACGAGCACCTTGGTGTTACCATGCACCGGCTCATCTTTGACAATCAGAGTCGCGGTGCCATGGAAGTCTTCGGCGAGGATGTTGGGATCACCGTCGGTATTGGAGGAACGGCCATTTGGGGTGCTGTGGGTGGCTCGGAATCGCTGTCGATGCTGAAATCCGTCATGGATCAACTGGAAGAATCCACGCAATCCGGTGAGGACCTGCGAAACATCTCCAACCTGCGGGTGATTGTGAATGTGAATGATCTTGTCAGCATGATGGAACGCGGCAGTGCTCCAGGTCGCGAAGAACGGGCAGTAGTTCGGGAGGAGCGGGAAGCTGCAGGCACGTCTGCACAGTTGGAGTCGGTCCAGACAACGCCTGATGCTCCAGGCGAGAACGCCGGTCGTGGGCGTCGTGGCAGACCCAGCGATGAGCAGATGGCCCGGTTCCGCGAGCGAGCACAGCAGCGAAACGCAATCGCTCGTGAGACGCTGGCTGAGGGCGACTCGCGAATCCAGATTGAGTCGCGTTTGACGGAAACCGGTGCTAAGATGCGAGTGAGTCTTGAGCAGGCATTCATGAAAATGTTTGCTCGTTTGCTCGCAACCCGCTTCGGCGGAGACTGATTGTTTATTTGGCAAAGAACGCCCATGCAGGTATCCCAACGCGTATTGATACGGGTCCGACACGTCGGGCTCGTATTTTTTTTGGTCGCTTCAGGTTGCGAGCAAACGGAGCAGCCCTTACCTCCCATTGACGCACCAATGATGATGCCCATGGCTGGTGCGGGACCAGAAAGTACGCCGTTTATCATGCCGGCGAACGTGGACCCCAGGCTGGCACCGGCGGCGGAGGTCTCACTTAATCCTGCCGAAGCTGTCATCGGCGTTGTCATCGATGGAAGTGCACGCTGTTACCTTCAGCGAGCGATGAGCGATTTGGAAGCTCATGTGCTGAATGAGAACCGAACGGCCCGACCTTACTGTGTTACGTGGTGTGATCGAACAGATACCGTGCGCGTGTTTGCCGGTCGTGGTGGAGAGGCCCTGGAACTGCGGACCGGCGGTTTCAGTGACGGCCGAATGCTGCTGCTGCATTCCGGGCAGATGTTTCCGCAGGATTCTGCAGAGCTGCCGTACGAAGACCTGAATTTCGTTCGTACAACATACGGGGAGTGGGTGCAGGAGCATCCGGAGTCCCTCGTTTTTTCTGGTGGCCTGTCTGCGGGTAATGCTGCGGCCTCTCAGTCGCCGGTTGATCCTGCAGATGCGTCGAATGAGACGTCAACGGTTCAGCCCGACCCTGTGAAGTGAGCCCCGCCGGTTGGGGAGACGGTCGGATTCAGGAATGGCTGTGACAACAATCAAAATAAGCAATCTGACTCGACGATTTGATCAGCTTGTTGCTGTTGACGATGTCAGTTTGCAGGTCGCTGCCGGAACGACACTCGGGTTAATTGGTCCCAACGGCGCTGGCAAGACGTCTCTCCTGCGCATGCTGGCCACACTGTCGATGCCTGATGCGGGTGATGTACTGATCGGCGGACGATCAGTCCTGCGGGATCCTCGACAGGTGCGGCGCATGCTGGGGTTCATGCCCGCGGAATTCGGTTATCCGCGGGGCCTGACAATTCACGAATATCTCGAGTACTTCGGTTCGCTGTATCAGGTTCCAACGGCAGACTTGCCGCAGCGAATTCGCGATGTGAAAGAGCTGACAGATCTGGCGGCCAGACCTGACGTCGCTGTGCGCGGGTTATCGACGGGAAATCGCCAGCGGCTGTTGCTGGCGAGAACACTGTTGCACGACCCGGATGTGCTGCTGCTGGATGAGCCGGCGAGTGGGCTGGATCCGCGGGCCAGAAACGAACTGCGGGCGATCATTCGCACGCTTGCAACTCTCGGCAAGACCATCATCGTGAGTTCCCATATTCTTCCCGATCTGGAAGACGTCAGCGACAGTATTGCCATCATGGAAGCAGGGAAGCTGGTTGTTCACGGTGACCTGCAACAGTTGCGGCAGTCCGGTGTCGAAGCCGGAATTTCCGTTCGCATCCGAGTGGACAGTGCCGTGTTGCAGCAGGCGGCGGATCTTTTACGAGCGATTCCGGGCGTTCACGAATGCCGGATTCATGATCAGGGGTTGCTGGTGCGTTCAGAAGATGACGGAGGCAATTCATTGCTGGAAGCATTAATTCGGGAACGTATCCAGGTTCAGGAATTCTCGCGGGAAGCTCTGAATCTGGAGCAGATTTTCATGCGCAGCACGGCCGGGAGAGTGACATGAAGCTGCTGCAACAGTTTCAGATGCTGAAGTCGTCACCCGGGTATCTGCGGGACCGCCGATTCCTGCTGTCTGCCGGCGCTCTTGGCCTTGCGGCGATTATTCTGAATGGTGCGTTGTTGGCGATGTTACTGGGGCTGTTAGGGATGCCATCGGAGGTGGAGTATTTCCTTGGCGGTGCACGACAACTGGGAGAGATCTTTTCGCTGTTGATTCTCACCGGGATATTTCTTGTGATTTCAGTTGTCACTCCCCTGAGACTCACGGACATTTTTCTCGGACCGCGGCTGGCGGGTTATTTTGATCAGGTTGTATTGAGCGGGATTTCCCCATTGCGCTTTGTGGCCGGACGACTATGGTCTCAGAATCTGGTCTATCTGGTGGTGATTTCGCTTCTGATACCGTGGATTGTGATGACGGTCTTCCTTGGCGGAACGGCATGGCCGATTTTCCTTGTCAACCTCCTGCTGCTCTATGTCTACAGCCTGATGCTGGCTGCGGTGACATTGTGGCTGTCGTTATATTTCAATGAGTTACTCACACTGTTGGTGGTGATTTCCGGCGTTGGGGTGCTGAGTCTGCTCGCTATTGCTCCGATTCCTTATCAGGTGTTTGTGGTGACACCTGTCCCGGCAATTGTTTATCAAACGGCAACTGAGTCATTGGCGATGGAGGCCGAAAGCCTGCGCAGTTTTGCCTCGGTCTATTGGTCCTGCCTCGGCGGGATGGGTCTGGTTACGGTCGGGGCAATCGCGGGGATTTGGCTGGGTCCCCTTACGGTCGTTCATCGTGAGACCAGTACCTTTGGGGAGGTTGTTTACCCCGGTGATTCGACAAAAAAACGGTGGCTGCGAATCCGACTGCATGCTCGTCGTCTTGGCGAGTTGACTTTCTTTTATCAAAACCGGTGTGCCGTTCGAGCCCCGTGGGAATTGCTGTTCCGTTGGGGGGTGCCGCTGGCGGTTATTCTTTGTGGTTCGGTAATTGGCCTCAGCGGGATTCTTGCGGACTATTTGGTGACCGAAACCCGGCTTCAAAGAATGTACGCAGATGGCGGCAGGCATTTTGCGGCGAATCTCGGGTACCGTGACGCGGGAGGATTTCTGCTGGACTACCTCATTGGGATCCAGATTACTGTGGGCTTATCGACGCTTGTGGCGGCGGTCGCCTTCAGTCGCTCACGTGCTGCCGCTGGTGTCAGAGTGCCGATCGGAAGGCGAAGGGCCCTGCCACCGCTGGTCCTCGACAGTTTTTGTTTTCTGCTGATTCTTTGTTCGATTGGGGCAGGCAGCTTCGGTTTGGTTGATCGCATTTCCGCCGGCTGGCTTCAGATCAGCGGGCGAGCTACCGTCATGCCGGCAGAAGCAGGGCCAATGCAGGGGCTGAACCCTGAGCCTGTAAGTTCGCTGCAGCGAGTTGGTTATTTCACTCGATACCAGGGACTTGAGTTTCGGGACATGGCCGTTCGGGCGTTGGCACTGCACTTGATGTCCGCCTTTGCTCTCTGGGCATGTCTCCAGGGCGCGGGCTACTTTTTCTGGAGTCGCAGCCTGACGGCGATGATGGTCGTGCCGGCATACGCATTTCTTGTCTGGTTGTTGCCACTGTTTCTGGTGATGGTTTTTCGAGACGCTTATTTTCCCCTGCTTGAGCGGTTCTCGTGGTTCGCGGGGCTGATCTCACCATTGACGGGGTTTCTGATTCTGCACAGGGAGTTGGTATCAGAGTATGGAACAGGCAACGCGATGCTGCCGTTTTGGTTCTTTCATACCGGGATCTGTCTGCTGGCCCTGTTTCTGCTCAGGCATCGACTCCGCTGGTTACAGGTGAACTCCATTCTGAAACCGGTCTCTGAGGCGACGGGTCTGCCGCCGCTGGAAGCCGCCGCGACCATGGCACAGGAGCAGGTTAAATGACTCGCTCACTTTGTCTGCATGTCCTTGTCGTCTGTAGCTGTGCAGCGCTCTTCATGTTGCCCAGGTTGGGCGCTCAGATGCAGCGAAATGAAGACCAGCCCGACTACCCTGGATTGGATATTCAAATGACAATCGGCTGGGATGGCCGAGTTGATCCGGATTGTCCGCTCCCGATATCTCTGCTGGTCACAAATCAGTCTGCTGAGTTGCTGGAGGGAGAGTTGTTGCTGGAGAATCCCGACACGGGGGAGGTGATTCGGGCGGGGCAGATTGCGGCAGGGCCTCGGGCTGTCAGGAAGTTCTCCACCATTCAAGCGCTTCGAACCTGGTTTACTATCGTGGCTCGCTTCACCGATGGTGAAACGGTGTTCTGGGAGCGAACGCTCCCGGTCTATGGCGTGGATGGATTCAGTGAGCGCCAGTCTTATTTGTTTTTTGTCGACGATGGTGGTCGGGCACTCAATCTCGCTGGCTCAATCCCTGAACCGAGAACCGATCCACAGGAAAGCCCTGCTGCTGCAACTCCGGAACTTCCTCGGGGCAGTTTCGATTCCGGGCAGCCAGGACAGCGGCCGGTGGTTCCGGTGGCAATTCGCACCTGGGAGTTTCCCCGCCATCATGGCCCATTGACTGCTGGTCAGGGCATGGTCTTTGACAATGAAGCCTCCGCCGATCTGCTGGACCAGCAGCAGTGGGGTGTCGTGGGGCGCTGGCTGGCCACCGGTGGCATCGTTTTTCTGCCAGCCGAGGTTGATGAATTACGACAGGCAGTTGTTGATCAGTTGCCATTCGCTGCTTTGTCGGGACCGGCTGGTCAGTTGCTTGTTGGCGCGGGCGAAATTCGATTTTATGACGGTTCACTGTTCGATCCGGTCGGGAATCATGCAGCGGCGGATATTGCCCGCCAGCTTAGCGCGAGTGCCCGCGGACAGCTCTATCAGCAGCAGGTCAGCAATCGTGTCCAGCTGGGAGTGACGCCTCGTTCTGCAGCGTCCTTACAAAAAATTCTGTTTCTGTTCACGTCGTATCTGTTTGCGACCGGGTTGATTCTCTTCCTGGGACGGCGTTCTGCCGGTTTTCTGTCAAAGTATCTTGCCTCTGTCATCTTGTTGACGTCTGTTCTTGCGGCTGGTGTCGGCCTTTCCATTACGGCCAGCGAAGGTGATTTGTACTGGGAATCGATCTCAGAGATTGGCGCGGGCGGTCTGGTTCAGGTGGCGGGCGTCCAGGTTACGTCTGCAGGTGGCAGCCAGTTTCAGCTGCAGATGGGGGGGCCGCTGGTGGATCTGCAGGTGGCCGAAGATGTCCGGAGACGAACGGCGTTTCTTGGAGCGAGACCAGTGGTGCAGCGTCGCCAGTCATCGCAGCCACCATTTGCAATTTCGCCGAGTCTGTTGTCGGTCGATCAGACTGATTCCATGCGGGTCCGGGTTCCGGTGACTCCATGGAATTCCCGTGAACTGACCGCTCAGGCGTTTCTGCCTCTTCCGGGGAATGTCAGTGTCGATCTGCAGTTTGTTTCTCGGGCAGGAACCAGTGGTGACTGGGTTGTTGCAGTGACCAACGACACCAAGTTGCTGCTTGATGAGATGGCTCTGCATCTGGTCTGGTGCAGACAAAACCCCGTAGATTCCGTCGGACAGCAGAGTTCGTTCTACTATGCAGACTTTGATTTAAACTCAACCGGCGAAGAAATCTCGCAGGTCTTTAACAATGTCTCGTGGTTCGCAACCAGCTGGGTTTTCGAATGGCAGTCCAGAATGGTGGCTGGTGAAGTGACCGCGTGGCTGGACGGCACTCTGGTCGAGTCGCCGGCATTAATTCTGGAAGACAGTGACTTTGTCGAGTACAGGGCGTCAACGCATCGGTTTTTTGTTCGACTGCAGCGCGAAGAGCTGCCGGAGTCATTTTTAGAGTTTGTTGTGGAAAGTGCAGCGGGGGCCGCAGAGGGTCAGTAGCTGACGGTCGCGTTTTTGGGGTCTACTCCACGGTCAGCAGTTTTTCCTTCAAACCAGTCTCAGGGACGTCCAGTTTCCAGGGAGACCCGGTCACAGTTGCGTATTCCGGTTTTCCAACTCGTTCAGCAGAACGCGGGTCAAGTGTGGCGACATATTTGCCCGGGGGAACACCGGGACCCCACGGGAATGTGCGAATCACAAAACTTCCATCCAGCTGCAGTAAGCATCCGGGGGTATCGTCGACAAATGAGTTTCCCTTGGCCGGATGAAGGTAAATCGAGCCGGCAGTAATGGGCTTGCCGCCGAACTGCACGCGACCACTGCACTCCACCAGCGGCGGTGCCTGCGGTCCACAGCCGCTGAATGAAAGAACGGCAGCAGTAGCCATGATGCATATTTTGGACAGCGAGAGGTTCAATGCACCAGCTCCAGTAACGGTTCCAGAGACAATCAGTTCAGGCTGACGGCGTTGCCGTCGGCAGGTCGGATCAGGTTATGGATGACGGTTCGGTCAGTTTCGAAGCTCAGTGAGCGAACACTGCCGTCACCGAGAGCGAACTGCGGACCGCCTGACGACGGCGTACCCCAGTTGCCACCGCCGCAGGAGTACTTCCCGTCGGACCAGCCGGTACCACTGACTCGCTCCGGAAACCCATTCAGCACAGAATCGTTGTATAACTCAATCCCGCAGCGGCCGACTCCGCCGTTACCACCCATAATCCACGGTTCGTCCCAGTAGAAGACACCGGCGTTGGCGGCATTTTGTGCAAGGGCTTTTTCACCGAAGAAAATGGTGTTCGACAGGCCATCTCGAATGTCCTGGTATTTGAGCACCGAGCCCCAGCCGGAATAGGTTGTTCGAAACACCAGCTCATTGGCTGCATAGTCGGTTCTTGATGACGCCCCGAGGCCATCGTTGCTGTAGTTCCATCCGGGATAGACCGGGTCTTCGGCGGGGGCTTCGGCAAGCCCATCGCGTCGCGAAGGAATATTGAAGACCGGCACGGCGGTGCTGAAGCACAGCAACGGATTCTGATACAGAGTTGCCTGCTCCAGATGGGGAAGGATTGAGTAAAATGTGGATCCCAGCTGATATCGGGACTGATCGGACGGATCTCCCCAGCGAGGGCGAAACTCACCATAGCCCGGAATGAAGGTGTACACGTTTGGGCTGGGGACCATCCTGCCGTCGGACTCGATTTCCCAGGGTGCAGAGTTTGGCGGGATTCCGGGCGTGTAATCATAGCCTCCGCTGGTGGGCAAATGCTTGCGGGCATCAACAAAGCTTACTGTCGCCAGAACGATCTGCTTGAGATTGTTCCTCGACTGCGTTCGTCGAGCGGCCTCGCGCGCCTGCTGAACGGCAGGAAGAATAATTGCCACCAGGATGGAGATTACCACCACGACAACCAGCAATTCGATCAGTGTGAAACCAGATCGATCATGTTGGGCAGTTCCGTGGCCGGCGTTTTGTTGCCGCATCAGTTCTTCCTTTGGGTTCGAGTATTCCTGCACGCAGGTTTCTCAGTTGTGCCGGGTTTCGGGGTTGCCAACTTTCATTTCGTTCCCAATTCTACACGTGACCGCGATTGGTAGCGAGCACGTCGATTTGCCGTGCGCAAACAGAAAGACCCGGCGAAGATTCACCGGGTCTTTCGTGGAAACCAGCAGTGCAACTGCATCAGGCAGTCGTCAGCTGAAGAATGGTCAGCCCTCTGCAACAGCAGCCTGAGCGGCAGCAAGACGGGCAATTGGAATCCGCCGTGGAGAACAGCTGACGTAATCCAGCCCAATTTCGTGACAGAAGTAGACTGACTTTGGATCGCCACCGTGTTCGCCACAGATCCCGATCTTCAGGTTTTCACGAGTACTTCGTCCGTCGTTCACACCAATTTTCATCAGACGACCAACACCGGTCTGGTCAACGGTCTGGAAGGGATCGGCGGGGACAATGTCGTTTTCCATGTAGTAGCCAATGAAGCCTTTGTAGTCGTCACGGCTCATGCCGAGAGCGGTCTGTGTCAGGTCATTGGTACCGAAGCTGAAGAACTCGGCATTCTCAGCAATCTCGCCGGCAGTCAGAGCAGCTCGTGGAATTTCGATCATGGTTCCGACCATGAAATCGACTTCGACACCCTGCTCGGCAAAGACTGCTGCCGCTGTGCTGCGGACAACTTCTGCCTGGTTGTCATACTCGGTCTTGAAGCCAGCCAGCGGAATCATGATTTCCGGATGGCTGGCGACACCTTCCTTCTTCAGCTGGCAGGCAGCTTCGAGGATTGCGCGAGCCTGCATCGCAGTGATTTCCGGGTACACGATGCCCAGTCGGCAACCACGGTGCCCGAGCATCGGGTTGGATTCCTTCAGCTCTTCCACGCGACGATGGACATCGTCTTCGCTGACGCCAAATGTCGCAGCAAGTTTTCCTGCAAGCTTTGGATCATCATGCAGATGGTGCTCTGACAGGAACTCGTGAAGAGGCGGGTCGAGCAGTCGGACGGTGACAGCGCGGTCACCCATCACGCGGAACAGGTGCAGGAAGTCAGCTCGCTGAATATCCAGCAGTTTGGCCAGAGCGCGTTCTCGGTCAGCCTGAGTTCTGGCGAAGATCATTTCGCGAATTTCGTCGAGGTGATCGAAGAACATGTGCTCGGTTCGGCACAGTCCGACGCCTTCCGCACCCAATTGCACAGACACTTCCGCATCGTGTGATTCTGTATTGGCACGAACCTTCAGGCGACGGTGTTCGTCCGCCCAGCTCATCAGCTGTGCGTAACGCTGATAAGTTTCCGATTCTTCTTCTGCCTTGTTGCCAGTCAGAACTTCCATGACTTCAGACGGGCTGGTGTCGATCTTGCCGGCGAAGACTTCACCGCTAAAGCCATCGATCGAAATCCAGTCACCCTCTTTCAGGACAGTGTCGCCAACGGTGACAGTTCCGGCATCGTAGTCGATCGCGAGGGCCGAGCACCCGCAGACGCAGGTCTTGCCCATCTGTCGAGAGACCAGAGCAGCGTGAGATGACGCACCGCCGAACGCGGTCAGAATTCCCTTGGCAACCTTCATGCCGCGAAGGTCTTCGGGGCTGGTTTCCTTGCGGACAAGGATCAGCTGCAGGTCATTGTCGGCATTCCACTGTGCCTCAGCGTCAGAGGCATGGAATACAATCTGTCCGGTGGCCGCCCCCGGCCCTGCGTTAATGCCCTTGGCCAGCAGAAGATTGTTGCCCTCGGCAGCAGCTTTCGCGGCCGGGTCGAAAATTGGCTGCAGCAGCTGATTCAGGTCATCCGCCGGAATACGTCTCTTTTCCAGAGCTGTTTTGGCGTCAATCAGGCCTTCATTGACGAGATCGACTGCGATGCGGACAGCCGCAAATCCGGTTCGCTTGGCATTTCGAGTCTGAAGCATCCAGACCTTGCCGCGCTGAACGGTGAATTCAATGTCCTGAACCTCCTTGTAATGCTTTTCCAGCGTCTTGCCGATGTCGTCCAGCTGTGAAAACGCATTCGGCATGTCAGAGGCGAGAGTTTCTTCGATACGTTTCGGAGTTCGAGTACCGGCGACGACGTCCTCACCCTGTGCGTTGATCAGATAGTCACCACAGAAGCCTGGTTTTCCGACGGAACAGTCGCGAGTCAGGCCCACACCTGTGGCACAGTCATCACCCAGGTTGCCGAAGACCATGGCCTGCACATTGACAGCTGTTCCCCAGTCATGGGGGATGCCGTACTGGCGGCGATAAACCAGAGCCCGGTCGTTCATCCAGCTGCCGAAGACGGCACCGATGCAGCCCCAGAGCTGTTCCATGGGGTCTTCCGGGAATTCAATTCCTGCGTGTTCACGAATGACAGCCTTGAACTTCGTGACAATGTCTTTCAGAGCATCAATGGAGAGGTCTTTCTCGTGGTCGACGCCAGCAGCATCCCGAGCATGCTCCAGAATATCTTCGAAGTGGTCCGGATCGTTCTTTGATTCAGGCTTCAGACCCAGTACCACGTCGCCATACATCTGAATCAGACGACGATAGCTGTCCCAGGCAAAATGTTCGTTGCCGGACTGCTTGATCAGTGCCTGAACCACCTGTTCGTTAATTCCGATATTCAGAACCGTATCCATCATTCCCGGCATGGATTCGCGGGAACCGGAGCGACAGCTGAGCAGCAGTGGATTGGACGCGTCGCCAAATTTCGCCTGCATCGCTGCTTCCGCATTGGCGATCGCTGCGGTGACCTGATCCCTCAGTTCCGGCGGATACTGGCGGTCGTTCGCGTAGAAGTACGTGCAGACCTCTGTGGAAATCGTGAACCCGGCCGGCACTGGAAGACCAATACGGCTCATCTCTGCCAGGTTTGCACCCTTGCCACCAAGCAGTGGCTTCTGTGAGGCATCTCCTTCAGCCTTACCATCTCCGAACGTGTAAACGTACTTCATTAAAATAAACCCCAGTGAAAAGACAGGACCGAATCGCATTCGGTGAGCGTCTGAATGCATGCAACAGACAGGACAAGCTGGTTAATGACCCGGCAAGGCCTTTGCCGTTCTGCGGCGGTTTGCCGACCGCCGGGGACCCGAAAATGGCTTTTCAGGGCCTTTGCTGCCCGGCCGGCTGTTCACTCTGTTCGCCTTTGCAGGCGCGCAGAATCAGCGTTTCCGCGAGCTCAGCGGCCGGTCCGCCACGGTAGCAACGCAAATTGCAAACTTCAAGCGGGCCGATAACCTGTTGAAATCTTCGATAAAAACAGAGAATGAAAGCAGATAGGCTCGCGAAAAACCGGGATTTCCACGTTTGATTCCCACGGCCTGGAGCGCCGTCTGCGGCCTGTCTCAGCGGTGAGACTGTCCCGTGGTGAAAATGTTCAGTCATCCTGCCAGTTGCTGCGGAAGGTTCTGATGGAAGCAGATGATTCCCGTTCGGATAAAGAGGACTTCGAGCTTCTTGGGATCCCGGTTCCCGCCGAAGAGACCGCTGCCCGGATGCGGATCCCGTTTGAAGTCCTGGTGACGCAATTTGTGGACGAATTGCGTTCGGGCAGCAGGCCCTCCATCCGCCTTTATGCGCGACGCTTTCCACCTCATGCTGATCGCATCGAGGAAGTATTTCCGATGCTGGCCATGCTGGAAGAAACACGGTTGGCTCGCGAATCGCAAAGTCTCCGGAAGCAAATGCCGGGGCGATTTCCACTGCAGGTGATCGGTGGCTGCCACTTGCAGGAGGAAATTGGTCGTGGCGGCATGGGTGTGGTTTTCCGAGCGGTGGAACCGGGTCACGCGCAACCGCTGGCCGTCAAAGTTTTGCCGTGGAAAGCAAGCTTCATCCCAAGTTGGGGGGAACGTTTTCAGGTGGAAGCGGAGACAACTCGATCTCTCTGCTGCCCCGGCATCGTGCCGGTCCTGCGTTCCGGGGAAGAGCAGGGCTATTGCTTTTTGGTCATGCCGCTGGTTTACGGTGTTGGGCTGGACTTGCTGATCCGCGAATTAGGTCGCTCGAACTCGCCCGTTTCTCTGCGTCAACTGATTCGCGACAGGATTGGAGCCCCTCCGGCCAGCGAGCATGAGCCGGAGCAGGGGTTCTCAGTCACTGCGACGGACTGGTCGTTGTTTCTGGCGATAGCGATTTCCGCGGTCCGGGCTCTGTTGGCGGCCCATCAGGCCGGGATTTGTCACAACGACATCAAGCCCGGAAACCTGCTGATCACTGCGGATTGTTCGGTCAGAATTACGGACTTTGGGCTGTCACAGTCGCTGCTCCAGCCACAAAAACCCATGGGAGTTACGCAGGACGCGTCCCAGCAGCGGGGGGCTGTTGAGAGGGATCCCTCTGAAGCAGGTGGAACGCTTCGGTACATGGCTCCAGAGAGATTTCACGGGGTGGTTTCTGCCGAGACCGACATCTTCTCGTTTGGCGTGACTCTGTATGAGCTGTGCCTGCAGAGTGCTCCATTTGATGATCCGGATCCGGAGCGGCTGAGGCAAAAAATCCGCACAGGCCAATATCCCCACCCGGAGCAGACCGTTCCGGAATTTCCACGCAGCGTGGCAATGATCATCGCGAATTGTCTCGCACCAGATCCGGTTGATCGTTATCGGAATTCGTCACAGCTGGAAGAAGACCTGATCCGTGCAGCCACCGGAGAGCGCGTTTCCAGCCGGAATCGATCGGGAGTGCGGCGAATTCTGCGAGCCTTTGATCAGTAAGACGGAGCCGAAATCGGCGATACAAAACCTTGAGGCGAGCCGGCGGATCGAGAGGGTTGGCTGCATGGGCACCTTTGGGCGGGGAGGAGTTTTGGGGGGGGCTGAATTGGGGTGGGCTGTGTGAATCCTTGTTTCCGAAGTGTCACGACCTGACCTTGCAGGGGCTTAACGGAACTCATGGAGATACGCGTAAAGACATGCATTCAATGAGTTTGTGTCGTTTCTGGGGTGTCAGGGCGATTGCGTCCACCAGGTCAGCTCTTCGGGTCTGGAAGATTCTGACGATTTTGAGGACTTTTTCTGTTTTGAAGGTGGTTTCATGGCCGATAGCAGAAGACAGGCGTGGCTGCCCAAGCTGCGTCAGTAAGTTCTTTGAAAATTCGCATTGAAATCAGGGTCGAGTGCGACCGCTCGGTTGCTCCAAATATCTTGGGGAATCTGTGCTTCTGTTCGGGATTATGCGTCGAGTCTTGACAGTAAGTTCAACTCCTGCATAAGCTTGCATCGGTTCGGAGGATAGTCAGCAAGAGGTTCCAAAGTGGGAGCGAAACCGTGACCAAGAAAGAGATCGTGAAGGCGATTTCCGATGAGTTGGGCCTTACGCAGCTGAAGACCAAGGAAATCGTTCAGAAAACGTTCGATGCCATCATCGATACTCTTGTGGAGGATGGACGAATCGAGCTGCGGAACTTCGGAGTTTTCGAAGTGAAGAAAAGGGCAGCTCGGAAAGCTCGCAATCCTCGAACGGGTGGTCAGGTTGAAGTGCCGGCAAAATTCGTCGTGACATTTAAACCGGGCAAAGAGATGGAAGCAAAAGTACGGGAAATGGAACGACAGGAAGAAGAACGCCTTTCTGCCGCAGCCGAATTGGCTCAACAGCCCCCCGGCACAGGACTTCCTCCCGCGTGGCAACCCCCGGGATATCCGCCGTCCGGAACTTCATCCGGATACTGAAGGTCGCATTGGACCCTGATTTCATCGCGAATGTAGGAAGCCGTTTCGAACTCCGGGATCATCTGACAACTGTCTGACTGGTTTGCGACCGGGTGTCGCAGCAGAAAGAGTTGGGTGTATCCAGGGAAGGACCTAGC
The DNA here is from genome assembly GCA_017859815.1 of Planctomycetota bacterium. Classification (GTDB taxonomy): domain Bacteria; phylum Planctomycetota; class Planctomycetia; order Planctomycetales; family Planctomycetaceae; genus SXXK01. Next base: position 10,193 of record JAFMMM010000011.1, on the reverse strand, counting down.
GATGAAGATTCGTTTGCGACTGTTCGTAGGACTGATGCTTGTCTGCTGCATGATGACTGCAGGCTGTGCCATGCCGATCTGGAGCCCAAATCCGGATATCCGCGCACGTCAGCTCATCTACCAGTCGGAGAGCCTCCGTCACATCCCCGAGATCTGGGAGCGGATCTGGGGTCTGGATCAGCCGGACCTCGCCACGCCTTATCGCGTGCACGGGGGCGTCATCTAACGGCTCTGCAGGTTTCTGTACAGCCGTCAGGCAATCAGTTGAGGTCGACAGGCAATGCCGTCGACCTCTTCGTGCGCGCTATCGGGGCCGTTGTCTCTAGCGGAAGGCCGTCGTGTGGGTGGGCCGCCTGAAATCATCGTCTGCAGCCAGTTGTGACGGTTCGCTTTGAGCGAGCGGCGTTCCGGTCAACTCGAAGGTGAGCCGCAGGTCAGCAATGCGAATTTCGGAAACCTTGTAAACGGCGGCGGCATTCGGCTGACGAGCCGCGGGGGCCCCCAGCAACGGGCCAAACACGCCGGAAATCCGGGGCGGATTCTGTCGTTGTGCACGAACAGTTCGCCATGGACAAAGTGTTACCTCAACGGGCGGTGTGGATGGGTAACGCAGCGACATCACGAGATCTCCGGAGATTGGGTCGCGGGAGACGTTTGAGCGGAGTGAAGGGGTATAAGCCACCTCCGTACGCGTCTCGGTCTGTCGGTAACTGGCGTACGAGAATGTCTGTGGTCCAGCAGTGATTGTTGCTTCGGCTTCATTGAGTTTCCAGCTGTGGACTGCAGCAACCGAGATGGTGTTGACCCCGCCGTTTCTGCCTGGGCTGGCCGTCAGCGTGGATGCCAATTGGGTCCGTGCGGCGTCCGGCAGATTGTCCGAGCCCAATTGTTGCGCGCAGAGCAGCAGACCTGGGATGGGAATCAGGCTGACATAACGGGGGTTCTGCAGCATCCTTGCCAGTTGCTGCCGATTCTCAGTAGCGTGGTAGAGCCAGACGAGGCTGACAGCACTCTGCTCCTCCTCAAGACTTTCCTCGACGTTGCAAAGCAGGAGTTCTTCGGCCAGGTCGTATCGCCGGTGGCGAGACATGATCGCCGCGCAAATCAGATTTGCTTCCCAGTTGACGGAGGACTGCTCCCACGCCTCCTGTGCGGTCAGCAGTGCTGTACGATCCTGTCGGGATTCCTGCATCAGTGCGAGGTTGGCGAGACTGCCGGCCAGCATGTCATCCTGCCGAAAATGCCCTTTGCCGATTTCCACCAGTTTGCGAAAGGTCACCTCTGCGGCGGCGGTGTTCCCCATCTTCTGCTGGGTTCTGGCGACGTAGTACCAGTAAGGCGGATAGCACTGCATGAAGCGTTCCTGTCGCTCGAGCGCTCGCAGTCGCGTTTCAGGATCTGTGATTGAGAGGTTTTCCGACAGTTTGTCGAGATCTTTGGCTCTAAGCAGCCAGCGGTCGGGAATGTTGTTGTCCCGACTGAGCTTCCAAAAACTGTCGAGAAATGTGGAGGAGCGGTTCAGGACCGACTGCAGCTGTCCTCGTTCGACCTTCCAGTGTTCTGCATCAGCTCGTGCCTGCGTATTGCGATAGTCCCACCAGCTCGCCGCCCCCGTCTGAATCAGCGATCCCAGTTGTCCGGTGGCTGCCTGAGCCCCCATCACGAATAGGTCGGTTCCCATCTTTCGCTGCACGTCGCGCTGAAAGCCGTCGGAAATCACCTGTTGTTCTCGGGTGGAGATCTGCAGGGTTCCGATTTCCTCGAGAATGGATCGGTACAGTGCGATGACCTCCGGGTCATTGATCTGATTCAGATCAATGTTGTTCAGAATCCGCCGCTGCTCTTCGCGCACGGTATCCACCGATCCGGCTCCACGAATTCTGTGCAGAGCTGCGTGGCAATAGTTCAGCGTCACCGCCAGCTTCTGTGCCCGCAGATCCTGTTCACTGACAGCAGACTCGGGTGGTTCGGAGACTGCGATTTGAGCCGTTGTCAGACCAGGCAACAGCGCAAATATGGCAACGATTGGGAGACCGAATAGTTTCATGGCAGGGAGCTACTGATTTGAAGTCGTGTCTTCGCTTTCAGCAGCACTGCGAAATCCCGGGGAGGGAATGGCACCGTTGCGGAAGAGCTTATTGGTTCAAACCAGCTGACATCAGCTCTTCCCTGAACCGTGCAGCCGTCACGCCCCTATGGTTCGCAGGTGACACCCAGGATGCCAATCGAAAAGGTCAGTTCCTGATGAAAGAGCAAATTCTGCGGGCCACCGATTTCGGTCAGGGTCTCCGGCGATTCTGCGAAAACTGCGCAAGCTTTTCCGTTTCGGCAGAATCTGCCGCCTGGCTGCTGGGCGGAGACTGGTGACAAACAGCAACTTTGGGTGGTGGACGGGGCCCGATATCAGCCTGCCGTCAAAACGTCACGACCAACCCACGGTCGCAGAACTTCCGGAACAACGACGCTGCCATCTTCCTGCTGATTGTTTTCCAGCAGTGCAACGAGCGCTCGAGCACAGGAAATCGCGGTGCCGTTCAGGGTGTGGGCAAACTGAGTCCCCTTGCGATCAGGATTGCGACAGCGAATATTCAGTCGCCGCGCTTGATAGTCGGTGCAGTTGGAGGCGCTGGTGACTTCGCCGTACTCACCGGCTTCGCCGCGACCGGGCATCCAGGCTTCGATGTCGAACTTGCGATAGGCCGGGCCTCCCAGATCCCCGGTGGCTGTATCAATCACCCGGTATGGAATCTTCAGGGCCTGGAAGATCTCTTCTTCGATTCTGAGGATGTCAGCATGCACTGCATTTGACAGAGCGGGGTCTGGCGTCGTGTACGCAAACATTTCTACTTTGGTGAACTGGTGTACGCGATAGATCCCTCGCGTAGCACGACCCGCAGCCCCGGCTTCTGTTCGGAAACAGTGCGACAGGCCGGCATAGCGGAGCGGTAGCTCCGATTCATTGAGTACCTGGTCTTTCTGAATTCCTCCGAGAGTGATTTCGGCGGTGGCCACGAGACTCAGGTCTGTTTCCGCCACAGAATAGATTTGGGTTTCGTTTCCTCGGGGACTGAAACCAATTCCTTCGAGTACGGAATCTCGGGCGAGGTCCGGCGTTGTAAACAGAGTGAATCCTTCAGACCTCAGCTTTGTCAGTGCGAACTGTACCAGGGCCATTTCCAGCAGAACGGCATCATTCTTCAGGAAATAGAATCCGGAACCCGTCACGCGTGCTCCCGCCTCAAAGTCAATCAGATCAAGATGGGCAGCAATATCAACGTGGTCGCGAGGCTGAAATGAGAATTGCGGGCGTTCTCCCCAGGTACGAATTTCCGAGGCGTCATCTTCTCCTCCAACCGGAACGTCGGGGTGAGTCATATTCGGAATTCGTGACTGTTCTTCACGCAGACGTTCTTCAATACCGCGCAGCTTTTCGTCGGCCGCTGTCACTTCCGCGCGGAGTTCCCGGCCCTGCTCGATAAGCCCCGGGCGTTCGTCCGCAGAGGCCTTCGGGATCGCGGCAGAAACCTCCTTCTGGCGGTGTCGCAGCTCGTCTGCACGGGCGATCAGACCATTGCGATCTTCACGCAGCTGAACAACGGCATCGATATCGGCAGTGACTCCGCGCAGACGACAATTCTCGGCGACTTCGTCGCGATGGTCGCAGATGAACTGCAAGTCCAGCATGAGAGTGCTCCTCAATGAAATTCAGCAGTGTGTGTTGTTGGGTTCAACTGGCGGACGTCGATAAGCAGACAAGTGAAAATCGCCGGACCCGCGAGCCCGTTGATCATTGACGGAAGGCTGCGCGGCCCGATCATCCTGTGGCAGCAGGTCGTGGACAAACACTTCCCCTGAGCAGGGGAAATCGACCGCAAAAATCTCTGGCTTCAGCCGGATTGTGCGGAAAGCCCGGACCGGTTTATCTCTGTGGTGGAACTTTCGACAATTCCTCCCAGAGACAGGCGCTGGCGAGGGTGCCGCGATGAAAATCTTCCAAATGCAGATGTTCGTCGGGGCTGTGAAGATTGTCGGAATTCCGGCCCCAGCCAAGCAGCAGGGTATCGAGTCCCAGGATCTGCTTGAAGCTGAGCACCACCGGAATGGAACCACCCTCGCGAAACAGAACCGGTTCCTGGCCGAAGGCGGTTGCCACGGCTTTGCGTGAGGCTGTCAGCCAGTCACTGGTGGGATCGAACACAAAAGCTTCGCAGCCATGATACCGCTGGAACTCGAATTGAATTCCCGCCGGGCAGCGAGACCGCAGGAATTCTTCCAGCGCATCCAGAATTTTCTCCGGCTTCATGTCCGGGACGAGTCGGCAGGTGATTTTCGCCATGGCCTTTGATGGGATAATGGTCTTCGGGCCTTCACCTGAATAGCCTCCCGAGAATCCATTGATGTCGCAGGTTGGACGAGCGGTACGGCGCTCCAGTGTAGACCAGCCCGGCTCCCCGAAAATGTCTGTGCTGCCGGTGTCCGCCAGGAAGCCCTCCACCGAAAATGGCAGTTCGGCATACCCCCGGCGTTCCTCCTCTGTCAGGTCGACAACGTCGTCGTAGAATCCCGGGATCTGAATTCGACCATCGGAATCAATCAGTGCTCCGCACATGGCAGCGAGGGCATTGAGAGGATTGGCGATGCTGCCGCCGTAGATTCCGCTGTGCAGGTCATGGTCCGGGCCCTGCAGCCGAACTTCAGCCGCCACGATTCCCCGCAGCCCGCAGGTAATTGCCGGAATTCCGTCTCCGTACTGGCTGGTATCGCTCACCACGGCAACATCTGCCTGGAGCATTTGCTGATGCTCTTCGAGGAATGCGTCGAGATGGATGCCACCGCACTCTTCTTCACCCTCGATCAGAAACTTGATGTTCACGGGCAGTTCACCTTGAGTGCGAGTCCATGCTTCGATGGATTTTAGGTGAGTGAACAGTTGACCTTTGTCGTCTGTGGCACCTCGGGCATACAGTCGGCCATCCCGAATCGTGGGTTCAAATGCAGGCGTGGTCCAGAGATCAAGCGGGTCGGGTGGTTGAACGTCATAGTGTCCGTACACCAGTACCGTGGGCAGAGCGGGGTCTCGAATTAACTCACCGTAGACGATCGGATGGCCGGCAGTGGGATGGATTTGGGCCGTCAATCCGGCATTTTGCATCGACTGTTGAACCCATTCCGCACAGCGATGCATGTCGTCACGGTAGGCGGAGTCTGCGCTGATCGAGGGGATACGGAGGAATTCGCAGAGTTCATCGAGCGCTTTCTGCTGACGATTCTGCAGGAATTCGAGAACCGATTGCATTGTCAAAACTTTCGTCCAAAGAAAAAAAGGAACGTTTCGGAATCGTGATCCAGCCGGGGAGTGACCACAGAACTCTGCTGCGGCTGCTGATCATAGGCTGGGTGGCAATGCGGGTGAAGTGCGAGCGGCTCACAGTTGTTCCACATCCGGATTTGCAAAGTAGCCGCTTCCTACTATCGTTTGCAGCTTCTGAGGGACTGTGGTTTATCCGCTGCAGGTCCCGGCGTTCAACCCGTTGAGCATTGGAGACTGTAGAAGATGCGAACAAGGTTATTTCTGGCGGTAGCAGCGTGTTTTCTGGTGGTCGATCAGGCAAGTGCTGGTGATTGGCCGCAATGGCGCGGGCCCCGGCGGAATGCTCAAAGTGAGGAGAAGCTGGCGTCGCACAACTGGGAGGAAGCTGCACCAAAACATCTGTGGACCGTCGATGGATTCGGCAACGGTTTTTCCAGCGTCGCTGTTCAGGACGGACGGCTGTTTACGGTCGGTAACTTCGAAGACGGCCAGGCTGTTGTTGCAGCAAACGCAGGGGACGGCAGTATTGTCTGGAAATCCGCGTTGACGGATGCCGCCCCAAAGCACAGCTATGAGGGTTCTCGCTGTACGCCGACTGTGGCCGGGGAAATGCTCTATGTAGTCACTTCCAATGGGGCCATCGCCTGTCTCCGCTCGGCGGATGGAGAGATCGTCTGGAAAAGAGATTTTCGTGACTGGGGCGGGCAGATGATGTCCGGCTGGGGTTATTCTGAGTCTCCACTGGTGGATGGAGACCGAGTTCTCTGCACGCCCGGCGGATCGGATGCGATGGTGGTCTGTCTGAATCGAATGACTGGGGAAGAAGTCTGGAGTTGCAAGGCTTCCATTCCCGGGGATGCCGGCAAGGACGGTGCTGGCTACTCGTCCATTGTAACCAGTAATGCACTGGGGATTCCGCAGTACGTACAACTTGTCGGGCGGGGACTGCTGGGTATTGATGCTGCAACCGGAAAGCAGTTGTGGTCGTACAACCGAGTAGCAAATCGCGTTGCGAATATTTCGACACCAATCGTGGAGGGGAACTTTGTCTTCGCTTCCACCAGTTACAAGACGGGTGCTGCACTTGTTGAACTGCAGCGGACGGCCGCCGGGATTGTGGTAGAAGAAAAGTATTTCCTTGAAGGAGAGGTCTTCAACAACCATCACGGTGGCATGATTCTTCTTGACGGACATATCTTCGCAGGTCATCAACAGAATCAGGGGTTTCCCACATGTGTCAGAATGTCAGACGGGGAAATCGTCTGGGGCGGAAAACTTCGTGGCCCCGGAAAGGGATCTGCCGCGGTTCTGTTGATCGACGGCCATTTGATCTTTCGGTACGAAGATGGCCTTGTTGCATTGATTCAGGCGACCAGCAGCGGGTACCAGCTGAAAGGAAGTTTTGAGCCGGACTATCAGGAGGGAAAGTCCTGGGCACACCCGGTGGTTGTTAACGGCAAACTTTACCTCCGCGAGCAGAACCGATTGATGTGTTATCAGGCGGGTCCCTGATACCAGCCCGCTGATGTCAATGAGCGAAAGTGAAAACCCGATGCAGGCACCGGGTTTTTTCATGCGCGGACATCTCTCGGCAGAACTCACGATTCGCCAATTGTTGCCTTGCCACAACGCACTCGTTGCAGGAACACAACACGGGGAAACGAATGTGGCGAGATGACAGCGCTGGAGTATCCCTTGATCGGAAGCCGGCAGTTCCTTGCTCGGCAGAGACTGGGATTCCCAGTAGTTCGTACCAACTAACGATTAAGTGACTTGAGAGGGTGATGCGGGCTGCTGAGATTCGCATTGGGACCCGATTTGGCGGCTTGTAGCAATTATTTGCTCTCCCGGACCTGCTGTATTGCCAACCCAGCTGTTCGATTTGGAAATGCCTGCGGTAATTTTTCTCATCATCACCTGCTACGGAATGACTTCTGCTTTGAGGGCCTTCATGTGATCTTCCAGGTCCCGCGAGTGGCGTTGCCCCTTTGCCGACTGCGAAATCTGGCAAGAGCGAAATGATTCTTCCCGACGGTATTCCAATCCGCGTGAGATTGGATTCCGGGAAGCACGAGAAAGGCTCAACAACATGATTTCTCTAGGCATTATTCCCTTGCTGAAAATCCGGCGCGCTGCACTCGCGCTGGTCGCAGCAGGTGGATTGGCTGTCGGTGGAACGGGAATAGCGCAGGAAACTGCGGCCGGCAATCCGGAAAATGCGATCCTTGATGGAACTTTTCAAGGGTCCGGTAAGCCGGCTGGCGAGTATTTGATTTCCGCAAACTCAGCGATGGGTTCGTGGAAGGTTGAACTGGGTAATGTGGGACTCCATATCGGTCAATACGCAACCCCCGTGGAAGACGCGGCGGTGATTGATCTGAATGGGTATCGGTCCGGCTCGCTTTATCAGTCGGTGACGACTGTTCCTGGCCAGACTTACACGGTGAAATTTCATGCGACTGGCAACTGGCGAACGATGCCGTGGATGCCTCGTAAGCTGTCACTCCGCTTCGGCAATGAAGCGGTCTCTTACACCGTGACCAAGCCGGAAGGCTGGAGTGCCGAGAATCCTGGCTGGCAGGAATACACCGCCACATTTGTGGCTCAGCACTCAAAAACAGCGGTCCGTTTTTCCTCGGGCAGCAGCAGAATTCCCGACGGTGCATTGATTACGAATGTGCAGTTGCTGCCCCCGGTTCGCCTGGGACCGGACGCTCTGGATACAATTGAGGTTCCTCTTCCGAGCAACCTTGATGAATTTGTGCGAGACCGCGACCTTGCGGTCGTCCTGGGCAAGGCTCTGTTTTGGGACATGCAGGTTGGCAGCGACAACCGTACAGCCTGTGCCACCTGCCACTGGAACGCGGGTGCCGACACGCGAGATGTCAATACTTTGCATCCGGGTGCCACCGGAGGTATCTTCGGGCAACAGCTTGCTGCTGGAAAAGCGATTGAGTTGCAGGCGCAGGCGGATTTCCGCGGTGTTAACAAGAAACTGCGACGGCAGGACTTTCCGCTCCATCAGCTGGAAACACCGTTGTTTCCTGGCGACGAGGCCGGATTCGAATCCAGTGAAAACCCGGTTGTTTTCTCGACTCGTGAGATCACAGGCTCAACAGGAATTGGGGAGCAGAACTTTGTCGGTCTCAGCGGCTGCTGTGCAGTCGAATTGACTTATTCGAATCAGAATAGTCTGTTCAAAATTGGAGGCAAAAATTCGCGACAGGTGACTACGCGGAATACGCCGTCAACAATCAACGCTGTGTTCTTTGATCGAACCTTCTGGGACGGTCGAGCCAATCATTACTTCAATGGAGTGAATCCGTTCGGCGATCTTGATCCGGACGCTAAAGTCTACCGCGAAGCAGCTGATGGAAGGTTGGAGAAAGTCTCAGTCCTGCTGGACAACGCCACTCTGGCATCGCAGGCTGTGGGGCCCGTTCTCAGCTCAATTGAAATGTCAGCTCAGGGAAGACTGTTCTCTGATGTCGCCCGCAAATTATTCGCCACCCGACCGCTGGCGATGCAAAGAGTCTCCTCAAACGACAGTGTGTTGGGTGAATATGCTGACGCTGGAGGCTACGGTCTGCACCAGCACAAAGCCGGGTATGCAACATTGATCCGTCGTGCTTTCCTGCCGGAATGGTGGGCCAGCCCGGACTATACAGAAGACGGCTACACCCATATGGAAGCCAACTTCTCGCTGTTCTGGGGCCTGTCAGTCATGCTTTACGAAGCGACTTTGGTTTCAGACGAATCACCTTACGACCAGTATGCTCGTGGTGATTACAAGGCGATGTCTGCAGCCGCTGTCGAAGGTCTGCGAATCTTCGTGGAGGAAGGAAAGTGCATTAGCTGCCATCACGGCCCGGAATTTGCCGGTGCAACCGTAAGTGCTTTGAGAAATCACGCTGCAGACGAACCGGACCCTGAAAATCCAGTCGATCAGATGGACATGAAAAACGGTGAATTTGCCAGCTATGACAGCGGTTTCTACAACATCGGTGTCCGTCCAACTGTTGAAGATATCGGAATTGGAGCACTGCATCCTTACCTCGGACCCTTGTCATACACACGTCAGGAGCAACTTGGTAAAGATCCGGATCCCGCTGTCACAGTCGGGAAAGACGATCGGGTCGCTGTCATGGGAGCGTTCAAAACGCCGACCCTGCGGAACGTCGAGCTAACCGGACCGTATATGCACAACGGCGGCATGAAGTCACTGACCGAAGTCGTTGAGTTCTATGTTCGAGGCGGAAATTTTCCGAAGACGAATGCGGCTGACCTGCATCCGGACATCGGAGAAATCTCCGAACTTCAGGAGAATCCTCAGGCAGTCTCTTATCTTGTTGAGTTCCTGATGCATCTCACCGACGAACGCGTGCGATATCAGGCTGCTCCATTTGATCACCCGGAGCTTTACCTGCCTCTTGGGCATGCTGGTGTTGAGTATGGCAAACTGCTGGATCACATCGTTGTTCTGCCTGCGACAGGGCGTGACGGTGGTGGACGGTTGCATAGCTTCGAAGAAACGCTCTACGGACAAGTGAGCTGGAAGAACCCTGGCGGGGCCTATCCGCCGGCAGATCCTTACGAGGATAAGCCAGTAGAAGAATACCCGCCGGCAGATCATTACGTGGATAAGCCAGTAGAAGAATACCCGCCGGCAGATCCTTACGAGGACAAGCCAGTGGAAGAATACCCGCCGGCAGATCCTTACGTGGACAAGCCAGTGGAAGAGTACCCGCCGGCAGATCCTTACGAAGATAAGCCAGGTAAGGGAGAGCACGGAGAATACTGCCCGGAGGAAGAAAAGTATCCGGCCAAGGAGAAGGATGAGTACGAAGTTGAGTACCCGAAGCCTTACGCACCGGAGAAGGAT
>JAFMMM010000547.1 GCA_017859815.1 Planctomycetota bacterium | reverse complement strand
ATCAGCAGCCTGACGCTGCCATCGCTGAAGCCGGCAGATGATGGCGGCCCGGACATTTTGAACCTGTCCCGAACAGTTTCGCCGCAGATCCTGCCTGTTGTGTCGGCACTGCGGATGCCAATCGCAACACAAAGTGCATCAGCAGACGCTCCCTTGCTGTGGGGACTTCAGCAGCGTGACGACTGGCCGGGACACAGTGTTCATTGGGCGGAACAGTAATCAGCCCGCATTCAGCTGACAGGCAGGAGTTCCCTGATCGCTTCGCCATAGGGCAGAATCGGCATGGGGCGGCCGTTGTGGTCCGGGAAGGAACTTTCCGGGTTGATTCCCAGGTGGCGATAAACTGTCGCCCAGAGATCATTGGGTGTCAGCGGACGTTCCTGAGGGTATTCTCCGCGGGAATTTGTTGCACCGATGACCTGCCCGGTTTGCATACCGCCGCCGGCAACCAGCATGGACATCGCCTGAGGCCAGTGGTCGCGCCCGGGCTGCATGACGCCCGTTTGTGAGCCGGTTTGCGTTGTAATGCGAGGGGTACGGCCAAACTCCCCTGTGACAACCAGCATGACACGGCGATCAAGCCCACGGTCATAGAGATCATTCACCAGCGCTGTGACAGCCTGGTCGTAAATGGGAAGCCGCACATGGGCGTCGTCAAACAGGTGGCAGTTGACCGCGTGGGAGTCCCAGTTGTAGGTGCCATTCTTCAACCACTCCACGCCGGACAGGTAAGGATTCTCCATGACCATCGTGACAAAACTGCACCCCGCTTCAACCAGCCGTCGGGCCATCAGGCAACGCTGTCCCCAGCAGTGACGACCATAGCGATCACGCAGAGCATCGGGTTCCCTGGACAGATCAAATGCTTCCCGGGCGGTATTGCTGGTGAGGATGGAAACGGCCTGAGAATTGAACTGATCCATGGCTGACATCAGTCCGCTGCCATCAACCCGGCGTTTCATACGGTCAAAGTTCTTCAGCAGAGTCACACGATCGTTCAGACGTCCTGCAACCGACTGATCCACGGAGAGATTGCGGACGGTGAAATCTTCTGATGCGGGGTCGCCGGGGACGTTGAATGGTGTGTATGACGGTCCAAGGTATGCAGCGCCGAAGCTGTAAACATCCACACCGGCCCGCCCCGGTTCCGTGCCGGAAATGTAGTTGGGCACGGGTCTGCTGAGGTTTTCCCGACACTTGGCGACAATTGAGCCCACAGCGGGCGCATCATTGACGAATCCTGTGGGAGTAGCCGGATGCCGGGCGGTCAGGAACCGCTTGTGCCCACCACCGTGGTCGGCAAATTCATGAGCCACCGAGCGGATGATGTTGTACCGCTGGGAACATTCGGCATGGCGGGGCATCAGCTCACAGACATCAAGCCCCGGTGTTCGGGTTGCGATCGGACGGAAGAGCCCGCGGTAGTCAGCCGGAGCTTCGGGCTTCATGTCATACATTTCCATGTGCGGCGGACCGCCAGGAAGCCAGATGAAAATCAGCGCAGTATCTGCAGCTGACGCATCTCTGAGTGCGGCAGCTTGTGTTGCAGAAAGTCCCGCGCCCGCGGCGGCAGAACCAAGCACGCCAGCCTGCAGCAGACTGCGGCGACTGATGGGGCCTGGGCACATTGACGTCAGCCGTTGGCGATTCCCTGTCATAATTTCTTCCCCTCAGTGAGGCAGCAGACGCTGGTGGAACCCAGGAGGCAGCCCCGGTGACCTCGTGGACGGGCGACTTCCCATGCCAGAAACACTGCAGTGAAATTGTCAACTCGGCGGAAACTGCTGTCAATGGGTCTGGTCAGCGGAACTTTGGCGACGTCCGGCCATTCGCTGCCGGCTGTCTCGTTGTTCTTCGACGCTGGCGGGTCGGTCGGAGCCCGTGAATTTCGTCCGGTGAGCGGGAGTGCGGCAAAATCTGCCGGTCACTGTCCCGTTGGACCCGAAAAACTCGCTTGTTCGATGCAACCCGAAAATCTTCTCTCGCCGGAAGAATTGGAGCAAAGTTCAAAACCTGCATTTGTCGATATCGACGAAAGCTGGCCGCCGGTTTGTTGCGGCCGACCAGTCTTCTCAGCCCTCTAGAACAAGGTCCGGCTCGAATGATCCGTCCGAACCTGTCCCGTATTCTGACTGCTGCTCTGTTGTTGCTGGCGTTCTCCCCTTGCGGGTTTGCCCAGCACGGAGCGTTACCGATGCAGTATTCCGCCCCTCAGACGAATCACTACATCACGGGCGATTACTCGCTCTGGGATGAGTCACGTCCGTTTGAGAAATTCCTCAGCAATGCCTCGCAGAACAGCTGGCTACGCGTTGAAATGCTCTACCTCGATTTTGGCGGGGCAGGCAACGGAATGATCGGGGCTCCCGTCAGTGGTCTCCAGAACAACGGGCTTGGTGCATTGGAAGGTCGTGACCTTCCCACCAGCTATGTCGACAACCTGAACGGCGGTCTGCCGGTTGGTGATGTGTTGATCCCCACGGTTCGCGGGATGGACCAGGACAGTATCCGCGGAGTCCGCGGTACGTGGGGACTGCAACTCGATGGCGCCGAAATGGAACTGAGCTTCTGGGGTTCTGAACAGAAGAACGCGTTGAAGGATTATGGCTCGATCGCACTTGGTCGAATCGCGCGGTTCAATATTGACCCGACGATTGATCCGGA
>JAFMMM010000546.1 GCA_017859815.1 Planctomycetota bacterium | reverse complement strand
GGGCTTTGCGGGGACGACGCTGCCGCTGCCTGCTCGCATCATGCCTGTTGGGATGACATGGCTGCCGGATGGTCGCCTGGGCATTGCCTCCCTGCGGGGACGTGTCTGGCTTGTTCGCGACTCCGATGGCGACCAGGTCCCTGATACTGCCAGTCTGTTTGCGGATGGATTTGCATCGCCCTACGGCATTCTGGCGGACGGGCCGGATTTGCTGCTGGCAACCAAGCCGGAAATTGTGCGACTGCGTACCACGACCGCTGGTCATTCGGCGGACAGCTTTGAGGTTGTCGCCTCCGGGTGGGGTTTTAGTGCTGACTATCACGACTGGACGACAGGTCTGGTTCGTGATGCGGACGGCAGTTTGTATGTCGGCCTGGGAAGTGACTACTCGCAGAAGGGACGCGATGCAAAGAACGATCGCTGGAGGGGAACGGTACTGCGAGTGAATACAGACGGAGAGATCGCTCCAGTCGCTTACTCCATGCGATTTCCCATGGGGCTGGCATTCGACGCCAGGGGCCAGTTGTTTGTTACGGACAATCAGGGCGTTCAGAACACGTTCAATGAGTTGAATCACATTCTGCCGGGGCGGCATTATGGAGTGCCATCTCGATTTGAGAAGGATCGTGATGCTGTGGCGGAAACTGCAGCGATCCAGATTCCGCATCCGTGGACGCGCAGTGTGAACGCACTGGGATTTTTTCCGGAGGACTTTTCCGTGGCGTCTCTGGCCGGGCATGCGATTGCCTGTGAGTATGATACGCAATGTCTGATTCGCATGAGCTTTCAGGAAGTTGACGGCGTCATTCAGGGAGGCTGCTACCGCTTCAGCCGTCCCGTGCAGGACGGGAAGCAATCAGATTTGCTGGGCCCGATCAGTATCAGCTTTGGCCCGGACAATGCCCTCTATGTTGGACACATTCGAGACAGCGGCTGGCAGGGAGCCGGCAATATCGGAGAAATCTCTCGTCTGACTCCGGCCGGGGATCTTCCCAATGGCATCTGCGAGATTCGGGCTGTGTCAACAGGGTTTGAGATCGAAATGATGCATGTACTGTCGGCTGGTCAGTTGTTGTCACCGGAGGACTGGGACATCCAGTGTCTGACGCGAGTTTGGCAGGGAAGTTACGGCACTCCGGATTCTGACCGCCGTCGGATTACGCCACGGAAAATCACACTGCTGCCGGATCAAAAGACGCTGCGGTTGGAGACGGAGGGGCACCTGCAGGGTTACCTGTACGAATTCCGGATCACATCGAACGACGGAGTGGTTCCGGAAATGTGGCCCGCCGAGGGCTTTTACACGATGAAGCAAATTCCGCGGTAACACGATGTCGGCACCTGATTGCCGGCATTTGACCGCTGACTATCGCGGGCCCAATGGCTGTTTCTTCGCCAGTTCATCCACGTCGTTGTCCAGCATCATAATTTTCTGCCAGATCATGCGGTTAAGGCTGGTAGTGAGCTGTTCAACATCATTGACGGCCTGCAACACAATGCCGTCGGATGATGTCTGTGCATAAAGTGCGGCAAGCTTGGCGACGAGGGACAGCAATTCGCTGCAGTAGTCCAGATAGCGAGTCAATTCAAAAGCTGTCAGGCTGCGTCGGGGTGAAGACTGAGTTTGCCCTTCTGCAGTGGTCAGCAGCTGGCTGGGATCTTTTGTCAGCTGGTGCATGTCAACGACGTGCGAAACACTGCGCAGGTCGTGCAGCGAACTCAACAGTCGCCGCCGTTTGATTCGCGACTCCAGCGATGTGAGCCAGAACAGGAATGCGCCACTAAGGATCAGCACATTGGCTGCTGCGTCAATCTCCTCAAAAGAATGCTTCGCCGCATTGTCGTCGGGGAGACTCGTTTCGAACATGTAGCCCAGCCCTGCGATCGTGCAGGCGACGACAATGACTACCGCCACCCAAATGGAGGTAAGTCGTTTGCCAGTCCACAGGATTCGCTCTTTCGTTTCCCTCGCAATGAGGTGCACTTCTTTGCAGACCCGGGAAAGTCCGCTGTCGGGGAACCGCTCTTCGATGCGCTGGTTCAGGACCCTTAGTGTCTCAATGGTGCAATCAACATCGAGTATGCGGTACATCAGAAAGCTCAGTAAGCGAATATCAGGCCGCCGCGAATGGGTGCAATCGCTGGATTGCAGGCCCGCGATTTGCGGACTTTAGCAGAATACGACCCAAAGGTAAGTGTCTTTGGAAATTGCGCTGAATGATCCGTTTCTCCGTATTTTGCAAAAAGTATCAATGTCCGCTGTTATCACGATCCGATGAACAAATCGGGGAATCTCTATTCTCCGGCGATTGGCGGTTGCAGTGGAAGTTCCGACTGCAGCTGGCCGGAGTAGAGAAAAGCAAGAGGCAACGGTTGAGCCTTTGCCTTTCATTAGTGACCGACTGTTGCGCGGGGGGATACGCCGCACAGTTCGGGGGGGATACACAATGAAGTTCCATGGGCCCGCCGCGGTTCTCTTGGGTGGTCTGCTGCTGTGCACGAACACAGGTTGTTCAGCCGCAAGCGCGCTGTTCACTGATTTCCGTCCGACAAATGCACCACCGTTGCGATCTGCTGATCGGATGCTGGTGATCGGCAAAGTCTTTCAACAGCAGGGGCAGGCAGATCGTGCCCGAGCCCTCTACACCGCTGCGTTGAAGCAGAA
>JAFMMM010000545.1 GCA_017859815.1 Planctomycetota bacterium | reverse complement strand
CGAGACGATAGCTCCGCAGCCCGGCCTGGTGCCAGTGGAAGTGGGGCAGTTTGGGTCCAGATTTGTGGCGACGAGACGGGCGCCGTCGAGAATCAACTGCACCGCACGCTCCACCAGTTCAAAGGACAGATTTCGGCCTTCACCGACAACAACATAGTCGGGGGTGGAATCCACAATTGAGTAGCCATTTTCATGGAGCGCCTGGCTGAGTCCGCTTTCGCCGATGACGAAGGCTGTTCCATGGGGATGCTGGCGAGCAAGGAATCGCGCTGTTGCCATGGCACATGTAAAGACATGACGCTCTTCGATGAGAATTCCCATGCGTCGCAGTTTTGTGGTGACGTCGCGACGACTGCGCTGGCTGTTATTCGTGACAAAGGAAAATGGAGTCCTGGTTTCCAGCAGCGTCCGAATAAATTTGGCGGCGCCGGGAATGAGTTCGTTGCCGCGATAGAGCACACCATCCATGTCAATCAGAAATCCACCGCTCATGTTTGCCGCCTTTGTGCGAAATTGTGTACCTGGTCATCCTGAACAAAGGAATCACAGGGCAACCTCGATACCACTTTGCGCACAATTCGCCTGCTTGCCGTGATTGGGAATCGCTATCGGCGGGGCCGGTGTGACACCCCGTGTTCGTCCGTGGGTTTCTGCCTGCGTGGGAAATAACGGACCGCTGCAGCAATCCAACACTGCCCTGCCCCGCGAGGTTTCCGTTTAGAAAACGTGCAATCGTGTCTGTTCTACGGGCAGTTCAGGGATCTGCAAGCGGAATGCGCTGAGTGACATGTTGAAGATTGGCCGAGTAGTCGACGCCCACGAAGGCGGCGACAGAGACGTTCTTCGCCGCACTGTTCGGCACGTCAAATTCCAGTGATGCCGACCCACTGCCGGTGACGCTGACGATCTGTCGTGAAACGCGTTTGTTTGCTGCATCCTTGAGCGTCACGTGCAGCTGCTGTGTTTCCAGCGCTTTCGGCAGCTGATAGGTCACTGTGACGCGAAGTGGCTGCCCTGCCACTGCGGATTGCGGCAATTTCAGGCTGATCAGATTGTCCGCTTTACCAACGGGTCGACCGGGACGGCCGTTCCGTTTGAGACTGCGGCGTTTGTCGGATTTCTGCTGCATCCGGTCCACGTAGTCCGACACGGCCTGGGCGTCACTGCGTTGTCGATAGGCGTCCAGAGCGTGGTCTTCCGTGGACTGCATCCAGCTCTGCAGAGCGGCGCGAAATTCTTCGATTACCTGCTGATGCTGCGGACTGTCAATGAGATTGTTGAGTGCGTCCGGATCGGTTGAGATCTCGTAGAATTCTTCCGGGACACGATGATCCAGCAGCTCCAGGCGTGCCGCAACAGCCGGGTCTGTTTTCGCGAGTTGCTGCATTTGCTTGTAGGTGACCGTCCCTTGTGTAGCGGACCGAAAGATTCGCTGCCCGTCCGACCATGGATTCCAGAGGTACAGGTATCGTTTCGACTGCACGGCTCTGATGGGATGGCAGGCACCGCCGGAATTCTGGTTGTATTCCTTGAAGACGAATTCGCGCTGAGGCTGTGAATGACCGTGAAGCAGTGGCAGGAAAGAGCTGCCCTGCAGATGATCGGGAGATTCTTCACCGATGACGTCCAGCAGCGTTGGCAGCACATCAATACAGGAGATCATTTCGCTCCTGTTGGTGGAACCTGGCATTGTTACACCCGGCCAGCGAATCAGAAATGGAGTATGAGTACTGTGGTGATAAAGTTGCGTCTTGGCGAATGGCAGCGGCATGCCATGGTCAGAAAGGAAAATGACAATGGTCTGGTCCTGCAGTCCCGATTCATTCAGTGCACGCATCACATTCCCAAAGCAGTCGTCTGCTCGACGGACGGTGCTGTAATACAGCGCCAGTTCGTCTCGGACAGCGGGCGTATCCACCAGATAACCCGGGACGGGGACTTCAGTGGCTGTAAAGACACGCGAGGGCCGGTCAGTCTCCGCACCCTGCCCCCAGAACGGCTTGTGCGGGTCGGAGATATTGATTGAGAGGAAGAACGGTTTGTTGGCCTTCCGACTGGCTGCGATGCCGGCTTTGGTGGACGTGTAGTAGCTTGCAACATCCTTGGGAGCGAACATACTGCCGTCTTCGGCAATCAGTTCAGCATCCCATGGAAACGGATGGTAAGGCGTGCTGTGAGTCACCTTTCCGCGAATGGCGGAATAGTAGCCGGCCTGCTGCATCAACTGGCAAAGCACAGGATAGTGAGGATCCTTGATCTGATAAAAACCTTCAACGCGATTGGTGTGCGGAAACAGTCCGGAAAACATCACGTTGCGTGATGGCATGCAGTTTCCCACCTGCACATGAGCGTGCAAAAACTTCAGGCTGGATTCTGCGAAAGCGTCAATCGCGGGTGTGGTATTGGGGAGGCTACACCCAAAAACGCCAACGGAATCACTGTTCATGTCGTCAACGGTCACGAACAGAATGTTGGGCCGCTGTTCGGCGATGACCTGCGGACCGAAGGCCGACAGCGGGCTCAGGAATACCATCACGAGGCTTAAACGGCTGGAACAAGAGTTCAACATCAGATATGTCCTGTTTGATCCGGTGTCTTTGGGGAATGTGGTCAGAAGATTATCATGTGCACTTTGAGTCGTCACGGTTCTGCCCGGAAATATCCGGTT
>JAFMMM010000544.1 GCA_017859815.1 Planctomycetota bacterium | reverse complement strand
CTTACATACAACGAATAGTGTTGACAGACTACAACAACACACTATATTGTGTCCGTCACGGAGACACCAAGCACAACAGCCACGGTGTTCGGGCAGCCACAAACCCGTAGCGCAACACGATTTGTGACCGTCCCATCAGGTAGCGTTGACACTCGCAGGATTACGAATATTCTCGTGGTGTCAGTTTTAACGACATGTTCAGAAACGGAGGTCTGCACACGCCCGAGACGCTGTATTTCGGCAACTCAAAACCCGCTGGTCACGGTCGCATGCAACGCCGCGGCGACTGAAAACGGGGAACCGCTGACCAAGACTGAGCCCGAGTGAGCTCAGTCAACGCGGCCAAACATGTCAACTTGCACTGAAGGGTGTACAAACCTCTTCACCACAACAGTACGTTGCGTCGAGGAGATGGGCAGAAAGCCCGCATCTGATACGCAGGTCATTGGGGTGGCCAAGGGTGGCTCGATTGAGTCGTGGCTGCGTTCTGCAGCATCTGTTTGGCGGGCTGAGTTCCGTGGTCGGACAACTCGATCGGAAAGGACTCACATAACTGCAGTTGCAACGGCCATTGGTCGTTTTGCCTGTTTCTCTCAGGGTTCCCGGCAGAAGACGGTTTGTCTCTTCCGGAATGCCCACACCGGCAATCTTTTTGTTCTCCAGTGAACTGTCAGAGTTCCTGAGGGAAAACTTCCAGAAAGATTCCGTTCCCTCCATGGTGTCTGATGAGGCGCTTCGGTGGGAAGGAACGGGCAGGAACAAGAGAAACGGCGACTGGCAGTTCGGCAGCGTGAGGTCGAACTGATGAGAGATAAGTGGTGAGCCCTGTGTTGTCCGTATGCGGCTACGGCTCGCCGACGGCAATCATGCCCGTGGGCATGATTGCGGGCAAAGGCATCGCGGAGGTTGGACCGCACCAGCGGGTCAGATCTTTTGCGCGGAGTAGCACGAGGTTGTAAAAACGGTTTTAAAGAGTTTCAAGAAGCTGTTCACAAGGATTGTGGACAGGGCTGGCAGGCCCTCTGGGGGTTCAGGCTGGCATGTCTCTCAACTGGCGAATCAAGTCAGTGCGAAGGGAGACTCGACAGGGACGTCGACAGATTTTGAGTAAGTACCCATCATCCATCCGAACCATCCGGGTGCAGGAGTTTCGCGAGCATCGGAAAGCCGCGAATGAAGCCAGCACTGGACGAGCAATACGACAAAGAGGTGCATCGAATGAGTCGAGCGGAATCTGAATGGATTATCAGAAAACGTGACGGTCGAACTGTGACATTTGAGGGCAGTCTGATTGAACGAGCAATCGGTAATGCCTTCCGTGCCGAATTGAATCTTGCCGACGGTCAGCCTCTGGACAGCAGCGTGGCTGAAGAGGTTCGTGCGATCACGCAGCAGGTCGTGGAACAGTCGGGCGGGGAAGCTGGGTCCGACGTCGGGATTGGGGTCGAGCAGGTTCAGGACCTGGTTGAAATGCAGTTGATGAAACGCGGGCACTACCGTATTGCTCGGCGATACATCGTGTACCGTTCCGAGCACGCTCGAATTCGATCGCTGCAGCAGATCGAGGAACTGGAAGAGGCTTCTGAGAACGCGGGAAACCGGTTGCACGTCCTGCGGGAAGATGGACTGCGGGTCCCATTCGATCTGAACCGGATTCGTCGTCGTCTTGATTTTGCCTGCAAAGGGCTGCCTGATGTCGATGCCGATGACCTGATGAAGGAAGTTGGAAAGTCCGTTTTCGACGGCATTTCGATCACTGAGATTGACCGAGCGATGATCCTCGCGGCTCGTAGTCGCATTGAGCGGGACCCATCATACGACACAGTTGCAGCACGGCTGCTGCGAATGGTGATCAACCGTGAAGCGATCGGCAGCAGTCCGACGAACAGCAGCGAACTCAACAAGCTGTACCGGAATCAGTTTGAGCACTACATCATCGACGGAATCAACGCCGACCGACTGACCCCTGAACTGCGAAACCTGAACCTGACGAAGTTGGCCGAGGCGCTGCAACCGGAGCGGGACGACCTGTTCAAGTACCCCGGACTGCAGGCTGTCTACGACCGTTACCTGCTGCATATCGGCGGCCGACGAATCGAGACGCCGCAGTACTTCTGGATGCGGGTTGCAATGGGGCTGTCGCTGCAGGAACAGAACCCGGAAGATCGAGCGATTGAGTTTTACAATCTGCTGTCGAGCATGAGATTCTCATCGGCGACACCGACGCTGTTCAATTCCGCGACAAACCATCCGCAGCTGAGCTCGTGTTACCTGTCCACCGTCAGCGATGACCTGGGACATATTTTCAAGTGTGTCTCAGACAACGCGATGCTGAGTAAGTGGGCAGGCGGTTTGGGGAACGACTGGACCAACATCCGGGCAACGAACGCTCATATCAGCGGCACCAACGGACGCAGCCAGGGCGTGATCCCATTCCTGAAAGTTGTCAATGATGCTGCTGTCGCTGTGAATCAGGGCGGCAAACGCAAGGGGGCAGTCTGTTCTTACCTTGAGTCGTGGCATCTGGATATCGAGGAGTTTCTGGATCTCCGCAAGAACACGGGAGACGATCGGCGGCGTACGCACGACATGCACACCGCAAACTGGATTCCAGACCTGTTTATGAAGCGGGTCGAAGAGCAGGGCGAATGGACGCTGTTCAGCCCGGACGAC
>JAFMMM010000157.1 GCA_017859815.1 Planctomycetota bacterium | reverse complement strand
AGGAGTTTGCGGCACTGCAGACTCTTGGACTGACCGGGGAAGAGTTCTCTCGCTTCTCGTCGCTGACGTCCGGAGCCAGACGTGGTATGCTGGAATTTCCATCTGAGTGCAGCGCTCAACTCACGGATGACGGAAACCTGTGTCTGCAATTCTGCCTGAGTTCAGGGACCTACGCGACGACTCTGCTTCGTGAGATTGCAGAAACCGTGACAGACCGGGACGATCCTGCCAGCAGTGGTGTTCAGCCGGAGACTGACCATCCCGAAGCCGACAGTTCGGAAGCCGAGACGAGCCCCGGTTGATCCCGCTTCAATTTGAGCCGCGCGGTCGTGACTTTTGCAGATCCGGCAGAAGCCCCCGGTCTGACAGGCTGTTAGCTGCGTGGCCAGCGAACCCGAGCGGCCGCAGGCAGTCCATTATTCGATCTCAAATGGTTGCTGCGGACCCAGCCCAGAGGGTGGTCATTCCAGCAAACGACCTTCCAGCCGGCCTCCCCCGGCCCCAGTGGCTGCCCTGCCAGAAATTCGCGGGCCTGTTGATCATTGACATGCAGATGGTCGCAAGGTGTCCACGCGTTGTCGCGGCGGAGCGCCAAAGCGTGCGCGGGCATCCAGTGCTTTGCCGGGATGTACATCACTTCGGATCCGGCCTTCGCCAGTTCTCGCAGGATCTCAGGCATCCTCGCGGACCAGCAATACTTCTGTTTCCCCGATATCTCAACACGACCGTCACGAATTGAACCGATCTGCTCATCCGACCATTTGCGGCTGCTGATCGTGGCCCCGAGGCTGGTTGCTGATTCAGAACCCACCTGCCCTTTCCGACGAAACTTAATCGCGTATCCTCCGGCGCAACGATCCCGATGCGGCCATAATCGATAGCCCCCGGGCGCCCGATCTGATTTCCATGCGTCCAGTTCAGGAAGTGATTCCACACGGAATTCGGGAAACTCATGCAGAAACTGGACTGCAACCTCTTCATTTTCTTCGCTGGCGAAAGTGCAGGTCGAATACACCAAACATCCTCCGGGAGCGACCGTTGCCGCCGCTGATGTCAGAATTCTTCTCTGCCGAGCAGCACACAGTTCGACCTGCTTTTGACTGAAAGCCGAAGACGTTTGTTTCTCTCGAGAAACCAGCGACTGACCGCTGCAGGGTGCATCCACCAGCACCGCATCAAACGCCTCGGGCAGTCGACTGGCAAGGTGCTCCGGGTCGTGCTGTAGAACGGCAAAATCCGGGAATCCTGTCCTCGCCAGATTGTAAATCAGCGGCGGTAAGCGACCGCTGACGGGTTCGTTCGCAGCAAGAAATCCCCCCCCCGGCCCGACCATTTCCAGCAATGCCGATGACTTGGCCCCCGGAGCCGCGCAGAGATCCAGGACCCGCTCGTGACCACTCAGGTTCAGGAGTCGCAGCGCCAGCATGGAGGCGGCATCCTGGATAAAATAAAGCCCCGCATGGAACTCAAGCGTCGCAGCAGGCTGACGAAATTCCGGCAGCAACATTCCACCCGGAAACCACGGAATGGGTTCCAGGGCAAATGGTAAAGTGACTTCACAGCCCTGCCCCATTGACGCAGCCGGACGCAGCCGGATCGACTTCACCGGACGCTCCTGCAAAGCTTTGCAGACATCTCCCCATTCGGATTTGGGAAGTACATCAGGCGACATCGGACAAACCTCCGGCAGCGTTAGTCTCCTTCCTCTTTGTGCCATCAGTTTGCGTTCCGGTTCTTACTCAGTTTTTTCAACCCGCCCCGACCGGCGGTAAGCCTGCTGATCTACAGTCACAGTCGGGACCCGATGGCAGTCGTGTCGAATTCTACGGCCCTGCCTGAATCCACTCCCGGAATGCTGTTTCATCAACATTCCTGCCGCTCACAACCACAGCAATGTCACCACTGCCGGAAAGATCCACGGACTGACATGAGAGAGCGGCTGCAGCGATCGCTCCTGATGGTTCGGTGCGTAAACCATGCTGTTGATACAGTTTCGCCATGGTTCGCTGCGTGTCTTCGTCGTCAATGGTCACACTCTCAGCGACCAGTTGCTGAAGAATGGGCCAGTTCCATTCCCCGACATCATAAGAAAGCAGGCCATCGCAGATGCTCTCCGGACGTTCCAAACGCACGCGTTCTCCCGCCGCAAGTGAACGCCGAAAATCGTCTGCGCCGGAAGGCTCGACACCGATGATCCGTGCGTCGGGAAAGCCGTCATGCACGGCCAGCGCCTGGCCCGCCATCAGTCCCCCCCCGCTGACCGGACAGAGAAAATGCGTCAACTGCCGATTCCACTGCTGAAGTTGACGAACCATCCACAGTGCACCGACTCCATTGCCGGCGATCACATCCGGGTCGTCGTATGGTGATGCCTGCACGGCGTTTTCTTCCTCAGCAATCTCGCGGGTCAGCTTGTCCCGCTGACCGGTCAGATGGTCGGTCGCAATATCATACGTCCTCACTTCAGCACCGAATGACTGAGTCAGTTCAAATTTCACCCGCGGAGCTGTCTCCGGCATCACGACAATGACTCTTGTATCCAGACGCATCCCGGCATAGGCAATTCCAGATGCAAAGTTGCCGGAAGAATGTGCCGCTACAGGCCGTCCCTCCAGTCCCGGCAGATGGGCAGCAAGCCAGTTGCAGGCCCCGAATAACTTGAATGAACCACTGGGAGTCCACCCATAGTCGACCAGCCAGACTCGTCGATCTTCAGCCAGTCCCAGTTCTCGCTCCAGACGCCACGAGCGAATCAGAGCCGGTGCGGGCACATGAGGTAAGATTCGCTGTTCGGCTGCCAGAATCTCCGGCATACCGATCTTTAGTTCTGACATGCCCGGTTCCCTTTCGATCCACTGAAAATTCACCAACAGTTCCTGTTCATTCGACGTCCCCTGCGCCGCATCAACTGTGCAGTCACCACATTCCGGCTACAAGCCACAGCCAGCCACAGTCCAGCCACCACAACCCTGGCTGCAGCGGCCGGTCGGCACGTTCGGAGTATATCAGGCCAGTGCCACAATTCCTGCGTCGCACCCACAGCCTTTCCATCCGTATCCGATGCAGCATGTCAAACGCCATTCCGAGCGATCACTGACTGCGTTCCCGCTGGCTGTCATCGTTATGCGACATCAAAAAAAGGCAGGCCCCGGAATCAGGACCCGCCTTTGCGTTTCGTATTAAGCGTTGTGAACTCAGCTACGGTCACTTCAGTCCACGGCGAATCAGCAGCGACTCCACCTCGGGCTCGCGGCCCCGGAACGCCTTCCACGAATCCATTGGATCGCGACTGCTTCCCCGGGAAAGAATCTGACTGCGAATTCGATCCCCGTTCTCGCGGGTACAACCCCCGTTTTCCTTCATGAATGCGAAGGCGTCAGCAGCCAGCACTTCACTCCAGATGTACGCATAGTAGCTGGATGAATAACCGCCGCCCCAGATGTGAGCGAAATAAGCCGTGCGGTATCGCGGCGGAACCGGCGCAAAGTCAATCCCATGTTTCTTCAATGCCGCAGCTTCGAAGGCTTCGACATCTTCCGGAATCTGCTCCGCAGTCAGGCTGTGCCATTCCAGATCCAGCAGTGCTGCCGAGAGATACTCCAGCGTGTCAAATCCCTGATTGAACCGACTGGCACGAATCACCTTGTTCAGCAGTTCTTCCGGAATCTGTTCGCCCGTCTGATAATGCCGTGCATAGTTCGCCAGGATCTCCGGAGTGACCGCCCAGTCTTCTTCGAAGGTCGAGGGAAATTCCACAAAGTCCCTGGGAGTATTGGTCCCGGAGACCGACGGGTAGGTCACGTCCGAGAACAACCCGTGGACCGCGTGCCCCATTTCATGAAACATCGTGATGACGTTGTCGAAACTGATCAGTGCCGGTTCACCCGATGCCGGACGCGGAATGTTCAGCGTATTGGTAATCACCGGATGTTCCTGCAGCAGTGCAGACTGATCAACGAATGAACTCATCCACGCACCGCCTCGTTTTTCCGGACGGCGGAACGGATCAAAGTAATACAGGCCAATCTGCTCGCCATCGGAATCAATCACGTCGAAAATCCGCACGTCTGCCTGGAAAACCGGCAGGTCAGTCCGGCGACGAAAAGTAATGCCAAAGAGCTTATTCATGGTGAAGAACACACCCTTTTCGAGCACTGTGTTCAGCTCGAAGTAGGGTTTGACTTCGCTCTCGTCGAACTCAAATCGTTCCTGTCGTACCTTCTCTGCATAATATTCCCAGTCCCACGGTTGCAAATCGTGATCCTTGCCCCTGCTGCGCATCATCGCGACGAGGTCAGCGGCTTCCTGACGAGCGCGGTCGACAACTCCCGGCGCCAGATCCGTCAGCATGGACATCGCTGCTTCAGGCTTGCGTGCCATCTGATTCTGCAGTTTGAATGCCGAGTGGCTGGGGAATCCAAGCAGTTCCGCGCGTTCGGCACGCAGTCGTGCAAGCTCCAGAATTAACGGTCTGTTGTCGACCCCACCGTTACGTCCCAGCGCCCGTTCTGCCGAGGCTTTCCAGACACGTTCACGCAGCTTTCGATTGTTGAGCGAGGTCAATACCGGGACTCGTGTGGTATTGGTGATCTCCAGAACAAACTTTCCGTCATGTCCGCGCTCAGTAGCCAACTCTGCAGCGGCGGCTACGTCGCCCTCAGACAGACCGTCCAGTTCCTCACGTGTCTCCACCACAACCGCTCGCTCAGTAACAACGGCCAACAGATTCTCGTCGAACTGAGTTTCCAGCCGCGAGATCCGTTCATTGAGCACACGAATCTGAGCTTTTTTGTTTTCAGCCAGGCTGGCACCAGCACGGACGAAGCTCTCGTAATGCTGCCGCAGAACTTCAGTCTGTTCCGGAGTCAGATTCTCGTCGGCACGCCGCTCCCACAACGATTTCACACGTGCAAACAGTTTTCCGTTCAGCAGAATATTGTCAGCATGAGCCGCCTGCAGCGGGGCAAGTTCCGTTTCAATATTCTGAAGTCCCTCTGTCTTGTTGGATGACGTCAGATTCGAAAACACATTTCGAACTCGAGTCAGCAGCGCGCCAGATTTTTCCAGTGGCAGGATCGTATTTTCAAATGTTGCCGCTTCTGAACTGTCGGTGATGGCATCCAGCTCACGCAACTGCTCGGACATCCCTTCCAGAAACGCCGGCAGATAGTGTTCCTCACGAATGCGATTGAATTCCGGTGCCTGGTACGGCAGCGGGCTTGGGCGAGAAAATGGATTGTCAGCCGGAAGTTTGTCTGCAGCCACTGGCAGCGGCTCCTTTGCATGTCCGAAATCAGCGCGGCCGAAAAATATCAGCAGCGTCAAAAACACCAGCGGAATTGCCGCAACAATGTCGGCAGTCACCCACCGCCTGATCCTGTGCTGCCCGGATGACACCGAGCGAACTTCCATTGGTAACATTGCTATCCCCCCCAACGAAAATCAAAAAGCCATGCGGAACGGCAGCGACTCTCCGGTTGGAGAAGCCGGCACTTGCTGCGGCAAGACAAGGGCAGATCAAATCTGCCTGCTTCCCGGCAGTCCACTCAGGCGTGGTCAACTGTTTTTACTGATTGCGATAGGCACGCACCTGTCGCCCCAGAATTGCTCTCCAAACCCCTATCATAAAGGCGAGGTTCGCCAGAAGGAAACTGAACGCTGTCCCTGACCCCGGGACGAGTTTTCGTTCCCGCTCAAACACAGCGTGAAAGCCCCCAAGTCCGAACAATGTCAGCCATGGCAGCAGCATGGCTGCGCTAAACCAGCTCGGGGCACTTATTGCCGCATAGCATGCGGACATCGTCCCGGCCAGCAGAAACAGCGGTGACAGCCAACGCAGGATCTTGTGAGACCACAATGCAAATGCGACCCCCGGATGACGGAGCGGATTCAGCAGTTGCGAACGCATCCATGTTCCCTGCCAGTTCCGCAGCGTCATCCGCACCCGTCGACGCAGCGTCACTCCATCGCCGGCTTCAAACTGGTCATAGGCCACAGCCCGCGGTTCATGAACTACACGGAAAGCAGCAGCGACGACGTCCAATGGCACAATGCAGTCTTCACCAATCCATGGATCCATCGGCACAAAACAACTGCTGCGGACGGCAAAACCAGACCCGGAAACAACGGCCAGAATTCCGAGGTGTGATTCCAGTTCACGCAGCAGCAGTTCATAACGCCAGTAGAAGCCCTGACTTGTGCTGACCTGACTGTCATCGGGCGAACCGAACATCAGACGACCGTCAACCGCGCCGATGCGAGGATCGACGAAACGCCCGGCGACTTTCGAAATCCAGCCCGAATCGAAACTGACACCCGCATCGGTGAAAACAATCACCTCCGCCTGCAATTCCGGAATCACCAGATTCTGAGCAACGGTCTTACCACCGCCGGGACATTCCACAAGTCGCACACGCGGATGATTCATTGATCGCACAAGCTCGTTGGTGGCGTCGGTCGAGCCATCTGAAGCCACGACAATTTCCAGCAGATCATCCGGGTAGTCCGAAGCCAGCAAATTCCGTACGCGTTCGCACACGGTGGCGGCCTCATTATGAACGGTCAATAAAACGGCAACGCTGGGCTGGAACGAATCCGTTGATGAGTCCACCGGTCCGCGCAACAGACACAAAAGACGCAGCGCACGACCGTAACCGTCGTAGATCCAGTACAGCATCAATGCCGAAAAAATGACAATTGCCGGAGCCACGAAGCGATTCCTTTCGCATTACCGATGCTGCTGAATCTCGTCTCGGCAGTCGGTCAAAATATCGGTATCCGGCAGGATCTGCCGGACCGGGACGAAGTCTAACGGCAAGTTGTGACAACAGGCAAGATCCATCACGTCCAGCACGCTGCTGGCAACGAGTCGAAAAAAGTCAGCGCAGACAACAGCGTGCCCCGCAATTCACCAGCCAGTCGGCATGGTGGCTTCGATCACCTTCCGCGCCAGATCAAGGTCTGAACCAGTCTCCAGCATGTACAGCCGAATCGCGTGCAGCTTGTCACCCGATGCGCGCGCCAAACAATCCCTCGCAATATCACACGGGGCATCTTTGCCGGTCATGCCAAGCACCGCTTTGGACACCACCCACATGTCACGCGGACGGCGAGTGATCCGAAGCACCCGCTCCTCGGGGTAATGCTTCTCCGCCAGAAATTCCGCCTGCTCCAGACACGTCGCCCAACTAATCATGATGTGGGCTTCCGTCTCAATCTCAAACAATGGCATGTTGCTGTCCTGACAACGTCCGTTGACTTGTCTCTGAGTGTTCAATTGTGTCCTGAACCCAGTCCCACACTCGATTCAGCATCGGATTCAGCACCGTTCTCTGACTGTGGGCATTCCCATCCGCTGACGACTGCAACCACTGATTTCCCTCACGGCACCTGCAACAAATCCCTGCATCACGAATTTCCCAGGGACTGCAACAGACTCACCCCCAACAGAATCCCGATCAGGTTCGTTCTGCAGTCGTTAACGGTGTCACCGGGTCGGCAATCAGGCGTCCCTGAACTTCATTCAGGCGACACTGTGGCAGCTTTGGGAGGACGTATCGAGCGAACAGCTCACACTCTTCCAAATGAGGATACCCGCTGAGAATAAATGAACGCATTCCCATATCCATATAGTCGCTCAGGCGAGCGGCAATCTGGTCCGGGTCGCCAACAAGCGCGCTTCCGCAACCGCTGCGTGCGAGACCAATTCCAGACCACAAGTGCGGCTCCAAATAAAGATCGCCCCCGGCCTGACGTCGTAATTCATCCTGCCGCTGTACACCGGCGCTGGAACTATCCTGAGAACGATTCCGAATCTCCTCGCCACGTTTCAGGTCAAGCCGAGAAATCAAACCATCGGCCGCAGCTCGAGCTTCTTTTTCAGTCTCCCTGACAATGACATGGATGCGCAGTCCGAAGTCCAGTGTCCGACCAAACTCGTCAGCCTGCCGGCTAAGACTGCTCATCGTGCTGAGCAACTGAGATTCCGTCTCCGGCCACATCAGGTACACATCACAGAACTCCGCACACAGTGTCTGCGCCGCCGGTGAGATGCCACCGAAGTACAGCAACGGCCCGCCGTTCTGTTGATAAGTCTTTGCCGGCTCTGTGGTGGCAACGGAAAACTCATAATGCTCACCGCTCCATTCAAAGGGTCCGGTCTCACTCCACATCCGCTGCAGGATTCGAATCACCTCCCGACTGCGATCATAGCGAACCGTATTTTCCTCGCGTCGCCCTGGCAGATCCGACGATATGACGTTGATACACAACCGCCCGCCGCTCATGTGGTCAACTGTGGAAACAGCACGAGCCAGCATTGGCGGCCAAACCTCGCCCATCCGCAGCGCCACCAACTGATTGATCTGTGTGGTTCGCCCTGCCATGCCCGCAGCAAAGGTCAGTGCATCCTGCCCTGCAATCCAGCCGGATGGCAACAAAATGTTCTGATAGCCCAGCCGGTCAGAGGTCTCGACGATCCGGGAACAATGCTGGAAACTGCTGCGCAGGCTTCCATCCGGCACACCAAGGAATCGGTAGTCATCACTGCACAGCGCCGAGAACCACGCCACCTCGGCAGTTCGCTCTTGTGTACGAATTCTTACCAGGCTCAATTCCTGCCCCTTTCCCCGTCAACAGCACACAACCCCGCATACTCCGCATACCCCGCATCCCCGCCCACAGGCCAGTGGCAAGCTCGCCCGAAACCAGACCGTGAGCCTGCGAAGTTTATCGAATCACGGTTTGCGTGTCACCGATGCTGTTCGCCGTGTCTGGACAGCAGCAACAGTCTTCAGCCGGACTGCCGGTCCGCAGCAGGCCGGCGAACACGACGCTTCGATTGTCCCGGAAAACTCTTCCAGCGGCGGTGTACCCAGAAATACTGTTCGGGAGCCCGACGCACCAGACGCTCCAGTGCTTCCGTATAGCGGCGAGTGATCTGTTCCACACCGTCTGCTCCGGAATAATCTCGAGGATCAATGACGTCCTCGGTTGAGAGACAGAACCTCGACCATCGCTGCCCCTGACTGTCCGGGAGACGAATTGAACCGCCCACAACAACAAGAGCATCATGCTGCAGTGCCAGCAGCGCCAGACTGCGAAATGTCGATGCAGGACGACCAAAGAAATCCACAAACACTCCGCGGGGTCCCGCGTCCTGATCACACAGCATCGAAACAAAACCGTTCTGCTCCAGCACGTCCGCGATCGCAGTCCCGGCACCGGACTTGGTCACAAGACGGTTGCCGGTCGATTCCCGATATCGCTCAAACCAGCGATGCAACCATGGGTTATCCAGCTGGCGAGCCACCACCGTCCCCGGAAAACCGAATGTCCCGAAGCTGTTTACTGTGACTTCCCAGTTCCCAAAGTGCCCGCCCAGAAACATGACCGGGCGTCCGCTTAACACGGCAGCTATGCATCTTTCGTGACCCTCAAAATCAAGGATGTCACGGCAACGCTCCAGACGCAGACGTCCGGGAATCTGGATCATTTCGCAGATCATTCGAAACAGATGGATCCACATGTCGCGGATCGTCCTCTGCACATCAGCCTCACTGAAGGACGCACCAAAGGACGCCCGCAGATTGTCAGCGGCCACCTGCTGACGTGTCCATCTGACCGGCAATACTGATGTGAACACCCACGCCAACAGCCTCGACATCGCGACTGTACAGCGAAACGGCAGAATCCTGATGCAGAATACGAGCACGCGAAATGCCGCGTATTCACATAATTGACGCAGGACTCGAAGTTTCTCCCCCACCGGAAGTCTCCTCATCCGACCATGCCCGGCTGCAGCATTCTTCGCACGAGCATCTGCTCCAGTAACTCCCCACTGCTCAACCCAACTGCAGCAGCAGACATCGGCACCAGACTGTGTGATGTCATCCCGGGAACGGTGTTGATCTCGAGCACGTAAATCTGCCCTTCCGACGTGATCCGAAGATCTGTACGGGACAACCCCGTGACTCCGCAAACACGACAGGCAGCGGTGACGATTTCATTGACTTCATCAGGACAGGAATCCGGCCCGACCACGTAGCGCGTCTCCGCACTTTGATACTTGGAATGAAAATCATACCAGCCGTTGGGTGCCATAATTTCCACGGCCGGCAGAATCCGGTCGTCAGCCACCGGCACAGAAATCTCTCGGCCAGGGATGTACTCCTCCACAATTGCCTCAACGCTGAAGCTCCACGCCAGGTCCAAAGCTGCCCGCAACTCGTCCCGCCCCTGAATGATGCTGATGCCAATGCTGGAGCCCTGCCGAGCCGGTTTGACCACCAGTTGTCCCCGCAAGTGGCACAGCGATGGCAGAGCATCCGTTCTGCGCAAAGAAAACCCGCGTGACACAGGTACCCCCGCGGCAAGTAATCGTTCTCGAGTGCGAGCCTTGTCAAAGGTCAGTTCAGCCGCCTCTGCCGAACAACCCGGCCAGACAGCAGCATGCGTCTGCAGAGTCCGCTGCAGGCTGCCGTCCTCTCCCCCTCGACCGTGCACCATCGGTATCACCGCGTCAACGTGACGCAGAATTGATTGAGGATGTTTCCGAAATGGCAATCCCGCAGGATCTTCCAGACGCACCCGATGACCGCGTTGAGCCAGGCTCTCGGCGACCGCCGCCCCGCTCAACAGACTGATCTCACGCTCTTCCGACTCGCCGCCCGCCAACACCAGCAGTGACAGAGCCCGGACAACACCGCGTTCCATTTCCAGTCCTGTCTGCCGCATCCTGCGTCTCCCGGAATCACCAAACCTTAATTTCCAAATCAAGGTCCACGGAGAATTTCTCGGACACTCCCTGTTGAATCTGCTCAATCAAGCCCAGCACATCTGCACTGACAGCCCCTTCATCCGTGACGATGAAATTCGCGTGGCGGTCACTGACCCGGGCTTTGCCGCAGGTAGCGCCTTTCAAGCCTGACTGCTCAATCAACGCACCAGCACTTAACCCGCGTGGGTTGCGGAAAATACAACCAGCTGACTGATCAGCCAGCGGCTGAGTCGATCGCTTCATGATCCAGTTGCGGCGAATTCGCTGCAGTAACTCTTCAGAGTCATCACGCACCAACTCCAGAGTGGCGCCAAGGATCACCAGGTCCTGAATGGCACTGCGGCGATACGAGAACGACAGTTCATCGCCGCCGCGTTCAGCCACCTGTCCATCCTGCGTCAGCACGCGGACAGATTTGACCACCTGACCAATATCTCCGTGACGTCCGCCACTGTTTCCAACGATTGCCCCGCCCAGTGTTCCGGGGATTCCAACCAAGTGTTCCAGCCCACCAAGCCCGGCGCGAGCGGCCTCGGAAACAACATGCGAC
>JAFMMM010000156.1 GCA_017859815.1 Planctomycetota bacterium | reverse complement strand
GTGCCTTCGGCGATTGGTGGAGTGCCGGGCTGCTCGTTGGCAGCCCGGTGTTCACCTTTGCGGTGCCTGGCACCCAATTCGGCCAGCGAGCCGAATGTGCGGTTTCTCAGGGTCGGGCGGATCGCCCGACACCAGGTGCAGGCGGATCGCCTGCCCGGCTGAGAGCCGGTTTGTGCCTTCGGCGATTTGCGGACTGCCCGCGTGGTTCGTTGACCACGCGGAACGCATCTGCCCGGTGCCACCCACCGTTTGCGGTGCCACCTACCGTGGAGTTCCAACATGGTGCCTGGCACCTAATTCGGCGAGCGAGCCGAATGTGCAGCTTCTGCCCGTCAGATTCGTCCACGAACGAATTCGACAGCGGGTGGAGCCGAACCGGCTCCCTCAGTTATTCTGCTGAATTCGAACGTTGAACTTTTGACGCTGGAGACGTCAGCATGCGTTGCTTGATTTTGCTGTTGCCGTTTGTGGGTACCACGGGTTTCGTCGTGGCTGATGAGCCGCAGTTTTTGCCGCCTGTGGACCGGTCGTTTACTTCAAAGGTTGATGGCAGTGATCAGAAATATGTCATGCTGCGTCCACGGCGGCTGCCGTCGGGGAAGCCGTGCGACATTTTGATTGCTTTGCACGGTCATGGATCTGATCGCTGGCAGTTTATCCGGGCAGACCGTCCGGAGTGTGCTGAAATGCGGCGTTGCGCTGCTGCGGCGGGCGTCTTGTTTGTCAGCCCCGATTACCGGGGGAAAACGTCGTGGATGAGTCCTGCGGCGGAGCAGGATCTGCTGCAGCTAATACAGATCCTGAAGACTGAGTTTCATGCTCGGCGAGTGATCGTGGGCGGTGGGTCCATGGGGGGCACCGCAGCTTTGGCATTTGCGGCCCTGCACCCTGAACAGGTTGCCGGTGTTGTCTCGCTGAACGGGACGGCCAATCTGGTTGAGTACACTGGCTTTGGCGAGGCCATCGCTGCGGCGTATGGCGGAACGCGGGAGCAGAAACCGGAGGTGTACCGCAGTCGCTCGGCCGAACTGAACGCTGCGGGGCTGGTGAAGATGCCACTGGCTGCCACAACCGGTGGACTGGACGCCGTTGTTCCGCCGCATAGTGTGCATCGTCTGATTGAGGATCTTCAACGGCAGGGAGCGCAGCCCCTGCTGATCCATCGTGAACAGGGTGGACACAGTACAAATGCTGAGGATACTCGTGATGCGGTGAACTTTGTTCTGCGTCAGGCGATTACTGGCCGCGCAGACAGATAGGCCTGGCGGGCCGCTGAGGACCGTTCATGAATCGACTTCACGAATACTGAATTCCAGCTTCCAGCTGCGATCTGTGTTTGGGCAAACGCACCAAAGTTCAAAGACGCCAAGTTCCGTAATGACGGAACGAAACTCGACGGGGATCCAACCGTCGTCCGAATCTTCCTGTGCGTTCAGTTTGGCTTGCAGCGAGTTCGTCTCGCCGATTTCCTCTGCCGACCAGCGGGGCAGAATCTGTCCGGGCGTGTCCTGCGTTCGAACTGCCGAGCTGAAGAAACGGAATTGAGTCGTCTCACCGACAATCAGGCCGATCCCGGTGGAAGGAACATCAATCTGAGTCCCTTCTTCCATCCCGTGCGGGACCACGCAGAGCGCCTTGAGTGGTCGTGCCATACCGGGTACGGCCAGTCCGGATGTTTCAATTCCCACATAGTACGAGCGCGGGGCTCCACCACGAATTCGGATCCCGTTGTTGCTGCGAGTCCAGGCATAGAAGCAGGCACCGCGAGCGACGGCGGAGTCGAGATCTGTTTGTGGCTGTACGGGTTGTGGAGGTGTTTCCGGAGTCCACTTCTGCAGTTGTTCAAGCAGGCGCTGCTGGAGCACTTCGCTGCGAAAGACGCCTCCGTTGAAGAGCACGTGCCGGACTGTGGAAGCAGACGCCTGCAGGAATGCGGCCAAATGTCGCGTGATCCCGGTGTCCTGTTCCCATGGCAGACCCAGCTCACGAAAACCGGAACGAGGATTGCGCACTGGCGTAGCCTCTGCATCCACGACCGGAAAGAAGCCTTCCAGCAGCAGCTGAGTTGCTGCAGTTCGATCCACGTCGACTGAGACCATACCGCCGATCAGTCGGCTGCTGCGTCCGGGCACGGCGATACTGCAGGTTTCCGGTCCGTCCTGCCCCAGCAGACGTTCCTTGGCCGAACGGCAGGAGTGCCAGAGCGAGACGGTCTGCCATGGGTCGAGATTGACTCCCTGTTCTGCAAACAGATTCGCGCAGTGATGGGCAAGTGCCAGATCCATATTATCGCCACCCACCAGCAGATGGTTTCCAACGGCGACTCGATTCAGTGTCAGATCACCATCGTCATCAGAAGCTTCCAGCAGCGTCAGGTCTGTTGTTCCTCCGCCAATATCACAGATCAGGATTTGTTCGCCTGGTTGAAGTGTTTTTCTCCAGTCATCGCCAGCGGAAAGCAACCACGCATAAGCTGCGGCCTGCGGTTCTTCCAGCAGCACGAAGTCTGCAGGAAATCCTGCACCGGCAGCAGCCTTGGCTGTCAGTTCACGGGCAACCGGATCAAACGATGCGGGGACGGTGAGCACAACTGACTGTTCAGTGAAGTTGCAGTCCGGATGTTGTTGTTGCCACGCGTCAATCAGATGCTGCAGGAGCCGCTGTGATGCCTCTACAGGAGACATTTGCATTTCTGTTTGAGACGACTGCCACGGGAGGATGGGTTTTGTTCGATCGACCCCCGAGTGTGAAAGCCACGATTTAGCGGCGCTGATTGTCTGTTCCGGCATTTCCGCTGACCGTGCGGCGGCAACGACTCCGACCGCGACATCGAGGTCGGAGCGAAATGGAGCAGCAAACACTTGCTGTTCCCGTTCGGTTTGGCTGGTGAGGTAGAGGAAAGACGGGAGTGCAGCGCGCGACTCTACGGTATTCTCTGCGACAAGTTGCGGAATATCCAGCAGCGTGATTTCTGCGGCATTGCCATTCAGCGGGGCGGAAGCGAGAACGCAGTTTGTCGTTCCGAGGTCAATTCCAATGACGTATTGAGCAGGCATCAGCAATCCGAGCAACGAGAGAGGTTCGGGCCGGGAGGGACGCACCGAAGGTTGCGTTGCGAAGGGGAACAGTCAGTTCACAATTCGCGAGAGGCCCAGCCGCATGATGTCTCGCACGGCCCTGTAACTCTCCTGCAAATTAATCTTGGTGACGCCGTGCCTTCGGTCGTCGAAATAATAGGGGACTTCCTGCATTTGAGCGCCTACTCGGCGACACCGGAACAGGATTTCCTCTGGAATAGCGAATCCCTGTGCGATCGCCAGAGACCAGTCCACCTTCTGCAGCGTGGCGACGCGATAACAGCGAAAGCTGCCGCTGGTGTCACGGACACGAAGTCCCAACATGAGTCGAGCCCAGATATTGATCAGCTGGCTCATCAGTTTTCGGCCCAGCGACCATCCCAGAACACCCCCGCCCTGGACGTAGCGAGAAGCGATGGCGATATCACAGTTCTGCACAGCGGCGAACAGTTTTGGGATAACATCCGGAGGATGGCTGAAGTCTGCGTCGAGATTCAGCAACAGGTCGTAGTTGTTCTGCAATCCGAATGCGAAGGCCGCTGTTGTTGCGGTTCCGAGCCCCAGTTTCTGTGGTCTGCGAATCAGATGGATTCGAGAATGATCGGCCGCCAGTGAAGCGATCAAGTCACTGGTTCCGTCCGGGGAATTGTCATCAACGACCAGCAGGTCTGCTTCCTGATCAGTCTGAAGTAAAACCGGGATCAGCTCGGCAAGATTTTCCCGCTCGTTGTAGGTGCACAGGGTGATCAGTTTCTTCATTGCTTGCCTTCCGCAGACTCGCAATCACTGTGCTGGGGCAGCATCCCGGTAGAGATCAACAGCCTTTCAAGCCGCAGGGGAGAAACTTGCAGTTGCTGACGAATCTGTCGGACTTCGGTGAGGGCCGCCAGTCGCGCGGCAGGCGTGTCTGAACTCGGGCGCCGAAAGCTTCGAATCAGCAAGTTCTTTGGCGTATGGTCTGTCTCGATAAACTCAAGGATCTGAGTTTCGTAGCCCTGTGTTTTCATAAGTGCCGCACGGATGGAATCCGTTGTCAGTGATGCAAATCGCTCCTGAACGATTCCCCATGATGTCAGCGGTGGCAGCCCGGTTCCCCTGCCAAGTCGCTGATTCAGTTCCCGTTGACAGCACGGCACTGCCAGGACAACTGCGCTCTTCCACTGCAGTGACTGCATCAGGGCATCATCGGTTGCGGTGTCGCAGGCATGAAGTGAGATGACAAGGTCAGGACTGGAGCCGGACTGAAATCCGGCAATCTCACCAGACTCAAAACGCAGGTTCTTCAGTTCCAGGCGATCGCGAATCCCATTGCAGGTTTGCACCACATCGCTGCGGCGGTCCAGGCCGACAATCCTGCACGGACGTTTGAGGATCTGTTGAAACAAGTAATGGACGGCAAACGTGAGGTAGCTTTTGCCGCAGCCGAAGTCCACGATTTCAACCGGTCGATCGGACGGCAAGACGTCTACGATGTCGTCGATGAATTCGAGGAAGCGATTGATCTGTCGGAATTTTTTGAAGTGATTTGAGCGGACATTTCCCTTCACCGTCATGATGCCGGTTTCAATCAGGAATTCGCACGGAATACCCTCCGGAATCAGATAGTTGCGAGTGCGATTATGGGCCGCTGACGATTGAGACTGATCGGAGAGCTGCTTCTGCTGAAGTTTCCATTTCTTCTCTTTTGACAACTGAGCCTGCATTTCGAATTCAGCCGTTTTCAGATTCACATTTCGAAATCCGTTGCGCATCACACTCGTAATCTGTTCAACGCACCGATCCGGGGCAATGTTGCGATGAAATTCCTGTGTCTTCGTACGGGATGCAAACTGATAGCGGACATCGCCCTGCAACTTCACCGGTCGCACGTCGATGCGGATATACTCAGCATCAGCCCGGACCGGACTACTGAACGTGAGTTTCAAAAGTGTTCCGGACTGCACCGCAGTGCTGAGCAGTTCCATGAGTTCGGAAGTTACGTGGGTCATTATGTTGTGTTTGTTCCGGGAACGCCGAGTTGCTGCGGAATGCACTTCGGAGCCGTCAGCGAGTTACTTAGAGAATCCGGATTGTTCAGCAGGAGGTCCTGTGAAAGAATTTGAAAGCAGGAAGAGTTATCATTGCGAATCACTGAAGACCCGGTAATCCGTTCTGATCGCTTTTTGCCGGTATGTTCATTCTGCGAAACCTGGTTCCTGCAGAATGAATCTCCGGTGTCTGTTTGATGACAGTGGGAAGAAAATGACGACGGTACAAGCGAGTGATTGAGCATCTGCACAGGAAAATCCATATTCCGAGGCAGAATGCGGATTGAACTCGCAAATTCGGGTGGCGAACTGTCGCCTTGCGGCTCGCATCGAAAACGGATGACCGCTGTCGAATAATCGGCAGAAACTACTGGAGAATTCCAAGAATTACGATGGAATCTCTCGTTGCTGCCTTCACCACGACTCGAATGCGACAGGAATGGATTTCTGCAGAGTGCCGTCGACCGGCTACTTTCCGATTGCATCAGTGTGTGTCATGTTCCTGATCACAGCGTGCCTGAGTTGACTGAAGTTCAGCCTGTAACGTTTGTATGACCGGACAAAATCCAAGGAGAATCTTCCGGAATGGGCCTCAATAAGAAGCAGCAAAAACAAGTGGAAGCGTGTCGCAACAAGATTCAGAAGCTACAGACATTGCTGAAAGCTGCAAGAAATCAACCCGACGACCCGCAGGAAATCCCGAGACTTGAGAGTGAGATCGCGGGTTTGAATGCAGAAATACAGCGCATTCGCAGTGAGGGATGATGGGTTGACTGATGACAAACTCCCCGCCTCCATACTCTGCGCCGCAGACGGTTATTGTGGTTCATCCCAAGGAACGCAGAAGTAAATGTACAGTCGAGCCGCTGCGGAAGCACCCAGATTTGCGGTTTGTCACGTTCCCTCGGCCGATTGAGCTCGACGCCTCTGAATATGTCCGGATCGGTCTGGGGGGTCCGCTGCTGTCAGCGGCCGATGGCCCCAAAGGACTGTTGCTGCTGGATGGAACATGGCGCCGCGCTGCCCAGATGGAGCCAATGTTTGAGCATCTGCCGATTCGTTCTCTGCCACCGGTGCGGACGGCCTACCCGAGGAAATCCATTCTGTTTGACGATCCGGATGACGGGCTGGCGACTGTTGAAGCGCTGTACATGGCCCTGAAGATTACCGGTCGACCCACGGATGGGATTCTGGAACGCTACTACTGGCGAGAGCAGTTTCTGGAGTTGAATCGCTGGGATATCGACTGATTCTGATAGCCTTGCCGCAGAATCCTGATTGGATGGCGGATTTGTGGGTAAACCCGGCCTTTGCCATCCGTCTCGACGGTCTCAACCAGTACTTTCTGTGAAGTTTTCGCGGGCAGCACAGAATTGAAGAATTGGTTCGCCCGGTCGGACAAACACCCGGCAGGCTCTGAAACTGAATCAGATGTCGGCCGAGGGCATGTCAGGAACGGCATCAGGATCCGCGTCAAATGAGACTCTTACTTGTCAGTGATGACGATGCGTATGCAACGCGAATTCAGGATCTTGTCTATCAACGGGGTCTTGAGTTTTCTCGCAATGATCGTTTTCGCACTGCTGACGTTGCAGGGCTGATTCAGCGGTTTTTGAATGCGGCTCCGGGGACAGCGGACAGTGTTGGGCCGGGGACAACAATCATTCTGGTGATGCCAGTTGATCGCGAACTGGGAGCCGCAGCGGTCTCACAGCTCTGTGAACAATTACCGTGTCGTTTGCTGGTGATCGGTCCTCTGGACGACAGTCGTTTTGTGCTGCGAATTGTCCGGATGGGAGCGGCAGAATACCTCGATCAGAATGAGCCGGAATCTGAACTTGCATTTGCACTGGAACGCGGTGGTACGCAGAAGACTCAGGCCCGATCTGTCGGTGTTTTTTCCGCCAGCGGTGGCAGTGGCTGCAGCCTGATCGCCGCGAATCTTGCGTGCCTGCTGGCCTCTGACTCCACCAATTGCGCTCTGATTGACTTAAAATCCGAGGGGGGAGACCTGGAAGCATTGCTGGATGTCAAGGCTTCACACTCATTGGCAGATATCTGCGGCAAAGTCGAGAGTCTTGATCAGGCCGTTTTGAAGGGCAGTATTACCGAGCACGCCTGCGGTTTGCAGCTGTTATCGGCCGCAACACAGTTCCCCAGCTTCAACGCCGTCGACATGCGCGGGATGCAGCGGGTGATGTCCATGCTATCGCGATCCAGTGAGTTTATCGTCTGCGATCTGGATCGTTGTCTAAGCCATTTGACGTTTACCATCGCACGCTCGCTGGACGAACTCTACTGTGTAATGCGACCTGATTTTCTGTCGCTGCGGAAAACTCGGCGGCTGCTGGAGTTCATGGCATCATCGGGGGTCAGCCTCGAGCGTGTGCGGGTGATTCTGAACCGAACCGGCGTGTCCGGAGAGATTGCTGCATCACAAATCATCGACGTGCTCAAGGTTTCAGAAGTGCTGAGTTTCCCCGAGGATCCCAAAGCTGCGATGCGGTCAGTGAACAATGGTGAGCCGTTGGTCCTGAGTCAGCCGACCGCCAAACTGAGTCGCAAGCTGACCGCGCTGGCCGCAGAAATTCGCCAGTCTGTGCAATCGTAAGTCAAGACGACCTCCCTGAATTACAGCCCTTTGCCGGGGATCTGCATCTGCAGGCAGAAGCACAGCGAACCAGTGATCGGCAGAAACGGCCGACTGTGTCAGGAAGCTGCACGCGATTGCCACTGTTTGCCGGACTGCCGTCAAAGTCAACCGCCCCCGTTCGCCCCGGATTCGGCAGTCCTTGGTGTCCGCTTAACAGAATCGCAACGGTGATGCCGATTGTGACCCACGTACGTTTTGTGCTGACTGCACTGCCATGTGGCTGATTGTGCAGGCTGTACAGCGAGTGAACGGGCTCCCAACAGGCTGACTGAACTCATGAGCATGAAGAAACTCAAAGCAAACGCTGGCGATGGAACAAAAGAAGTACCGTGTCGCATTCTGCTGCACAGTGCGGTTTTTGCGGTCTGTCTGCTGGTGTTCACTTCCGATCAGGGACTGGGCCAGGATGCCCCTGCGCATTCAAAACTGGAAGATCTGTCACTCAAGAAGACTCGTAAGCCCAGCATTATCGAATCCATGTCCCGCTCCGAGGATGTGATTGAGGTGACTGTTGGACAAAGTCGGACGCTGGTTCTGGACAGCGATTTTGACTGGGGCGGAGACTCCGACGAGGTCAATCCGTCCGTTTCAATTTCGGATCCGGGAATTGCCGAGATCGTTGTCCTTGGTGCCCGAGGGATTCGATTGATTGGATTGCGGATTGGTGATACCGATCTGACAATTACGACCGGGACCGGAGAGGTGATTTCGTTAAGCATTCAGGTGGTTGTGGACGTCCCTCTGATTCAGGCTCGAATGCTGCAGTTCTTCCCGGATGCAGAGATTCGAATTGGCCAGCTGGGGCGAAAACTGATCGTCGAAGGTCAGGCACGGGATGCGGCGCAGGTGCAGCGAATTACTCGACTGCTCAGCAGGACCGTGTCTTCGTCAATGATCGGAGCCATGTCCGGTGGAGGTGGTGCAACCGGATACGACGAGCGTGAATCCAGCAGCGGTGGTCCTCAGATTCAGGCAGGCGGAGCAGCGACGGGGACTGGTTCCGGGGAGATGGAGATTATCAATCTCATGCAGGTTCCCGGACCGCAGCAGGTGATGCTGAAGGTTCAGATCGCCGAGCTGAATCGCACGGCCTATCGAGAGATCGGGTCGGACTTTTTGTTTGCGGACAATGGATCTGTGTTCGGAACCCGTATTACTGGTGGCACGAGTGTCGCTGCTTCCGGCTCCGGGAAAGGATTAACGGGTTCGATCACATCGGGTGCTGCGGGCGCAGGCGGGGCGACTGCCTTCGGGATTCTTGAGGGCGATGGTTTCCAGGCTTTCATGTCTGCTCTGCGCAGAAACAGTGTCCTGAAGGTTTTGGCGGAGCCAAATCTTGTGGCAATGCATGGCCATCGCGCAGATTTTCTGGCCGGCGGCGAATTTCCCGTGCCGGTCCCGCAGTCCGGAGCAGGGGGAGGCCCCCCCACGATTACCATCGAGTACAAGAAGTTCGGGGTCCAGCTGGCATTTGTGCCCTATATCCTCGACGGCAGCGTCATTCGCATGGAGGTGGATCCGGAAGTCAGTTCCATCGACTTTGCATTGGGAACGGAGATCTCCGGCGTTCAGGTGCCGGGGCTGAATACACGACGATCACATACGACCGTGGAGATGAAAGAGGGACAGACGCTGGCGATTGCCGGTCTGATTCAGCTGGAACTTGCCGGTCGATCGGATCGTATTCCAGGAATGGGTGATCTGCCTTACATCGGTCCGTTCTTCAGCAATTCGACCAGCGAACGTGTCGAGAAGGAGTTGGTCGTCCTGGTGACACCGTACCTGACGGATGCGATTTCAGCAGACACTGTGGGGATGCTGCCAGGAGATGACCTGCAGGAACCGGATGATCTGGAATTCTTCCTGCGAGGGCAGATCGAGTCTCAGGGAGTGGGGATCCCGTTCCGCTCCACAGTTGAGCGCGGAGAGAGAACCGGTTTGAGTCAGCGTATTCAGATCGAAGAGCGTTATCTGCAGGTGCCGCATGGCTTTTCAAGATAAAATCAGGGGGTGCATGTTGTTTACTCTCCAAAACCAGGTGGTCCGTAGCGGTACCGCTGTGGTGTGTTTGCTGGCAGGATTGCCGACGCTGTCTGCCACGACGGCTGATGATTCAGACGCCGCTGTGGTACCGGTGAGGATGTCGGCTGTCGCGGGTCGATCCACGATGAAAACTGGCTGTGGTGTGATCCGATCCGGCTGTGGTGACGAGTGCGGTGATTCCGCGGCTTCGGGTGGGCTGCTTTCACGTTTGCTGAACAATGTGTTCCGCGGATCGTGCGAGGGCGATTCTGCCGGACGAGGCAGTGCGTCACAGTGTGTCCCCCTGCCCCACGGCCATGCCACGCGACAGATTCTTTCGCGACAGGTTGCCGCCGCGAAACGGTATCGTTGGATCGTCCGCAGTTATGACTTCGATCTATCGAATCGGATCCTGAATCGTCGCGGGCGGGAGCTGGTCCAGCGTTACCTGCAGCAGGCGGGTGATGCTCCACTGCTGATTGAGAAGTCTGCTGCCGGGGAGTCTGCGGATGCCAGGCGTCGTGAAGCCGTTCGCAGAGAACTTAGCGGCAGCTCACGGAGTATTCCGGTGGAAAGTCTGAAGATGGTGAATGCCGGATACCCCGGAATCTCGGCGGATGACGCTGCGTTGATCCATGAGAATCGCAGTGAACAAACGCAGACTCAGGGTGTTTCTCCGGCATTTGGCGGAGGTGTGCCCAGCGGTGGTGGTCTGCCGGAATAGTTCATTGTGGTCCACGATCTGACGGCAGTGCCGACGGCCACGAAAGGAGATATCATGAGACGTTTCTGCAGAGCTGCAAATTATTCGACGCTCGTTTGTTTGACGCTGTTGGTATCCACTTTGATTGTGGGTTGCGGACACCGTCGAGGTATTTCGCTGCGAGCGGGCCAGTCGAATCGTGAGCAGCCTTCCGTCGGAACACTGACCGAGCAGCAGCTGTCAGATATTCAGGTGTCTGTCGCACAAACAATGGAGCAGCGTGGTGATCTTGCCGGTGCTCTCGCGGCATGGCAGCGGATGGAGGAACGGGATCCGGGACAAATTCTGCCTGTCTGGCGGGGAGCCGTGATTGCTGCTCGACAGGGAAATTCGGAACAGGCCGATGCAGGGTTCCGCAGAGCCTTGCAGATGGATCCTAAGAATGCCGAACTGCACGCGGACTATGGTTACTATCTGTATTTGGAACAACGCTGGGCGGAGGCCGAAAGTCATCTGCAACAAGCTGTGACCGCGGCACCCGAGGATGAACGTCTTAGAAATAATCTGGCTCTGTTGTATGCCCGTACCGAACGACGAGAAGATGCTCGTCGCGAGTTTGGTCGCACCGGTAGTACAGAGGAAGAAGTTCATTCCAGCCTGGCAGTGGTCTCGGCAATGAGTGGTGATATGGAATCTGCTCGCCGGGAATTTCAGTCAGCAGTCACTCTCAATCCCAGTTCTGCGGTGGCCCAGGAAGGTCTCGCTGTTGTCTCAAAGGTCGTTGCTGCCAGTGCTGTCAAATCCCCTGCTGCCGATTTGATTCGGCCCGCCGTCTTTGAGGATTCAGCGACGGCCTCTTTCAAACGTTCCGGGCCAGCAGTCGGGGTGTCTGTGTCA
>JAFMMM010000543.1 GCA_017859815.1 Planctomycetota bacterium | reverse complement strand
GGGGGATACGAAATCCCGCCACCAGCCAACAATGTACCAGAACATGATTACAACATGATTGTCGGACGGCTCACCGATCAGAGCGCTACCATTTGCGTATTGCTGCACATCGACGCCGAAGCCTCGATAACGTACGGAACAGTGAGCGGTGAGCACACTAATGCGATTCCACCTCGAAGGGTGACCGGCAGCAGGCCGATCGACGTCCTGCTTGATGGGCTGTCGCCGAACACGCGGTACTTCTACCAGCTGCATTATCAGACCAGAGACGGGGCGCGACGCAGCGAAGAGTGTACATTTCACACACAGCGAAGTCGCGGCAGCTCGTTTGTCTTCACGGTGCAGGCGGATTCACATCTGGACGAAAACACGAGCGGAGATGTTTACCTACGCACGCTCGGGAACGCTCTGGCCGATAAACCCGACCTTCATTTCGCGCTCGGCGACACCTTCATGACCGGCAAGTACGTAAAACCGGAGTTATCCGAACCACAATACCTGGCTCAACGCTACTACCTTGGTCAGCTTTGCCATTCCGCCGCTCTGTACTTTGCCTTGGGAAATCATGACGGAGAAGCAGGAAATCGCGGCTCGAACGTGTGGGCAACGATGACTCGCAAGCGTTTCATCCCCAATCCGTTTCCGAACGAATTCTTCACAGGTAACGAAAACCGTGAACCCGAAATAGGACTGCCGGAAAATTATTACCAGTTCGAATGGGGCGACTGTCAATTCATCGTTCTCGATCCGTTTCGTCACACG
Organism: Planctomycetota bacterium; assembly: GCA_017859815.1. Taxonomy (GTDB): domain Bacteria; phylum Planctomycetota; class Planctomycetia; order Planctomycetales; family Planctomycetaceae; genus SXXK01. The sequence goes on along the minus strand of JAFMMM010000543.1, from coordinate 1,926 downwards.
ACAACCCGCAGTCGTGGTGGAACAGGTGACAACTGGTACTGGACGCTCGGCGAGCATCAGTATCTATGGTTGAAACGCTCGCTCCAACAAAGTGATGCAAAACTACGATTTGTGTTTCTGCACCACCTCGTGGGCGGCAGCGATCGCAATCAGCGAGGTGGAGCGGAGGCGGCGGCTTTCTGGGAATGGGGTGGCAAAGGCTCATCCAGAGAAGACGAGTTCGACCGTCATCGGTTCGGCTGGGGAAAGCCGATTCATCAGTTGCTAGTCGAACATGGCGTGAACGTTGTCTTTCATGGGCACGACCACATGTTCATCAAGCAGGATCTTGATGGTGTCGTTTATCAGTTAGTGCCGCAGCCCGGGCATCCTCGATCAGGAACAAAGAGCGCGAAAGAATATGGCTACCTAAGCGGAGAAGTTCAGGGCAGCAGCGGCCATGTGCGAGTTCGCGTCAACGGCGATTCTGCTCGCGTTGACTATGTCCGAGCGTATCTTCCGGCAGCAGAAGGCGGAACACGTCGGAACGGAGACGTGAGTTACTCGTACATGCTCTCCGAACAATAATCAGCAACCTCTAACGCCAAAGAAACACGTCATGAAGCAATTGTTGAAAGTTACGGCAACATTCGCGTTGCTGGCTATCTCTGTTCCTGCAGTTGCACAGCAAGGCACGAATGGCCAACGCAAAAAGACGCAGGATCAGCGAGAGGGACGCGGAAAAACACAACTTCGCGGCGGGCAGGATGGGCGCAGTATGCAAGGCGGTGGTCGTGATGGACAAGGAGGCGGGGGCTTATTTCGGCTGTTGGACGTTGACCGTGACGGAAAGCTGTCTGCAAATGAGATCGATGGTGCGGTCGCTGCGTTGATGAAGCTGGATGCAAACAAAGATGGCACCCTCGATGCTCAGGAATTGGCCATCCGTGGTGGAGGCCGTCGAGGCCACGGCTCGAACTCAGGCAAGAACAAATCACGTGACGACGCACTGACGAAACGAGGGCAGAAGCCATGAGCCAAACAGCTATTCGCAACGTTTTGCGTTCACGAGAATTCCTCGCGACTCTATTGATTCTGTCGGCGTTCATTGGTTCATCTCGTGCCGCAGACCGTCCCAATATCCTGTTCATGATGTCCGACGATCAGGCGTGGAATGGACTCTCGGTGCCAATGCATCCTGATCTGGATTGGTCAAAGAGTTCCATCGTGGAGACACCGAACCTTGAAAAGCTGGCGGCCCAGGGAATGCGATTCACAGCCGCCTATGCACCTGCGTCGGTGTGTGCGCCGACACGGATCAGTCTTCAAACCGGAATGAGCCCTGCAGCGGTCCACTGGACCAAAGCCTCTCGTAGCGTGACCGCTGCAGACGGTTACAAAATGATCGGTCCTCGCAACGTGCGCCAGATTGACCGAAACGAAACCACGATCGGTGAATTGCTGCGAGACGCTGGTTATCGGACAGCACACTTTGGCAAATGGCATATCAATGGTGGCGGCCCAGCAGCACACGGATATGACGAAGGCGACGGGGACATCGGCAACGAGTACGCATTCCAATACAACGATCCAAACCCAGCTGACATCTTCAGCATGGCGAAGCGGGCGGCTGCCTTTATGGAACAAGGCAAGGATACCAACAAACCGTTCTTCATTCAGATGTCATGGCACGCCCTGCACGCACCACAGAATGCTCTGAAGACGACGCTCGCAAAATACGCGCAACGAATGAATAGCAGCGTCGATGAAAAACGTGTCGGCAGCGCTGCAATCGCCGAGAACCTCGACACGGGAGTTGGCATGGTCCTCGATGCGATCGATCGACTCGGTTTGACCGACAACACCTTCGTTATCTACATGTCAGATAACGGGAGTGGCGGTGGCGGCGGTGGAAGAGGAAGACGCAGTGGTGGGCTGTCTGGCGGA
>JAFMMM010000542.1 GCA_017859815.1 Planctomycetota bacterium | reverse complement strand
ATCCCGGCCTCGCCATACCCTTCATGCCGTGATCCCACAAAAATTGTGACATTCACCGTGACCTTCGGGCTGGAGACATCAGGAAACAGCAGCACCTGCATGCCGTTTTCCAGACGAAACTCCGCGATCCCTTCGACCACACGCAGCGGTCGCAACTCATCAGCGAATCCTTCCGACATGAATAACAGCCCCGGTAGAAAAACAACGCTGGCGATGACCAGCCTGAACATTGACAACACGGCAGAACCTCCTGACTTGTGCGGCGTGGAAAATCACGGTCCAGTATGCAGCATATCCTGCGAAATCCTGACTGTCACACCTCCTTCCGCTTCCACTTCAGACTTCTCTCCATCCCCGCGCTTTCAAACGACAGGAAACGTCCACTCACGGTCTCCTCCTTCGCCCGAGCCCACCCGGTTCAGCCCCCGGCTCGGCGAAAAAAATCGACAGCGGCTGTCGCCGGGCAAACTTGAGGAAACTTTGTGGCAGGGTACCTGGCCCGAAAAACCCCTCGGTGGACCGCGTCTGCTTCACCCAATAATCCCGCAAGCACTTGAACAACTGCCGATTGTGAATCAGAATGTCTCGTGAGTGTGAAGACGATGTCCCAGAACCACACCTGGCCATGTCAGTCGGATGGCCAATGATTCTGTTGTTGAGGAAACTGAACGCCGTCGTATCTCACGACAGCAGAAGCTCATGAGGTCGGGGCACGGGAGCCTGAAACGGGTGACGCGGCCTCGCCAGCGTTTTCACCTCATCCAATCTTTCGCATCAGGAGGTGCGTCGTGCAGAAACTGCTCCGAAACAACCTGCCGTCATTTCTGGCTTCGCTGCTTGTCAATGGCGGAATCCTGCTTGTCCTGATGCTGATCCAGCGCGCCATCGCGTCGCAGTCGCTGGATTTCCAGCTGGAGTCCGTTTTTGCCGAAGAGATCCCGCAGGAGGAACTCACTCGAGATCTTGACCTGAATACGGAAGCTGCCGAAACGCTGAATGTCATCGCGGGTGGCACACCGTCCACATCTGTCGGCTCATCCGCTCAACGTCCTGCTGCGGCTGTCAATGTGCAAAAAGCCAATGTCATGCAGGAAATGAACGTGCAGGCGGTGGTCTCAGACCTTGCCATGCCGTCAGATGACATCCTCGGAGAAGATCTTGGCGAAGGTGAAATTTCCGGTGAAATCGGATCCATCGTCGAGGGCTACGGCGCAGCCATGGGAATCATCACCCAGGAACTGGTTCGCATGATGCGCAATAATCGCGTCACAGTGATCTGGCTGTTCGACGAATCCGGAAGTCTCACTGATGACCGCAAGGAGATCCGCGAAAACTACCAGCGAGTTTACGAAGAGCTGGGAATTGCGACCGCTCAGGACAAAGATCTTCGTCGATCAGACGGGGAGTCACTGCTGACCGTTGTTGCCAGCTACGGTGCAGAGATCCATGAACATACCGCGCGACCAACCGCCGATATCGAAAAAGTCAAAGCGGCAATTGATCGTGTTCCCATCGACCAGAGCGGCCAGGAAAATATGTGTCGCTCAGTGGCCATGATCATCAACAAATACAAAGTACAGGCGATTCGCGGAAAACGAAAACTTGCCGTGATTGTCGTCTCCGATGAATCCGGCGACGACGGAGCCTTTGTGGAACAGGCTGTCGCGGAAGCCCGCGCAGCAAAAGCTCCCGTGTATTTCCTGGGTCGCGAAAGTACGTTCGGATACCCCTACGCTCGACAACGCTGGGTTGATGAACCCACCAAGGAAGTTTTCTGGGTCCAGATCCGACGTGGCCCGGAAACTCCATTTCCGGAATGCCTGCAGTGGAACGGCCTGCACGGCCGCTGGGACGTTCAGAACGCAGGCTTTGGTCCCTACGAACAGGTCCGCATTGCCCACGAAACCGGCGGCATCTTCTTCGTCCTGCCGGGTGAAGAAGAATCTCTGGTCGGTGGCGACTCCATCGAACGCCGCAAGTACGACTTTCTCTCCATGAGGGAATATCAGCCGGACCTTGAATCTCGCCCAAAGTACGCCCAGGTTCGCACCAACAGCGACTTCCGTCGGATTCTGTGGGACGTCATCCTCACGCTGAATCCCAACGACGAAAAACTGCTTTTCAACAGTCATGACCCGCTGCTGAACATCAAGCGGGAACACTATCCGCTCAACCCCATCGAGTTCAAAGCAGAAGCACAACAGCAGGTCCTGCGGGCGTTTCGCTCCTATGACCTGACCAATCAAGGCATCGCCCTGCTGGAAAGCATCCAGCCGCTGCGTGCTCAGGAACCTTCCCAGCGATGGCGGGCCAGCTACGACCTGGCCACCGCACAACTCTACATTTTCCGCTTGCGACTCTTTCAATTCCTGCTGGCCATGGATCAGCATGCCAACAACATGCCGGCTCCGAAAAATCCCATGGCCAACGAATGGAACTTTTGGTGGGGTGGCAAGCCCATTGTGCCGGACGAAGAGCAGTTCCAGCGACTGGTGGCGGCCTTCAAGTTAAAACTCACCAGAGAAGAATATCTCGCCATGGTCGACAAGGACGTCGATGCAGCCAAACAGCGATTGCAGACTGTCATCGCGGACCATCCAGGGACTCCATGGGCACGACGCGCCGAAACCGAACTTGGACTGGGATTCGGATTTCGAGTCGGCGACCGACTGTGGGATCCGTCCGGACG
>JAFMMM010000155.1 GCA_017859815.1 Planctomycetota bacterium | reverse complement strand
CAAGCTGGGGAGCAAAGCGAATGTGATTGAGACCGTTCGCGGGGTCGGTTATCGGATCGCCCGACCCTAGCAGCCGGCTGCTGCGATCCCGGACGGGTCCGCGATCGCCTTCTCCTGCTGAATTGCCAGTGTACCGTCACATCTCAGCGAGAATTTCGCATCATCGACAGGCGATGATGCGGATCTCGCGGCAGTCCGCCTGAATCCTGCAGTGGTCAGGAGTTGCAGTCCTTACCGGCTTTCGGAAGATCCGGCGAGGCAGCGATCGTTTCTGAGCTGCGGATCAGCCCCAGTACTTTTCGCCGTGCCAGTTGATCGGCGGGTGAGTCTCCACTTCAACATCGCCACTCACGCGAGACTGACACGCAAGACGGACATCCTTTTCCGGATGGCTCAGAATCTTCAGGCCCAGCAGCGGGTTGAGCCACTTCCAGATCCGTTCCAGAAACCCTTTGGAACTGACATTGTCAGTGCCTTTTCGGATGATCACATTGCAGGAACAGCATGTTCCGAAACCCATGCAGTTGACCACTTTGTGTGGCCCGGAATAGATCTGTACGCCATTCCTGCGGGCAACTTTCCGCAGGTCTTCACCTTCTGCGGCGTCTACAGTCACCTTTTCGTTGACAAAATTCACCTTGGGCATGGCGATACTTTCAGCGATCGAGTCCGTGTGGAATGGGCCATAGTTCTAACCGACACTGTACTTTTGACCGGATTTGATTTCCAGAAATCAACCGTTGGTCCCGACACTGAGAACTGATCCAGGTGCCGTAATTCTGCGGCGTCCTGCAGAAAAAGGGCGACAGACGCCTACTCTGTAAAATCCGAGTCTGCAGAATCGGGCTGACACTCATCACAGCAGGATGCGGATGTGAAGTGGCAGACAAATCCGGTTCCGGGCAAGTTGGGGTGGATCCGGGCCTCCGGCAACAGAACTTCCGTCAGCAGTCGATATCCCTCAATGGCTGTGAAGTGGGGGCACATGTCGAAGGCGACCCCTTTTCGTGCCAGTGCTGCCAACAGCGTACCGAGAACCTGCCACGCTTCTTCTTCGCTGTCCAACTGATCGGCGACAGGCAGCCGCAGCGGCTCATCCAGCACCCAGCTGAGCGGTTCATCCTGATTTCCCTGCAGGACTTCGTTCAACTGCTGGAACATCTGCTCGGCATCGGGAGTGATGGACTGCACGAGGTCACGAAGTTCGGGAGGAATCTGGAGCCCATCTTCAACTGATTCTGTTTCGTTAGCTTCCTCCGGAAGTTCGGCAGACCTGCGGATATTCTCCTCAGTGGCCGCGTCCAGGAACCGATACAGATCTCCTTCGTCGGCATGCTCGGCAGAGCGCTGTTCGTCCCGCTCGTCTAAGGGTTCTTCGTTCGCCTGATCCTGCAGCGACCTGCGGGCGCGATGGATGAAGACTTTCAGTTCCGCAGGCAGATCACTGTCGTGCAGGCCCGGGGGTTCAAGCAGACCGGAGGAATTGCCCGGCTCAAGAAATGTGATGCGGGTGTTTAACAGTTCCAGTGTCACCGGCCCGTTCTGACTGCTCCAGTCCAGATAAATGGAACCCAGCGCTGACTGCTGATTTGACCGGTCAGTTTGCGGTTGCGTACCGATTTCAGAAGACGGTTCTGCCAGCGATTCAGCAATTCGGATTTGACTGTCCCTCAGGATACCGATCTGCTGCTGCTGAAAGCTGTGATCGATTCTCGGAATATCCTGAGGGTCGATCAGATCGATCACTTCGAATTTCAGACGAGCACCTGCCGCAGCACCGCTGAGATTGCCGGTGAGCGACAATAAAGCACAGGTCCTGCGATGTTCCGGATGTTCGGAGTCACGAACCACCTCGATCCATCCGCGGATTCTGTTGCGGGAGGTGTTGTCGAGTTCTCCTCGCAAGACGTACGAGTCGATCCTTAACGACATGGGGATTCCTTCAGACCAACAGTTTCGGGACGCGGCACGGCAGGGTGTCCATGCTACTATCACGGGCAAGAGCAGCAGCGTCAACCCGCTAACAAAGGGATGTCCTTGAGTCAGCAGATTCGTCCGCAGAATAGAGGGTTTTCGATCGGACGAAGAGTTATTCCCGGTCGTAGAGTTCGTCCTGAAGATCAGGTATCTGGAGATTGCCGGAGCTGACGAATCCCAGTCGCTTCTGCTGCATTTGTTCTGCTTGTTGCGGGAACAGATAGTTGGGGCCCGGAACGCTGACTTCCGTCGCGAAGGCGAAGCTTTCCACATGTCCGTCGAGGAAAGCCACATTGGCCGAATCGGAGTGGCGAAAATGCACGGTGGGGAAATTCTGCGAGGGCGGATCAAGCAGCCAGTTTTCCTCAAAACTCAGTTTCAGCGGAGAAAATTGCAACAGCTGGACGGCAGCGCTGTCTGCGAAGACCACGGTCCTGCTGGTCTGCATCACATCCCGGAGTCGTCGACAGGCCGGTTCGGGGTTGGATTCAGCCTGCCATGTTGGAGGGTTCCAGACCAGTCCTGCAGTTCTTGACAGGTAGTAGCCGTTGTATCCGAAGCCGGTCGCTGGTTTTCCAAACCGCATCCGATCCACCTGATTGGGACCGAAATTCGGGCACTGGAAGATACTGTAATTTGTTTCCAGATAGGGCGCCAGTGGCCCGGCAGCAAAGTCCAGTTGAGTCGCGGGGTTGGGATCATTGTAGTTCACGACACCGAACCAGTATTGAGCCGTGCCGGCAGGACCGCTGTATGTCTGCATGAAACGCATCCGAGCGGTGTCTTCAATCACGTAGGGAATCAGTTGCTCCTGGTACACCTCCGCGTAGTTGTGCATTGCGAGTACCAGCTGGCGAAGACTGTTTCGGCACTGAATCCGGCGGGCAGCTTCGCGAGCCTGCTGAACAGCGGGAAGCAGTAGTGCGACCAGCACGGCAATGATGGCAATCACCACCAGAAGTTCAATCAGGGTGAAGCCACACATTCGTCGGGTCCGAACTGATGCGGCAGGCTGCTTATGAACGGGCTTGGGCATAATCAATTTCCCACAATGTTTGCGGAAAGTGATCGGCAGATCAGGGGAATTTGAGCGGTTGCCGGGAAGCCTGCAGATCCACAGGGTACCGCAGCCGATCTTCATCACGGTGCTGCAGAGAGCAGTCCGGCAATTCTGATTCGGCAAGCGAGAGTGCTGCTTGTTCCCGGAAATCTCTACGCCGCTGCGCAGTGTGATTTCCATTTGACATTGCAGGGCTTGCGCCATGTTTCTGCAGGTCTGTCTGGCAGTACCGGCAGTGTCTGATGCTGCACCGCAAAGCGATTTCCTGATCCGACGACACTCTTTCCGCGAAGAGGATATCCGTCACCTGATCAGGCAGGTCTTCTGGCTTCCGGATCAACCCACTGACACTCCTTCCCGCAGGCAGGCTGGTGGCTTTCAAACGCCCAGCCGTGTCGCAGTGGAAAAACAGAATCCGCAATGCAGGATCGATCTCGTGATCAACCTGCCGGGATTTGGACTGTGTGTCAGCAGTTCTCGGTTACAGCGGCGGGACCGCGACAGAATTCCGACCTGGGCCGGGCACTGTCTTCCCTTTTCAGCTGTGGCAGAACTGTGATCCTGCCGCAGCCACCTGAACAGCTCGGGACCGCTGGCCCCGAGTCAACACTGTAGCGATGGCCAGCCTGGCTGCAAACGGTGGTTTCGAGAATCAGCCCGGCTTCAGTCTTTTAGTGGTTCGATTCCGAAATCCCGGACCGTGAGCAGGGCAGAGAAGGGGATATCCCGAGCTGCAAATGCTTCACCACCACCCTGCAGGCGATCGACGATTCCAACTGCGTGGACGACTTTACAGCCGAATTCTTCGACGCGGTCCACAGCCTGCAGTGCACTGCCACCTGTGGTCACAACATCGTCGATGATCACGACGTTCTGACCGGGCTCGATCGGACCCTCGATGAATCGCTGCGTGCCGTGTCCCTTGGCCTCTTTCCGAACCATAAAGCCCAGCAGCGGTCGGTCTTGTGCAGCGGCGGCGACAAGGACACCGCCGACAATCGGGTCGGCACCAATCGACATTCCGCCGAATCCTTCAAATTGCACATCGCTGAGCAACTCAAGCAGTCCGTAGGAGATCTGCATGAGCCCTTCAGCGTTCAGGGTGACCTGTTTTCCGTCGAGGTAGTAGGTGGATTTCCTGCCGGATGCGAGTGTGAAGTCTCCAAACCGCAGCGCTCGCTCCTTCACCAGTTCCATCAGTCTGCTGCGATCATACATACCTGGGTGTTCCTTGAGTCAGAAGGGGGCCGTAGGGTGGTTCAAAGGTCGCTCGGGTTCTTCTTGTGAGCGGGCCGCCGGCCACGCCATCTCGTGACATCCTAGGGCAACTCGCGGTTGAGGTTCAAACAGCCGGGCAGGAATCCACAGAATTGGGATTTCGTGAGACGCCACGCAGAGGTTAGCTCATTGGCACCACCCGGCGCAGCAGCGACGCGGGCAGGATTAATGCCATGATGATCAGGGCCAGAGCCGCATCGCCGGTCATGGCGAACGTGAGAATGGCGTCAAGAAAAATCAGACTCAACAGCATCAGGCCGACGGTGCGCTGAATCAACCGCGGTGACAACTGAATGACAGCGGCTGAGGCGCGCAGGGTCAGATTCAGGGCAAGGACCAGCAGGCCCAGAGAGCCACCACTGATGGAGGCCGGGGCGGCCCCGTTCCCTGAAATCAGCCATGCGTCAATTCCAAGAGCTGCAAGCACAACGACAAGCCCGGCGATCAGCAGACTGCGGCGAGGGTTGTCAGCTTCGTTGCGCGCAAAGATGGTCACGCCCACGATGTACAGAGCCAGTGCGGCAGCGAGCCCGGTCGCTGGTTGTCGCAGTAATTCGGAAATGTCGGCGACAGCGGTTGTGCCCAGAAGCAGATTCAGAAATCGACAGGCGGCCATTCCCAGTGGTCCGGCGACGGTTGACTTCAAAACCGCGTCGTACAACAGCACGCAAACGGTGATCGCAACCGCCGTGAGCAGTGCTGACCAGCTGACGGAGGCCGCTGCAAGCAGCCCAGCGCACATCAGGCCACCACCAAATGCAGCTGCCGCTCGACGCGAAATCGCACCCGACGGAATTGGCCGCTCAGGTCGTTCCCGACTGTCCAGTTCGGAGTCGAATACGTCGTTCAGGACCATACCGCCGAGATAGAGGCCAGCGGTAGCTGCAAGCAGAGCCCACAAATTGGTTTCCGTAAATGGACTTCCTGACATCGCAGTGCGCGTGATCAGGTATCCACAAAGCACATTGGACAGTGCGGTGAAGACGGTCGGCAAACGCATCAACCTGAGCCACGGCAACATTTCAAAACACTCCGGTCATATTCCAGTGTTGTCTGCGCTGCCGTCACAGAAATTTGTGGCTGCCCGCAGCGGGGTGTCACGAGCTTTCGATTTTCAGGGGAAAGCTGCCGAAATCAGATCTGAGGCCCGCTGCCGTGGATGTTCCGCTGCGGGAAGTGCTCGTGCCGGCAGTGTGGTCAGGACCACGCAGATCAGATCGCGGCGAGGATCAGCCCATGCAATCGTTCCGGTTGAACCGGTATGTCCAAACGTGGCCGCTGAGCACGCTTGACAGGTGGCTTCCATTCCCGTGTCAAACCCGAGTCCACGGGATTCCAGCGTTGTTGGATTATGATTGCGAATTGCCGTTGCGGTTGTTGCAGAGCTGAACAGGATTCCTGTGGGATGAAGATACTCCTGCAGAAACCGACCGACATCGTTTGCTGACGCCTGCAGACCACCCCATGGTGCACCCAGCCCGCGCCAGTAATGACTGTTCCAGTTCCATTTTGCGGCATCCGGGGAACCGGCGCCGGATTCGACTGCACCGTATTCCGTTTGCGACTGCATCAGCTGTGCCGCTGACAACCGTCCGCTTCCCAGTTCCGAATTCTGCATTCGCAGCGGTTCAAGCACGGTTTTGTTGACCAGCGTTGGGATCGATTGGCTGGTGAGGCGTCGAGCAATCTCCAGTGCCAGCAGGATCCCCATGCTTGAATACCTGTATTCCGTACCCGGTGGAAAGTGCAGCGGCAGGCCGACTGCTCCGGAAACGAAACGAGACAACGGTGCATGTCCGGCACGCAGTTCGGCGTTGTCAGGAAGCTGATCCTGGAGTCCGGAGACATGTGTCAGCAGGTGGCGAATGGTGACCTGTTCGCGCAGCTGCCCGGTGAATTTCGGAATGTATTCGGAGACGAGGTCATCCAGCCCGAAGAGTCCCTGATCCAGCAGACGCAGTAACGCCGTGATCGCAATTGGTTTGGAGATCGAGCCGAGGAGAAAGCTGGCGGTTTCATCTTTGGCGGCGCCAAACACGTGGGAATACTGATGTGTTCCCTGCCGCACCCAGATTGCGGCGGCACGAGTCTGACCGGAATCGCAGTCTTGTTTCAACAGGTCGGCTGCGGGACGAGTTGGATCAGCTGTAAATGCTGAAGTTGATGAGATCGCAATTGTGGCCGAAGTCGTGCGGAGAAAATCTCGTCTGTCCGGGAGCTTCATCAATCCTGCTTTCTCTGCAAGTTGGTTCAGGAAAGAACGCCGTGCACAACGTTCGCTTTCTCGACACCAGTCAGCCGAAAGTCAAGACCCTGATGGCGATATGTAAATTGCTCATGATTGATTCCCAACAGATGCAGCGCCGTGGCGTGCAGATCTCGTACATGAACGGGGTCGACGACGGAATTATAGCTGAAGTCGTCTGTGGCGCCCCATGTCATCCCTGGTCGAACACCCCCTCCAGCCATCCAGACCGTGAAGCACCGCGGGTGGTGGTCACGACCAGCTTCCGCAGATCGCCAGTCACCCTGACCTGCCGGACTGCGGCCAAATTCTCCGCCCCAAATCACCAGCGTGTCGTCCAGTAATCCTCGCTGTTTCAGATCCTTGATCAGTGCCGCGCTGGCCTGATCTGTATCGACACAGCGAGCGACACACCAGCTGCGAAGTCGGGAGTGATGGTCCCAGTCCGGGTGGAACAACTGAATGAATCGCACTCCACGTTCGGCCATGCGGCGGGCGAGAATACAGTTGGCGGCATAACTGCCCGGTCGCCGTGAATCTGCTCCGTACAGCCGAAAAGTGGATTCGGGTTCATCGGACAGGTCCGCCAGTTCCGGAATGCTGGTTTGCATTCGAAAAGCCATTTCGTACTGACTGATCCGAGTTTCGATCTCCGGGTCGAGCGTCTGTTCCAGATGCTGCTGATTGAGGTCTTTCAGTCCGTTCAGCATCTGTCGTCGGAGCTTGCGAGGCATTCCGGCCGGATCCTGCAGGTACAGAACCGGCTCTGCCGCACTGCGCAGTTTCACTCCCTGAAGCCTCGAAGGAAGAAAGCCGCTGCCCCAATAGCGATCGTACAGAGGCTGATCACTGCCTCGCTTCATTCGAGAGAGCAGCACCATGTATTCCGGCAGATTCCGATTCAGGCTGCCGAGGCCCCAGGTGGCCCAGCAGCCGAAACTGGGGCGGCCAGGAAGCTGGTGCCCAGTGAGAAATTTTGTCATCGCTGGTGCATGGTTGATCTGATCCGTGACCATCGATTTCACGAAGCAAAGTTCGTCTGCAACGGCCGCGGTGTGTGGTAGCCATTCACTGACAGTCGCTCCGCTGTCTCCGTGTTGGCGGAACTGCGTCACTGCCGGCAGAACCAGTTGTTTCTTTCCCGCCGTCATGCCGGTGAGGCGTTGTCCCTGGCGAACGCTGTCCGGAAGTTCGGTGCCCGCGAGTGCCTTCAGTGCTGGTTTGTGGTCGTAGAGTTCAAGCTGTGAGGGTCCGCCCGACTGTGTCAGGAAAATGACGCGTTTCGCGCGGGCAAGCTGATCCGGCAATCCCTGTGCCGCTGCAACACTGGTCTGCTGCTGCAACGATGCAAGTGCCATTGCAGCCGGACTTAGCCCGGCGCTGTGCAGGAAGGTTCGGCGAGCCTGTACTGTGACAGCCCGTTCAGTTCGAGATGAATCATTCACTGGAAATCGCCTCGTCCAGATTCAACATTAACATCGCAGCCGTCATCCACGCGGCCGTTTCGGCGGCCTTCTTCGCTGTTGCAGGCTGTTGCCCGACGGAAATGAATCGCAGTGCTTTGTCCGGATGGTTGCTGTAGTAAGCCAGGGACTCGCGCAACAACTGTTGCAGTGAGGGCAGTTCGGTTGCAGTCAGCTCGCGAGAAAGTACTCGCAGGCTGATTTGCTGAAGGCGATCGATTGTGTCGAGATCAGTTGCTGAAACCGACAGATCTGCCAGAGCCCGGGCAGCCTCGCCAGTAAATGGACTGTTCAGAAGTGTGAGAGCTTGCAGGGGAGTGTTGGTGCGGCGAATCTGAACCTCGCAGACGCGGCGCTGAGCACTGTCAAAAAGAAACACCGGTGCGATGGAGCGTCTCCACCATGCGTAAACGGTCCGTCGATACTGCCCGGGACCGATCGTTGGTTCGTATCGAAACCGACCCATGGTGATTTCTCCCCAAACTCCTTCAGGCTGCCATGGCTTTACGGGAGGGCCACCGACCAGTGGATTCAACAGTCCGGAGACGTGCAGGGAATTGTCACGCAGGATCCACGCCGGAAGTCGGAAACGGGGGCTCCGCGAAAGGAGACGATTTTCCGGGTCCAGTTCCTGCTGGAGTACGGTGGCAGTACTGCTTTGTCGAAATGTTTCACTGGTGGCAATGAGCTTCAGTATGTGTCGCAGGTCCCATCCGGATTCCATCAGTTCAACTGCCAGCCAGTCCAGTAGTTGCGGGTGAGTCGGACGGGCACCCTGCAGACCAAAGTCGTCCGGTGTGCGGACGATCCCACTGCCAAACATCAGTTGCCACAGATGGTTTACGATCACTCGAGCTGTGAGGGGATTGCTGCGATCCACAATCCACTTTGCCAGTTCCAGCCTGTTGTTCACCGGCCGTTGCAGAATTGCTGCGGGTACTGCCGAGTCGACTTTTTCGCCGTGTGCATTCCAGACTCCACGATTCAGAACAAATGTGTCTCGGAGTTGATCGCGCTGCTGCAGCACCATCACCGATCGTGGTTTTGCCTGGTTCTGAAGTTCATTGAGTTGTGCTTTGGCGCGGCGGACCCTGGCACTGGCCTGCTGCCACGGCAGATCATCCGCCAGAAACTGATCCAGAAGACGCTTGCGCAGGTCTGCAGTGATTTCGGCATTCGGTGTTGTTCGAGTTGCCAGCAGTTCCTGTTGCGGAGATTTTCCGTCAGTTCGAGTCAGCGTTTCGCCACGTTCATCAGTCAGCGAAAGACGAAAACGAGCGATGCACGAGTTCCCATGCAGCGCGCGGTGACGCAGGACAACAACCAGACGGTCGTCCGCGCTGATCTGCTGCGGCTGTTCCAGTGTAAAGACGGCAGTGTGTGTGACGGCTGCCGGATCACCCAGTGTTGTCCAGCCGTTGCGGGTGTCATCGTTCAGCGTATCACCGATTTTGGCGTACCGGGTATCCCAGTTAGAGGATCTTTGATTACCTCGAGCGGTATCGGCAACGGCACTGGAAAGTTCGATTTCTGTTTCCGTCGGACTGCCGCTGCGCTGCAGCAGCAGTCGGACATTCGTGAGAGTGAAGTGACCGTTCCCGTCACGGGTGTAGCGACCGTCAACGTGGTTCGAATTCGGAAAGACTTCCAGTTTCCAGCCGGTAACTCGCGAGAGATCAGCGGGAGGCTTCAGGGTGACGCGGTAGTCGTCCTGAAACGGTGTTGGTCCGGATGTTTGGAGTATGCCCTGTTCCTCGAAATTGAACTCCGTGCCGTCACTGCTTGTCGCTGATGCTTCGGCAATTCTCCATGTTGCTGCACGTTCTGCAGCGGCGGATTGAGTCAGGTCTGACAGGAAATTGGCAAATCGCGACTCTGCTGCTGCTCGTTGTTGCTTCTCCGCCTCTTGAAGCTGCATGAGAAATCTCTGCAGTTCATCAATCTGAGACTGAACAGCCGGAGACTGATAGTTCAGATAAGGGCGGGCATTCATTCCGGCGCGTCCATCTTCATCAATACTGTTGAAGAACGCAGTGAGTGCGTAGTAGTCCTTCTGAGAGATCGGATCGAACTTGTGTGAATGACACTGGGCACATCCCAGAGTCAGGCCGAGCCAGACAGTTCCCATCGTATTCACACGATCGATGACGTAATCGACTCGGGATTCCGCGGGGTCGCGACCGCCCTCGCCATTCGTCATGTGATTTCGATGAAAGCAGGTGGCCAAAATCTGTTCCGCGGTGGCCTCGGGCACCAGATCTCCTGCAAATTGCTCGATGGTGAACTGATCGAAGGGCATGTTCTCCTGGAAGGCTTCAATGACCCAGTCGCGCCACGGCCAGTTCTGGCGAGTGGCGTCGGCCTGGTATCCATCTGAATCGGAATATCTTGCCGCATCGAGCCACCAGACGGCCATGCGTTCTGCGTGTTGAGGAGAGTTAAGCAGACGATCAATGTGTGCGTTCCATGCCTCGCCGGACGGATCGCTCAGGAATTCTTTTAACTGTTCAGGCGTGGGTGAAAGTCCGGTCAGGGTCAGAGACAGCCTCCTCAGAGCTGTGTGATGTTGGGCCCGTGGGGATGGCACCAGCTCGGTTCGCTTCAAACGATCGCGTATGAAAGAATCGATCGGGTGGAGTTCCGGGAGGGGAGGTTGTGTCCGCCGAGGTGCCTCAAATGACCAGTGCCTGCCCCACTCCGCGCCAGCTTCGATCCAGTTTCGAATGGTGTCAATCTCTGCGTTGGTCAGGGCCTGACGTCCGGATTCCGGTGGCGGCATGACCACGTCAGTGTCGTGCGAGGTGATCCGATTCAAGAGTTCACTTCCCTCAGGTGAGCCGGGCTGAAGGACTTCGCGGGCACCACGGGTTCCGTCTGATGATTCGGCGACGTCAAGCCGCAGGTCCGCCTCTCGATTCTCTGGGTCCGGACCATGACAGTGAAAGCAGCGATCCGAAAGAACGGGCAGCACGTCCAGCGAAAACGTGCTGGATTGTCCAAAGGCCGCGCCGGTCTGGTGAATCAAACTGAGCGAAACGAACAACGCAAAGATAAGAACGGCCATCAGGGAATCTCGAAGCAGCTGAGCGATTGAGGTGATGTGACGAATTGCCCAACCGGCGGGATTGGCGGGATTTTTTGGCGCGACTAAGGGCAGATTGCTGATTACGGGAAGCGAAACCATGCACGGAATGGTCCTCTACTTTGCTTTGTAAATTCCCCCCGCCAGACATCTGTATCCTAACCACCAGTGAGCGTAATTGCGACAACTCATCGCCCCATGCTCAGCTCTCACCCCTCCCCCCTCTCCAAGGTGCCATCCACCACATCCTCCTCTCTCTCCTCTCTTGGTGCCATCCACCATATCGGGGGCGATTTCCTCGTCGGATGAGATGCGGTGG
>JAFMMM010000541.1 GCA_017859815.1 Planctomycetota bacterium | reverse complement strand
AGACGACCTCGCTCCATCAGGTCGGCACCGCGTCCGTGATCGGCGATTTTTGTGTTCAGTGAGCGAATGACTGCGGTCTGGTGCATCCGCTGTGCCAGTTGAGGCAGCAGTTCGCTGACTTCGATGCCGGCCACGTTGGTGCTGATCGCTCCAAATGGCCCGCCGTTTTTTGCGCCGGGTTTGGGATCCCACGTTTCCAACTGACTTGCACCGCCAGCCAGCCAGAGCAGGATCACATGCTTCTCGCCGCGACGCAGCTGACCGGCAATATCTTCGGCTCGCAGTCGATTGATCGTTCGCATGTCGGCTGCCAGTAAACCACCGGCACCAATCGTTGCCCCGCTCAGAAATCCACGACGCGAAAGGCCGGCGGAGGTCAGATCTGGCTGCGCTGCTGTCTGCAAAGGAATTGTCATCGGTCAGTTCCAGTCACAAAAAATTCGTACTTGTCACCGTTTCAATCAGTCGCACACGTCTTCATAAGGTGTTGGCTGCAGACTGGTCGCTTAGTGATTAAATCGAAATTCCGTTCCGGCCAGTACCGCCCACACCAGCGACTGGATTCGGGGCAACTGCTGCTCGTCTGCACCAGTCAGCCAGTTTGTTGCGGCCTGAAGCTCTTCATCGTCCGGATCGCGGCTGTACACAATTCGCCACAACTGCCGGGCCTTCAGTTGCGGTGTTTGGGCCGCTTTCAAACTCCCGGTGATGCGGTCGCCACTATCACGCAGCAGGTCGGTCTGGACTCGCTGGTTATTACTGAAAAACAACGCTTCATCGACAGCGATCTGAAAGTCTTCTCCGGGCTGCTCAAACTCCCGCATCCAACCGTTGGCCTGGTTCTCCAGATCAGTACGACGCTTCAGCCAGTCTTCCGGCTGCTGTCGCGTTTGCTCCACCGTGGGCCAACTCTCTGCACTGCGGCATGCGATCAACAGGGATGCGCCCAGCTGCCGTGGTGTGAGTGCTCGCGAAGCCGCAACGGCAAATGACTGAGCGGCGGGGGGCGGAGACTGGGACGTCCAGCGGCTGGATCGGGAATAGGTTTGGCTCAGCACGATGCCGCGAATCAGGTGACGCAGGTCGTAATCGGTTGAGATCAGGTTCCGGGCGAGAGACCGCAGCAGTTCCGGGTGGCTGGCCGGGTTGCCGGAATGCATCTGGTCGGGTGGATCCACGATGCCCGTTCCCAGCAGTCGAGCCCATGTCCGGTTGACAATGTTGCGAGCGAAGAAGAGCTCTTCGGTGTCTGCCAAAGCTGCCTCGATCAGTGCCCGACGAGGGCTGAATGAGACCGGCACTGTTTCCGCATCGTCCTCTCGTTCCAGCTTGCGGACCTTTTCCTCCAGTTGCTTGCGTTCTTCTTCGGTGAATTCCGGTGTCTGGTCGGCAATCACCTGTCCGGTCAGGAACATCATCGTCGCGTCCCGATCCTCACCCTCAGTGGTCTTGAACCGCACATTACCGAAAGGCTTCTCAAGAAGCTGGTTCTTTTTTGAGGAATAGGTGCGGTTGAAGAATGCCTGCATGCCGTAGTAATGATCCTGAGTCCAGTCGGCGACCAGCGGGTGGTCGTGGCACTTCGCACAGCTGATGTTGACGCCGAAGAATTTGACCGCCGTGTCATTCGTCAGGTCGTCCAGTTCCCGAATGCGAGTCCGCAAAAACTGAGCGGCACCCTTTTCCGATCCCTCCGCAGGTTCGGCAAGCATCATTTCCTGGAACATCCTGCTCCACGGACGGCGGTCGCGAACCGCTGTCAGCAGATACTCGCGAAACTCTCCGTCGTTGGGATGCTCCGGTAACAACATCTCATCAAGACTGTTGCGGAGATGAAATTCGAAGTCCGGCAGCGCCAGCAGCCGATCCACAAGCAGTTGTCGACGCTGTGCTTCAGGTTGGGCCAGGTACCAGTCCAGCTCTCGCGCTGTCGGAATTCGACCGGCAAGATCGAGGGTTGTGCGACGGAGAATTGTTTCGGGTGTTGCCTGCTCCACCACCGGAACACCAGCGGCCTGATTTTGCTGATCGATGGCAGTGTCGATCAGCAGCGACAGGTTTGTGACTTCTGTCGCTGCAGGATCATCGGCACTTGTCCTGCTGGTCCCGATGGACAACATGACTGCAGCGACAAATGCAACGC
Organism: Planctomycetota bacterium; assembly: GCA_017859815.1. Lineage (GTDB taxonomy): Bacteria > Planctomycetota > Planctomycetia > Planctomycetales > Planctomycetaceae > SXXK01. Next base: position 569 of record JAFMMM010000541.1, on the reverse strand, counting down.
AGTTTCGGATGGAACGCCCGAATGATGTTGGGGACTTCGGGCAGGGCGTGATCACACGGAAAATTGTGTTCATCAGCGGCGACCTGGCAGGAGGGAGGGGAAGAGGAATGGCATCAGCCAGACGAACAGAAACTGCCGGATGGTGCTTTGCCACCCTGCGAAGATATCAGGTGATCTGACGGCGTTCAATCCGATTTCGGTGGGATGCGATTGGAACGGTTTCCGTGGCGGCTGCGGGTGGACAGGGCCGTTGACCTGTATTCGACAATGAGTGCTTCCCGGAACTGCAATCACTGCAGGGGGCAGACTGTCAGCGGAAGGGCTGCTGAAAGTTCGCTTTCTTCAATTCCTGATGATGTCCGGACGAATTGCCGTGCAATCGCAGCCGACGTTAGAAACTGTTCACTAAAATCCAGACGAGCAGCAGCGTTCCAATGACGAACAGGCATCCCATCCCGACAATGAAGTAGGCAGCTCGGTCCAGCTTGCGGTGGTCGCGATAACCTTCAGGGCAGATCAGGCAGATGAGTTCCGTGATGCAAAAGAAGTACGGAATCAGGATCGTAAGA
>JAFMMM010000154.1 GCA_017859815.1 Planctomycetota bacterium | reverse complement strand
CTCCGGAAGTTCAAGGACCGAATTCGGCGACAAACAGGGTCTGGCCAGTGAATTCAGACCCTATGACCCGTCTTGCCGCACTCGACGCCGCAGATTCTCTCGCTGATCCCCGGGAATCTGATTGCCCGTCGAGAATCCTGTGCCAGGATTTCACCAGCGTTGCAAATGCCCCTCCGCCGACCCATAAGCTCTCCCCGCAAAGACTTCGGCGAACGCTGGTGATGGCCGCAGGCTTCCAAACACGGCCTGAGCCCCGGTCTGCTGTCAGCCGCGTGATGCACTGCATGCCAAAAGCAATCAGGAATCGTGCGACCGGATCAAAGAACTGATTTGCATTCTGCCCGTGCTTTCAATTTGCCGGACTCTGAGGAAATCCAATATGAAAAAGCTGTCCCTTTCGGCCTGTCTTGGACTGTCGTTGATCTTTGTGGGGTGTTCCGATCAGTCTGCAGCACCAGTTACAGATGCCGATCCGGGTCTGGGAACACCAGACATCGCCGTCTCAGACACCCAGCCTGAAGTTGTGCCCGCAGCCGAAGCCAAACCGGACCAACCGGCACCTGATCAGGGACAACTCAGGAAACTGACGGTCGGCGACAAGGCTCCGGCACTGTCACTGGCAGCCGTTGTTCAGGGAGCGCCTGTTGGAGATTTTGAACAGGGCAACGTCTACGTCGTGGAATTCTGGGCGACATGGTGCGGACCATGCCTGCAAAGCATGCCGCACATCAGCGCACTGCAGGATCAATACTCCGAGAAAGTGCAGTTCATCGGAATCACTGACGAAGACGCACCAACCGTGGACGCGTTTATGAATCGCCAGGCGACAGAGGCCGGTCAGAACTGGTCTGAGATGCTGACATATACCATCGCTCGCGATCAGGGGACCGAAACCGGCGCCGCCTGGATGCAAGCCGCTGGTCGATCAGGAATTCCCTGTGCCTTCATCGTCGGCTCCACCGGAAACGTGGAATGGATTGGACATCCCATGGAAATCGACGAACCCCTGAATCAGGTCGTCAACGGTACCTGGGACACGACCGCCTATCGCGAGGAAATGCTTGAAGAAGAAAAGGTCAGACTGGCATTTGACAGCGCCAACACGGAAATTGGTGCGGCAGTCGAAGCCGGCGATTTTGCTGGTGCCGTGAAAATCCTCGATCGGCTGATGAATAACTATCAGGATGATGCTCGCCTGCGCACGTCCCTGCAGATGTCTCGACTGCGCCTGCTGAAAGGCGGCCAAATGGAACAGGAATACAACAGCTATGCCGCAGTGGTGATTGATGAGAACTTCGACAATCCCAACCTGCTGAATGAAGTTGCCTGGACAATCGCCGCTGAACTGCAGGAATATCGCGACCTGGATCTTGCCCTGAAAGCAGCGCGACAGGCGGCCGAACTGACCAAAGAAGAAGACCCCAGTATCCTTGACACAACAGCACGCATTTTCTTCGAGCAGGGTCGGCCCGATGTGGCCGTCGCGTGGCAGGAAAAAGCAGTTGCATATGCTCCGCAGGATGCAGAGATTGCCGCCACACTCCAACAGTATCAGGAGGCTGTCAGCAGCCCGCAGGGGGACGACAGCGAACAAAAACGCCCCAAACGCAACAAAAACTGAAACGGACAGCAGCGGTGGCGATTCGGGAATCAGCAGTATGTGAATCAGACTTGTCAGCCTGAACTGCTGCAAATTTCTCCGCCATGTTCCCCCGGCTGCAGCTTCTTCAAAAAATAGAATCAGCGTCATGATCAACCGGTCTTGACGCTGATTTTTTTTGCGGATTGTCCTGACACGGCTCGCTGCCACGTCCGCTGGATTCGCGCTCAGCAGCCGCAGTCTGTCGCGCTATGGGATGCGTTGAAACCTGCAGCGCCGAGCAGGCAACTCTGGTAACACTCACATTTTCCGACCGACAGCAAAGATCCGCCCCGAGAGATCGGCACGGTCGATCCTGTACCTCATGGTTCGTCGGTTGCTGCAGTCCGTTTTCGCAACTCCTTACGAACTCCCGCAGAAATCATCTCGGCTGCCAGCTGCTGACCTGCCGCTGTCAGATGCAGACCGTCGTTTCCAAGCAAAGTGTCGAGAGCGGGGTGACCGGAATTGAACCGGTCGTACAGATCGATCATCGGAACATCCAGCTCCCGCATCACTCTTATCGCAATCCCGTTGTATTGCTGCACACTGGAATGCAACAGCTGATAATCACGACCCCGGCGAGCTGCCGCTGCCGCTGCGTCCAGCACAGGAGTCGTGGTGATGAAAATCACAGTCGCCTGAGTGCTTTCCCGAATTCGATTCACAATCTGTCGCAGGTTCTTCTCGTAGTCCTGAGAACCCACCTGAAAACTGCCGTTGGCCGTGAACTTCTTTGTGTCATGGATGCCGCAGTTGAAACAGACCACATCCGGCTGCGGCCGGATCGCCCACTCCTGCAACCCCTGCAGGACTCGCCTGCTGTCCCCGCCATTGGCTTTCGCGCTAATGACCTCAGCCTGGCCACTCAATTGCTTCGCCACAATCGTTGCGTAGCTCAGCCGAATGGAATCACCAACCAGAACGACTTTCGGCAGCTCTGCTGACACGGCGATCTGCCCAAACAGCAGCACAGCCAGAATGGGAATCATCTTCATGCTCTGTTTCCTGTCTCAGGATTCCTTCGTAATGACTGCGATTTCCAAAATTGATCGGTCCGTCCTGTCGACGCAGAATCGGTCCGCACAGAACCCAATTGGTGACAGAAAGCACGGTTTTTTGCGTGAAAACACTGCATCTTCAGGAATATCCCCTCGCTGACATGATTTCCCAGGGACAGATTTCCGCCTTGGGCAACAATTTCTTCGTTGGCGAGTCTTGCGGTCTGACTCAGGATGCCGGAGCAGGTTGACGATAACAAGCAAAGACACCAACTTGCGAATTTCAATTGACGACACAGATTTCGCGTATAGCATTTCGCACACCATCGCGTTAGTTCGCAGTATCGGCGAGCTCCCACTCGCTGGGAAACATCATGATTTCACAACGCCTTACCACAGTCGATACAGAAGACCCCAACGCGGAAGTCGATGCTGCAACGTGGGTGGTTGAGCAATTCGCTGTGGAAGGCGATCAGGCTTCCGTGCAGTCGCGAATTCACCGCACGTTGACGGAGTCGCAGGTTGCATGGCCGGGACAGCCGTCCGACATGTGGCGTCGCTGGGTTTTGGAATCGTGTCAAAGCCTCGGCATGCAGTGCCGTTCCATCAATTGTGCTCACAAGCAGATTTATGATCTGGTTCGGGAGGGCGGCCGGCTGATCATCCGTTTGCCCGAAACGGGTGACTGGATTGGGGTTTCTGCAACGGGAGGCCGCAAGGTTGCGGTTCTGAATCACAGCTCTGAACCATCCCGTCTCCTTGTCTCCCGACGGCAGCTGAAAAGTCTGCTGCAAAGACCCGAACCGAACACGTCAATTGAGTGCGTACTGCTGCAGCCACAATTGTCGGGAAAGCTGGTGGAAGAGTCCGCTGGTCAATTTTCGACACCAATCTCACGGGCCAGGAACCTGCTGCTTCCGGAGGCGGCCGATGTTCGCATCGTGATCATTTTCGCAGTCGTCAGTGGTGCTCTGGCGATGACGACGCCGCTGGCCATTGAGGCCCTGGTCAGCACGGTCACCTTTGGCCGACTGCTTCAGCCGATTCTGGTGCTGTCACTGCTGCTGCTTGCATTCCTGATGTTTCAGGCGGCCATCCGCGGCTTGCAGACGTGGGTTGCGGAAATCATTCAGCGCAGGCTGTTTGCCCGAGTGGCAACAGATCTGGCGTTTCGGCTGCCGCGGGTGCAGGCTGAAGCGGTGGACGGCCAGCCGGGGCGTGAACTGGTGAATCGATTTTTCGATGTCGTCACCGTTCAGAAGTTTACGGCGGGCCTGCTGCTGGACGGGATCTCTGTCGTTGTCAATACGCTGGTCGGCATGGCCGTACTGGGGTTTTATCACCCATGGCTTCTGGGTTTTGACGTTGTCCTGCTGGCAATGATCACCTTCGTCATCTTCGTTCTGGGTCGTGGAGCGATTGCGACCAGCATCAAGGAATCAAAGCTGAAATATCAGGTGGCTGCCTGGCTGGAAGATCTGTCTGGTTGTCCGATTTCCTTCCGCTACTACGGTGCGCCGCAGTTTGCCCTGGGTCGTACGGACCATTTGATACATGGTTATCTGACTGCCCGCAGGCATCACTTCCACATCCTGCTGCGACAGATTTTATTTTCTCTTGGATTGCAGGCAATCGCCAGCACGGCTCTGCTTGGTCTGGGAGGCTGGCTGGTGATCTCCGGCGAACTGACTTTAGGCCAGTTGGTTGCGGCGGAATTGATTGTCACCGTGATCGTCGGATCGTTTGCCAAGCTGGGTAAGCACATGGAGAGCTTCTACGACATGCTTGCCGCTGTCGACAAGCTGGGGCAACTGTTCGATTTGCCGATGGAGCGACAGGATGGCATGCTGTCACCGCAGACACCATCCCCGTCAGCAGTTTCTTTTCGTCAGGTGGTCCATCGCGGCTCCGCTGGCAGTCGACTTTTTGATCATCTCGATTTGCAGATCGCAGCGGGCGAGCGTGTTGCGTTGTGCGGTCCCAGCGGCAGTGGGAAAAGCATGCTGCTGGACTTTCTGTATGCCTTACGCAAACCCGAACAGGGCTACCTCGAAATCGATGGGATTGATCCTCGGGAACTTCGTCCGGACATGCTGCGGCGATCAGTAGTACTGTTGCGTGATATCGAAGTTTTCGAAGGTACCGTACTGCAGAACGTGCACCTCGAACGCCCGGACGTCAATGCTGAAGAGGCGCGAGTGGCTTTGGACCAGGTTGGCCTGCTGGATCAGATTCTGGAGCTTCCGGAGGGGTTGGATACGCGAATCAATACCAGCGGCTTCCCCCTCAGCTCCAACCAGCAGCGGAAGCTGATGCTGGCGCGGGCGATTGCAGGATCACCCAACCTGTTGATGATCGACGGGCTGCTGGATTCCATTCCAGAGCAGGAGTGTCAGCCACTTCTTGAACTGCTGACGGATTCCTCACAGCCGTGGACACTGATCACAGTGACTGGTCGGGAATCGATTGCATCGGTGCTTTCACGACGAATTCACCTTGGAGAGATTGCAGGAATCTCACGCCGTACTGAACTCTCCGGACGAGGGGTAAACTGATGTCCCCGGAAACCATCCACAGTCCTCCCCGGATGCCCGCCCAGGCGGCATCGGCATCATCGCATCGGCACACCATGCTGTGCCCGGCGGCGTACGACGAAACACTGTTGCCGGCTCTGCGTCTGGCGCGTTCGTCACGGATCGCCGGACGCATCGCAAAGGTGCTCTTTGCCGGGCTGATTCTGACATCGCTGATTCTGGTGTGGGCTCCGTGGCAACAGTCTGTTCGAGGCAGCGGAAATGTCATCGCCTATGCGCCCCGGGAGCGACAACAGATTATTGAATCTCCAATCAAAGGACGAATTGTTCGCTGGGGCGAGGGCATCGTCGAGAACGCTCGAGTAACCAGAGGCCAGTTGATCGCAGAAATTCGTGACCTCGATGAAGGATATGCACTGAGACTGCAGCAGCAGCTCGAGCATACAGAGGAAACTGTTCGAACTGCCCGGGAGCAGATTCACGCAGCCAATGACAGCTTCGATGCGTCGACTCGACTTGTCGACGTCTACGCCAAACAGGAGCAGACTTACACTCAGGTGAAGGCGGACGTCACCGCGGCACAGGATGCCTATGTCTCTGCCGCAGTGGAAAAGCTGGAATCCGTCAGCGAGCAGCTGTCTGTCGAACAGGCTGCGGTACCACAGCTGCAACAGGAATACGCCAGGCTGTCGGAGTTGCAGGCGAGAGGAAATATCTCCCTGCAAAAGGTCCAGGAAGTGGAAGCGAAGTTGCAGGCCGCCGAGTCATATGTTCGCAAAGCAAAAGCCGATCTGGCATCTGCAAGAATGGAAGTTGAGGGGAAACGACGGGATCGGGAGGCCTACATCCGCAAAGCCCAGGTCGATATCGACTACGCCCATGGGCTGTACCAGAAAGCCCTCAGTGACGCTGCAAAAGCCGAAGGGGAAATTGCCAAGGCTGAAAGTGAACTTGCCAAAGCGGAAAAGGAACTGCGTGAGATGGAACGCAAAGTGGCAGTTCAGTCCAATCAACTGCTGATGGCTCCACTGGACGGATATATGGTTCAGATCACACCGAACTTCGGATCGTCCATTTTGAAAGAAGGGGATCCCATCTGCACTATCGTCCCGGAAACCAAAGACCGCGCAGTACAGGTGTGGCTGAAAGGCAATGATGTGCCGCTGGTGCATCAGGGAGACCATGTCCGCCTGCAATTCGAAGGCTGGCCGGCAGTGCAGTTCTCCGGCTGGCCGTCGGTCGCCGTGGGAACCTTCGGCGGCGAGGTGGTTTCCGTTGACGCAACAGACGATGGTCAGGGCAAATTTCGGATCCTGGTCCGCCCATCGCAGACCGATCAGCAGTGGCCCGATGATCGCTATCTGAGACAGGGCGTTCGGGCCAATGGCTGGGTACTGCTGGAGCAGGTGCCGTTGTGGTGGGAAGTCTGGAGACAGCTCAACAGTTTCCCGCCGGTCCTCACCCCCGATGACGACGAGAAACCCGGCGAGAAGAGCAAAGCTCCCAAGCCGCCCAAGCAGTAAGCCTCGCCGCGTTGCCCGTCCGCGCTCTCAAATGCGATGCCACCACCCCCATCCGTCTCCGCGTGCAGCACCCCTGTGAAGCAGGGGCAGATGGGTAAAATGTTTCGGTTGCAAAGGAAACAACGGTCGAACGTGTTAAATCGGCCGTACGGATTATTCACCTGGCCGTTTCCCCGGCCTGAGCCCTGCAGATTGCCGAAGACAACGATACGCCGGAGTCAGGCCGAAGGTCGTATCACGCGGAATCTCCGTGACGGAAAACGGGCAGGGATTGGAACATGGGTTGTCGTTGGTGTTGGTTCATCGGAACTGTACTGCTTGCCGCGGGATGCGCCGGGCCACAGTCGTTTTCCGTCAGCCTGACGGATGATCCGGCAGAAAACACTTACTGGCAGTCCGCCACGGAAGATTCATCGCAGTCGCCGGTGATGAGTGCCGACCAGATTCACGCAGAGCAGGCAGAACCGAATGCCCGGGCTTCCACACTGCCGGCTGACGACACAACTGCTGCTGACACGCCGAATGCTGTCGACACGCCTGCTGTCGAGCCAACTGCGACTGCAGCCGACGAGGTGGGCGAGGAATCACAATCGGAGCCGAGTGACACTGAGGCGGCGAATTCGACTCCTCAACCGGATGCCTCTGCCGCACCCGTGCTGGACTTACAGACTGTCATTTCTTCTGTCAGCCAGAATTATCCACTGTTACAGCAAGCTGTTCTGATCCGTGAAATCGCCCGCGGCGAACAACTGGCAGCGGCCGGCGAATTCGATGTGAAGCTCAAGGGAAGCAGCGAAAACAGTGCCACCGGATATTACCAGACGCATCGTCAGAGCCTTGGTGTGAATGCCCCCATCTACTCCGGCGGGGAAGCGTTTGCCGGCTATCGAGTTGGACGTGGAGACTTTCAACCGTGGTACCTGGAACGACAGACAAATGACGGCGGCGAATTCAAGGCAGGCATCAGCCTGCCACTGCTGCAAAACGTCGATGTCGACGCTCGTCGTTCCGCGTTGTGGAGTGCTCAGTACGGACAACAGTTGGCAGAACCACAGATTCAGGCTCAACTGATTCAGTTCGTGCGCGAGGCGTCCTATGCATACTGGCAATGGGTTGCGGCCGGCGAGAGTTTTCACATTGCCGAACGAATCCTGTTGCTGGCAGAGGAACGCAGCAGCCGAATCAAAAGTCAGGTCGACGCCGGGTTGATCGACCCGCCGGAACTCACCGATAATCTGCGTTTGATCGCTGAACGAAAATCCAGACTGGCCGATTCCAGACGCAAGCTGGACCAGTCGGCTGCAAAACTTTCTCTGTTCCTGAGGAATGAACGGGGCGAACCATCGGTCCCGACAATTGCGATTCTGCCGGACCTGCCACAGCCCGCTGGTGATCGCCACGATCCTGCGGCAACACCTGCAGAGATTCAAATGGCGCTGCAGCAGCGTCCGGAATTGAGAGCCATCGCCCTCGAACAGACAATGCTTCGCGTGGAATACTCTCAGGCAGAGAATTTGACTCTGCCCAGCCTCGATGCAGTTCTTGCTGCTTCGCAGGACATCGGTGCTCCCAGCAGCAGTAAACGTGACAAGTCCCGATTTGAACTTGAGGCGGGGTTGTTTCTGGAAGTTCCTGTGCAACGACGAAAAGCACGCGGAAAGATGGCTGTTCTGCAGGGAAAAATGGCTCAGGTCGCGGCAAAACAACGAATGGTCTCCGACAAAATCACCGTCGAAGTTCAGTCGGCAGACATCGCACTGGAAGCCGCCTTCCTGCAGGTTCAGCAGTCGCGGGAAGCCGTCCGGCTGGCGGAAGATCTGGCCAGTCGAGAACGAGAAAATCTGGAAGCGGGATTATCGGATCTGCTGAAAGTAACCCTCCGCGAACAGTACGCCGCAGAATCCGCGCAGAAGCTTGTGGATGCTCTGCTGCTGTTTCATCAGGCCAAAGCAGATTTGCGGGCCGCACTGGGATATGACTCTCTGCCTGCAGACGATAACCGCCAGTGACTGTGGGTTTCCATCCGGCAGCGATGGAGATTCACTCGGACGCCATCACTGTAGGCAGCAGCTGCATTGGAATCATGGGCCGGAATATCGATGTGCTGAATCTGGTCATCGGGACCAACATTGAACTGGGTACGGATTGAACACCTGGACTGGCATACTCCATCCCTCTCGGTAACAGTACCGACCAGCAATTCGTCGGCGAACCTGGCGTCTTCCGGAATTGGTTCCACGGCCCCTGACCCTCGCCCACCGAAGCTGTTTCGCATGCGACAAAGGACGATCGCTGAGATTGCGAACGCATTCGCGGATTCAGGCGCCTCGATCAAAACCTGTCTGCGTTCTCAGACGAAAATTGGTAGACTCGGGGTTCACTCGCCGACAGACTCCTGTCGCAGGAGCAGCCTCACTGTGTTTCAGTGTCGCCGATGTCAGCTGACCGAAGAATGCCCCGGTATGGCGCCGGAATTGCACTCGCAGCTTCGGGATCGGCGTCAACGATGATCGGCAAATTCGTCGTGCCGCAGGGATGTGGACTTCAGGGAGCATATTCGTGGCATCCAGTTCCTCATGGTTCAGGATCAGTTACGAGATCGAGGGCCAAACAGTCAACCGCGTGGTCGATCTCAACGAGGCGACCGTTGGCAGATCGATCGAGTGCGACATTGTCGTCCCGGCACGCAGCAGTGGAGTCGGACGGAATCACGCAGTTTTCCGACTGACCGACGAGGGCTGGATCGTTCATGACAACTTCAGTCGCAACGGCACATTCGTCAATTCCCGGCGGGTCCAGACTTCGCCACCGTTAAAGTTCGGCGACACGATCCGCTTCGGCGCATTCTCCATGCGTTTCGAAGCCGAAGGAAATCGAGATCACGGAGAGAGCGGGCTGAATCTCGCAAATCTGATCGACGGCGATGTCAATGTGGACACCAGGGACATCGGAAACGTGCAGGTTCGCGGCGCCATGAATATGGCGAAGATGAGTCGGGCGATGAAAGTGCCGGACCCGTCTGATACGGCTTCCGGCCTTTATGATGCACACGATGAAGATCTCTTCGTCGTCTCCAGCGAGGCTCGGCTCTTCCACCTCATCGGCGAATCACTTGTTTCCAGCACCGACCTCAACGACATGCTGGGACGAATTCTGCAGACCGTTTTTGAATGCGTTCCCGCACGTTCCGGCATGGTGGCCCTGCGAAATGAAAGCGGCAAAATTGTCCCCCGGGTCAGTCGCAGCGAGGGCAGGGATCCCGTTCGTGTCAGCAGCAGTATCATCCGCGAGGCGGTTGAAAAGGAATCTGCCCTGCTGATCGACGACACTGAAAACATCGACGCCTCGGCGAGCATCGGAATGATGAATATTCAGTCAGCTGTCTGTGTCCCCCTTTACAACAGAGGGACCGTCAGCGGCGTGATTTATGTTGAGACCAACAACCCGCAGGATCAGTTCACTTCGGAACATCTTGAAATCCTGTCCACAGTCGCACTTTTTTCCGCCGTTGCCATCCAGCAGGCGGCAATGCGTGAAGCAGTGGTGCGGGAGCAAAATCGACGCGATGGATTGTCGCGGTACTTTTCTCCTTCAGTCGTCGAACAGATTATCCAGCGATCGGATTCTCCCGACACAGCAATGCAGGTTGAAGAACGCGATGTCAGCGTACTGTTTGCCGATTTGAAGGGTTTCACCGCAATGTCCGAAACGATACCTCCGGCAGATGTTGTGACTCTTCTCAATGAAATCTGGGATCGCATGAACATCGTCGTGTTTCGGCATTACGGAGCGATCGATAAATTCATGGGCGATGGCATGATGGCGTTTTTTGGTGCACCACTTGCCATCAACCAGCATGCGATCGCTGCCGTGCGCGCCGGCCTGGAGATGCAGGCTGAACTGGAACGCTTGAATCAGATTTCCAACAGGCCACAGATCGCGATGCGGATTGGGATTAATTCCGGACCAGTCGTGATGGGAGATATCGGCAGCGAATCCCGCAAGGACTTCACCGTGATTGGTGATACTGTCAATGTTGCCAGTCGGCTGGAATCAACGGTAGCGGCCCCGGGGCAGGTGATCATCGGCCCCGACACATACGCAGCCGTTTCCGATGTCTTTCGCTGTCGGGCCTGTATGCCGGTTCCGCTTCAAGGAAAATCTCAAGCCGTTCAGCCCTGGCAGGTGTTTCCCTGACAGAGGTCGAGTTTTAAGTCATGCGATTGTCCCTGTAGAATCAGAATGACCAGACCAGAGACCGTTGCATGACAGACTGGCATCACCTGATCAATCCGCGAAAGACGGTATCCCGCCATCTCGTTTTCAACGGCAGTACCTACCCCTCTTCGAAAAAAAGCGATCCACGAATGTCATCAACTGAGCCGAGTCCATTGGTGGTGAATACCGCGCAAAGCGGCGAATACCGGGCTGAACTGGATGGATTAAGGGCGTTAGCTGTCACCCTCGTTATCCTCAACCACAGCGGAGTAGCCTTCAGCGGTGGCTTTGTTGGCGTCGACATTTTTTTTGTGCTGTCCGGCTATTTGATGACCGGGATCATCTGCCGCGGAATGCTGTCCGGTCAGTTTTCGTTCCGACAGTTTTTTTTGCGGCGGATACGCAGGATTCTTCCTGCCAAACTGGTGGTCACCGCATTTTCGCTGCTGGTCGGATGGTTTCTGCTTTTACCGTCTGAATATCAGGATGCCGGAGGCCTTGCATTCACCGAGACCTTTCTGTCTTCCAATGTATTCCTTTGGCGCACGACAGATTACTTCGGCAATGCAGCGGAACAACAGCCACTTCTTCATTACTGGTCACTGGCAACAGAAGAACAATTCTACCTGATTTTCCCGGTTGCCCTGCTACTCCTGCTCAAAGTTGGCCGAAAGCATCT
>JAFMMM010000540.1 GCA_017859815.1 Planctomycetota bacterium | reverse complement strand
AACGGTGGGTGGCACCGCAAAAGGTGGGTGGCACCAGCAACGGTGGGTGGCACCAGCAACGGTGGGTGGCACCGGCAACCGTGGGTGGCACCGGTAAGGCGATCCGAACGGTCAGCCGGATCGTCGAAGGCACAGACTCTGGTTCTCAGCCGGAATAGCGATAGCTGCTCGCTTGCCGTCTCACTGCCCCCCGCTTCGGCAGATTCTGCCGCACTCAGCATTCAGAGCGTCACAACCACGCAGGGCAGCCCGCAATGTTTACCAATTCGGAACAACCGAAATGACCGCAACCACAGATCGCACCTGAATCATCAGGAAGACCATTCTTAATAAAACAGACGGCAATTTCGATCGATCAGTGACATGTGGGGAAAGCGCACAACCGCTCTCACCGTGCTAATGATGAAGAACGAAGAACCACTCTGAAAGAACAGTGACAATGTTGAATGAATTCGCCTACTCGGCAGTGGCAGTCTTGCTCATGGCCTCGCAATGCGAATTGATTTCGGATGACTCGATTGCTCCATCTCAGATGGGGCAGCTGATCGAACGTCTCGACGCTGCCGAAGCCAAAATTCGTGAGCTGGAATCTTCATCGACAGCCTCCGATAGCGGTAAGGCCGTGTCTTATTCACGCCGAATCGACGAAAACCTTGAAAAGCGTCTGGATGGCCTCGAAAACAATTGGATTGAGCTGACGGAAGTTCAGACCAACATGCAGGAAACGTTTGATGACTACTTCATCAAAGATGGTTCTTCCAACACCTCAATGATCATCTCCGGACGAATCCACGGTGACTACTGGGGAATTCCGCAAGCCAACGCAGCCTCTGAACGACTCGAAGGCGGGGATCCGCAGGACCGTTTTGTCTGGCGTCGAAATCGATTCGGTGTCAAGGGCAAGATTCGTGACAATATGGAATACAAAATTGAAATGGAGTTTGCTGATCCCAACGACGCGGAATACCGCGACATCTACATCGGGTTCAACGATCTGCCAGTTTTTCAGACGCTGCTGATTGGGAATCAGAAGCGTCCTTACGGCCTCGATCACATCAACAGCTCGCGTTACAACGTCTTTCTCGAACGACCATTCATCGTGGAGGCCTTCAACGAGGACGCCCGACGCCTTGGCATTGCGGCCTATGGATACAGCCCTGATGAAGTCTGGAACTGGCGTTACGGCGTCTACAACGGCGAAAAGACTCAGGATGATCAGGGCTATATCAGCGACATGCTGCAGCTGGAGCTCGCTGGCCGTCTTGCATCCACACCATGGTATGACGACTCCACCGGGGGTCGCAGCTATTACCACTGGGCGGTGTCTGGTACGTCAGCATGGCCGGATGGAAGCGGCAAAGGCGACGCACCGAACGTGGCACGCTTCCGAACTCGACCGGAAGGCCGCCTGTCCAGCCGCTGGCTCAATACAGACCGGATTGAATTCGCGCAAAACTACCGCCTGCTGGGCCTCGAACAAGTCCTTAACCTCGGTCCACTGCAAATTGTTGGTGAGGTCGAACAGAACTGGATGAATCGGGACAACGGGGCCAATGATCTGTACCTCTGGGGTGGTTACGCCTACGTCTCCTACTTCCTCACCGGCGAACACATGCCGTGGAGCCGAACTTCCGGCCAGCTGGGACGGATCAAACCCTTCGAAAACTTCTTCCTCGTCAACACATGTGACGATGGCACAGCAGCCGGTTGGGGTGCGTGGCAGATTGCAGCACGCTGGTCGTACGCGGATCTCACAGACGAAGACATCGACGGCGGCGTCGGCGAAAGTCTCACTCTTGGGGTGAACTGGTACTGGAATCAAAACGCCCGTCTGCAGTTCAACTATATCAACGGGGTCATTGACACCCGGATCGACAGTGCGAAATACGACATCGTCGGAGCACGATTCTGTGTTGACTTCTAATTTAATCCACCTCCCAACACCGAGCCTCAGCAAATCATTCCCATTTGGTGAGGTTAGGTGGTTTTCAGTTAGTATCGAAATTTTCTTCTCACCAGATATGGAGATCAAGGTATGAGAATGTACTCGGGCCTCGCGGCAATGGTCGTCCTCGCGGCGGCCCTGCACGCGGGCGAACAGTCGTGCACCACGGAAGGGTGCAGCGACACAAATGGAAAGGGTCAGCCGAAGCACATTGTCAGCTTCGTTGACATCAAGAAGACCTGCTACGACGTCGGATACAAGACGGTCTCCATCCCCGCAACAGTACTTCCGGGCGATGAAACCCCGTGTGGCAACGGCTGCGCAGATGGTGGAACTGGCGGCGACGGCTGTGCCGACAATGGCGGCGATGGCTGCGGTGAAGGCGCGGGATGCGGTGACGGCTGCGGCGAGGGATGCGGGTATAAACCCGGATTCCTCTCTCGTCTCCGATCAGCGCTCGGTATGGGTTGCGGTCCCCGCACACGATGTGTTGCTTCCCCCAAAAAGAGCTCGAAAAAGATCGGCGAGAAATGCGTCGGCCAATGGGAATGCGGTGAAGATGGCTGTGCCGACAACGGCGGCGATGGCTGTGCTGACAACGGCGGCGATGGCTGTGCTGACAACGGCGGCGATGGCTGTGGGGAATCGTGCAAGACCTACAAGCCCGGCTTCATGGAGCGCATTCGCAAAGCACTCGGACGACGGCCACGGCTGAAGGCTGCAGGTTGCGGCGAAGGCTGTGCTGACAATGGCGGCGAAGGCTGTGCTGACAATGGCGGCGA
>JAFMMM010000539.1 GCA_017859815.1 Planctomycetota bacterium | reverse complement strand
TGCCACCCACCTTTTGCCAGTTACCCACCTTTTGCCAGTTGCAGTTGATGGTTGTAGGTTAACGGCCGCGATCATCGGGTCGTCGAAGTGATCGTGACTTCAAAAACCGGGGGTCGGCGTCTCCACGTGCATCGCGTTGTGGTGCATTTTTCATTTCGGCTGTGGTCCAGAAAACAGCCCCGTCACTAATGTGATCTCGCCTCGAAGTTCTGAGATGTTTGTTGTCTCAAAAAGCAGACCGGAATCTTGATCGGCAAAGGAATTGTTCGTCCAGTACAACTGGTAGGTATGGCTGTTGCCTGATTCGTCCGTGAGCAAAATGTCAATATCTGGACGGATCATTCCAAACTCTGCCAGTGCTCCTCCTGGACTATTCCATTTCAAGTTGCGAAGGTGTCCGACAATCTTTGCACATTGGTTTGGATTTAAACCAAATGTGAGCGGCGGTAAATCCTTGTCATCATAGAAGCAAGCAATTGTGATGCGATTTGAATCCGGGGCTGAAAGCGACGTGATTGACTCCGAAATGGGCGCGACTGATTCTCCGTAACCAATCAGAATGCATGTGATCCCAACAAGTGCTGCCAAAGGCACGTACAGCCAACGTTGGAAGTGATTCCTGTCGCGTTGTGGAAACATCGATTCATCCGCATCAGGTATGAAAAACCCGGGCCGCCGCGGTTGATGCTCCATTTGAAAACGCGCTGTGGGTGGCTCCGCGTTCCTGCGATTGTTCTGCGTGTTTCTGGTCAGTCGTGCAAGCTTGGCAGGGCACTTCTTGCGTCGGGGTCATTGTAAAATCCCTGAACAGTGGAGGCGATGACTTCCAGTGGTTCCTGGAATTCCGCATCGCGGAATGCAATGCTGTCGGCCATACGCGCAGTCATCGCTTCTCCTCGAGAAGCTGGGTAAGCAATCGTTGCTTCAATCCGCAATGATCGGGTCATTGGCAGACCGACCACCTCGATGTTGCGCAACATCTCCCAGGGAATCCAGCCAATCTGTTTCTTGAATCCCTGCAGCGAAAAGATCAACCAGGCGACACGAACCAGGTTTGGAATCAGGGGTGTGCCATCGAGGCTTGAAGCGCCGATGACGTTGATCTCAATCCCTTCTTCCCAAATGCGGAGTAGAGGTTGACGTCGGGCGTAAACGTGGAACCAGCCAAGCAGCGCCATGAGAAACATTGGAACGGCTATGATGGACATTGCAACGCCGGCCTCCGTTCCCGGTTTTCCATCTGCGCGTTTCATGATGTCGAAGAGGAAAAGCGGGCCGAATATTGCGCAAAACAACGCGAGCATCGTGAACACGATCGCTCCGACATAGAGATACCATGATTTCGCGTAGAAGGCGGGTGTGGCGATCGACAATGTTTCACTCGCGAGATGCTCAACGTAGAACGCCTACCGTCACTGGGCGGCGGCGAGAAATCCTCAATTGCTAATCGGCCCGACTTCGCCGCCCTGGTACACGGTGTTGTTTGTCGGTGATCCTCACAAGGGCCTGGAGCGGTTCTTCGCCTTTGGCTTTGCCGGTGACTCGTCTCGATTCTCTTTCACTCTGAACTTGACGATTCTCCGGATCAAGTTGTAGGGGATTGGCGAGTCGAGAGGAAACTGAACCGAACCCTTTGCGGTTTTATAGGCGGAGAGAGCGTCTTTGAATTGCTCGATACCGGACGGCGTCGGATAGAAGCCGATGTGTTTTGCAAACGCAGCAAAATGGACGAGGTTTCCGCCCAACACAAAGGTCGGAATCTGATACTTGATGGCTTCCTGGGCGTCAGGAGCGGCATCGCTGATGATGCGGCGGATCTTTTGCAGGATCTCTTGCACGTCCTGGGGAAAGCCAGCGATGTACGCATCGAGGGTTTGAGGTTGCGATTTCATCTGTGGGCGAGTTGCTGGCGTTGTCGACGAACGCTTGCCATAACCGGGCACGAACGGAAGGCTGTGATTTCTGTTGCCGCCTCAATGAGTGCTCCCGTTCACGGCTTTGTTACGTGACGACTCTGTTGGGTTTTCGGCAATGAAACGCTCGATGAGTCTACCGCATCTTCTGCATCGGCGACAGGTACAGCAGCACCGTTGCCGTGTACCGCCTCGTTTCTCAGATCGCCAACCGCTTGATTCGACACCAAACAGATTGGGTTTCTGCTTTGTTTCGCAGTGCGTCGTTGTACTTTGAGATATGTCCGTTTTCGGTCCACCTCAGTATTCTGCTTGTTGTCAGTAGCCGTCGGTGATTTTCCAGGACACCACCTGCAATGGCAAGTGCGGCCACGTGACAGCTCGCGTCCAACAGTTCATGGGCCTGTACCATGAAGTCGTCATGGATGTTGGCCCGCAATTGGGCTGCAAGCGTGGTGAGGTCCCGTTGATCAACGTCTGGCCGCAGTGACATCAAGACGCCGGTGACAGTTGGAATGAACGATTCGTCGTAGCCGGCAACGCCGATTTGTTCGCCAACCCTTGCGCTCAAAATATTCCTGGAGTACTGGTTTTCGTCGCCAGCAATGCGCTCGACTGCCGCGAATGCCGAAGTCACGAATGCGCGAAGGTTTTGTTCTGAGACGCTCGACTGGCCGGTGGCAATTTTACTGATGCGAAACGTGTTCGCGAGCTGTTTTTCAGTTCCGATGAGTGCGTCCAACTGGGTTAGGTCATCGAGCCTTGAGTATCACCGTTGCCGGTGCCACCCACCGTTGCCGGTGCCACCCCCCGTT
>JAFMMM010000153.1 GCA_017859815.1 Planctomycetota bacterium | reverse complement strand
CGTCCCGAATGTTCCTCGCAAAGCGGCTCCCGCAAACAAACCGGCGACTGTCGTCCCTTCTCGACCCGTCGTACCGGCAGTTCCCGATGCGGCGACGCTGAAGCAGGCTCGAAAACAGTATCTGCAGCCGGCAAAGCCAGTGTCGTCCGGGAGTGCAACGCAGTCGACGACAAATCAGGCCAAACATGGCGGCCGGGTTTTCCTGGACGATTCACTGCCGACCGGGAACACCGCGGAGACTGACACTGCAGGACGTGTGCGTCTGTGACATGTTCAAAGGTCAGTTCAGAGCTTCAGCGACGATGAGTCCTGGTGGGCAAAACGCTCAGCGTATTCTGACGCACCCGATTCAGCTCGTTTAGTCCAGGGACATGTGTTACCAGCCCAGCAGCGTGGCGAACACGAGCGGAGCGACGATTGTGGCATCCGACTCAATGATGTACTTGGGTGTCTCAGTTCCCAGTTTTCCCCATGTGATCTTTTCATTGGGGACTGCGCCGGAATAGCTGCCATAACTGGTGGTGGAGTCACTGATTTGGCAAAAGTATCCCCACAGCGGAACGCTGGTGCGTTCCAGATCCTGGTGCAGCATGGGGACCACACAGATCGGAAAGTCCCCGGCAATGCCGCCGCCAATCTGGAACATGCCCAGTGAGCTGTCCGCAGTAATTCCTGTGTAAAATTCTGCCAGCCACGTCATGTATTCAATGCCGGTGCGAACCGTGTGCACATTCCTGACGTCTCCGCGAATCACTGCGGCAGCAAACATATTCCCCAGTGTTGAGTCTTCCCATCCGGGCACGACAATCGGGAGATTCTTTTCTGCTGCAGCAAGCATCCAGGAGTTGCGCGGGTCGATCTGATAGAACTCCTCATATTTGCCGCTGAGCAGTACCTGATAAAAAAATTCGTGAGGGAAATACTGTTCTCCGGCGGCATCGGCTTTGGTCCAGAATTCCAGCATCGCCGCTTCCATCCGTCGCATTGCTTCGGCTTCGGGAATGCATGTGTCCGTCACACGGTTCATGTGGCGGTCCAGTAAACCCTGCTCATCCTGCGGGCTCAACTGGCGATAATGCGGGACACGTTCGTAATGGTCGTGGGCAACCAGATTGAACACATCTTCTTCCAGGTTGGCACCGGTGCAGGAGATCAGGTGGATCTTGTCCTGGCGAATCATCTCGGCCAGCGAGAGACCCAGTTCTGCGGTGCTCATGGCTCCTGCCAGAGTGACCATCATTTTTCCACCACTGGCGAGATGTGTCCGATAACCATCGGCCGCATCGACGAGTGCCGCCGCATTGAAGTGACGGAAATGGTGGCGAATAAAGTCACTAACGGGTTGAGTTGCCGGAGGTGTGGACATCAGGTGTGGCTTCTTTTCAGGCGTAGTCCGGAATGAAGGTCGACAGCGACTGGCGGTTGGTCCGACCGCGTTGCGAATTCTGACAAAAATCGGAGGAACGCGATCGGGTTTGCGGGCGGAATCCTGCAAGTGGGATTCTGGAGAGACTGCCTCAGCGGCGGGCATTGACGGATGGGTCACTGCTGTTTGGGTGTGCGCCGAATCATGTCCGGCCCGGTTCCGCCCGTTTTTCGATAGCCCTCACTGGTCTTTTCGTATCGTGTCAGCCCGCGTTTCGTGAGGTTTTCATTGGAAAGCAGGTTCCTGGCCTTCAGCGGTGACCACGTTCCGGCGATGAATGACGGGCACAACAATCGCTCGACCGGGACCCCGGTTTCGGGATGCACCTGTAACGGCTTGTCACTGATTTGCTGCTCGATCTCAAAGATCTCGCTGTACGATTCGCTGTCGCCCTCTGCACTGACGACCCCGTAAACATAAACTGGCATCGATAGGTTCCGAAGGGGTGATAGAAAGACCCGGCCGGCTCTGCGAAGTCAGATTCTGAGCGGAAGCAATGCTGCCGGCTTCACATCGCTGCTCCGACAGCGTCGTTCAGGATTCCAACGTACAGCATTGCCAGTCGCAGGATGAAGAAAACGATCAGGCCTGCCGTCATGAACCAAACAAGCCCCGTAAAGACGGATGTGAGTCGGGCCATGCTGCGTTGAGCCTGCTCTTCAAAGAGATGACTCAGCCGGTCAAGCTGTTCCGGTACCGTGCCCGTTTCTTCAGCCGTAGCAACAAACTGGATGAATTCTGTGGAAAACAGCCTGCTGCCTGCAAGTGCGTCCGTCAGTGTTTCCCCCTCGGACAAGTCTCTCCAGATCCATGCCCCGGCTTTTGTGAATGCACCGTTCTCAGCGGCTTTCAGACTGCACTCAAGGGACGGCTGTATCGACATGCCGGATTTCTGTGTCAGAGCAAAACACCACGCGAATCTCGAAACGGCGAAATCACGCAGGCAGGCTCCGATCACCGGAACCTGCAGCAGTAGGGGGTCGACTGCTTCACGACTGACAAGATTGTTGCGAGTATATTTCCAGAAAACCCAACCGCCGATTGCCAGTGCCGCCCATGTGCCAATCCAGGTCAATGCACCGGATGTTCCGGAAAGTCCCAATCCAGTCACGTCAAAGGGCTTACCGTCGGGGCCGGCGGGAGGAAGCAGGCCAAGAATAAAAATCAGCAGCCCAATAATGCAAACGGCAGCCACAAGCTGGATCACAGGCCAGGTAATGGCAGACCGAAGGCTCTGCAACTGCTTGATGCGAGTCTCGTAATAACGAGCGAGCGACTGGAAAACTTCGGGCATATTCCCCGTCAGTTCGCCGACATGGACGAGATCGCGGAACAGCGGTGGGAACAGGGGGTCTGTTTCCGCCAGGGACTCTGCCAGGGAATTCCCGTCGCTCACCGACCGACGAATTCGATCCAAAGCCGCAGTCAGACGGCTGTCTCCCGCCCGGGTGGAGGACGACTTGAGCGCCTTACGAATGTCGACCCCGGCTTCCAGCATCCGTGACATCGTGCGTGCGAAGCCCGCCAGCGTCTTCCACGGCAAATCGGGGTTACGCATCATGACGCTGCCTCTCTGAATCTGTGCACGCAGCAGAGCTGAATCAAAAGAACCGGGGAGTGATTGCAGCCAGTAGTGCCGGCTGTACGCGAAGAGTCACGAATCCGCAGCGTTCTCCAGCGTGACACAGATCATCCCATCTTCAACCGTTGCGGGCCAGCGTGCGGCACAGATTTCACTGCTCAGACAGTGTTGGCCGGTCTCGACATCGAACTGCCAGCCATGCCAGGGGCAGGTGACAATGCCAGACTGCAGAGTCCCTTTGCCAAGTGGTCCGCCAGCATGCGGGCAGATGCCATCAAGCACATGAAATTCCTCATCCTGCCGATAGACCGCGAAAATGCGACCTTCAGCCACGACCTCGCGTCCCGTTCCGCTGGCGATCTCACTGGCTGCAATGAGTGCGATTTTGGGCATAAGAATCCTCCTTCGTCCAACGTTCCGCAGATGATCAGATTGTGTCTGTTCCAAGCGAACCGCGAAGCTCTTCAAGATATGCCGCTGAGGAAACATGGTCGAGCCGACGTTTGGCCATTTCCAGTCTGTCGGCGATGCCCATGGATTCCTTTTCTTCATGGAATTCATTGCAATTCAGAAAAGTGTCCAGCGATTTGACATGCCGCTTCCAGAGTGACTGTTGCTGCTGCTGCCGGCGGTCAAGTCGCTCAGTGTACCAGTCTGCTGCAAGCAGCGATTCGCGGGTAAACAACTTCCGGACCTCCGGTGAATCTGCTGTGTGCCCCTGCCAGGTCCCGTCGCGCATGATATGCAGCAGCGCTTTCAGCGGTGGGCAGGCGAGTTCGATGGAACCATCTTCAAAGTAGTGTGAGGCAGTTCGCTGCTGAGCTTCGACGATGTACAGAATCCCATCTGCAAAAGCATCAACACCCTGAGATTCGGGACACAGAATCGACTCATCAAATACCTTGCGGGGGTTGTCGAAGACGCGCCCTGCAAAGCGACGGATAAACCGCGTATTGATTCGCCAGCCAAGTCGACTGGCGGGGATCTGCTGTCCGTTGTGTGTGAAATCTTCCAGACGCTCAAGCAGTCCTTCGCTGATCATGAATTCTGCGGACCGTTCTTCCGCAGTCAGGCGGCACCAGATCTCGGGAATCAACAGACTGATGTCATGGTCAACTCGTACGTCAGAACCGATGTACCCGGCCGGAGTAGAGAATCCGTCGAGTCCGGTGAGCAGAAAGCTGATCAGCGCGTTGTTCAGGTCTGTAATCGGACGCAGGCAGTTGAACGGTCCCTTGGTGAGTGCACCCTCGCTGCCGGCCCCGGTCGTGGAAGGGCTCTTGCCAGTCAGGGCACTGATAAAGTCCATGAACAGTTCCGGCAACTCCTGGTAATGGATCGGGTTATAAACGGACAGGGGGCGGATTCCGCGGGACGGTTCGGGAGGGTTATTGCGGCGTCCGCACAGGACTGCCTGAACAGGATTGTGCACCGGCTGGTCCGCCGGCACAGCCCGCTGCAGACGAGTTCCCATTTCGGCGATGTAACTGTTCACCGGGTCCGTCAGATCGGGGCGGGGCTGCAGGTAACGCGGATTCTTGCTGGGAACACCGTTGACAAGTCGAGGCGTATTGGAACACACCACATAACTGTCCCTGGCCATTTCCATATCCCGCAGCAGCGATTGCATTGGTGGAGTAAACTGGCTCAGATCGACGGGACGATCAAGGATTTCCAGGACGTCCGGGCGCGCGAGCGGCTGGAAGTTTACGATGAAGTTGTCACTACGGGACAAATCCGACTCGGTCTGATGGTCCAGTCCGCGGTGCACAGCGTCATCCGGCCTTTGAAACAGGCGATATTCACAGTTCCGGACAAATTTCCATGCTTCCCTCTTCGGGCTGTCGCTGCTCAGATGCGTCAGGAATCGCGCAGGCACAACCACTGATGCGCTGATGTCATCCTCTGTCTGTACTTTCTGAGCCGGTGCGAAGTCCTGCCGCAGTTTGTAGGTCCGCCAGGTGTTTTCCGTCAGCAGCCCAACGCGAAGATAAGTCCCGACCAGTTTGCGGTCGCCGAATTTCAGTTCGTGGCCATGATGCCCGTTCACGATGTCCACTCGGAAGAGACTCCGCCAGTCGAAATCTTCGCTGGTCTGCATCCGCTTGATAACGAACACAAGTGCGTAAATGTGATCCGGAATACTCTGCAGCCATTCATTGTATTCGTCCGTATAGTCCACCGACGGCGTCAGTAGCTTAATCACACTGCCGAGAGATCGTGTTGCAGACAGGATGGAACGGCTGGCTGTGCGGTTGTAGTCCGGCTGAACGGTTCCTTCAGGGTGCCAGCGATCGGAGTAATCCCGATTGAAGATGTTGTGTACCCGTTGCATGTCGTCTTCGAAGTCTGCAACAAACACCGGACCGTGCAGCAGATAGTCCGCAATCGACTTGCTGATCTCACTCTTTCCACCGCCGCTGACCGTGCACGGTTTGTGACAAAAAACTCCTTCCGAAACAGTACCGATCAGACGCCATGAGGGAGCTGCGGGGTGTTTTTCGAGCCTGACCTTGTAGCCTGATGGAGTGAGGTAGAAATAGTCGGGGCGTAATGGGATATGCTGCGGTTGATTGTTGTGGAACCACGAAACCCGCTGATCACTCACTGTGAAGCGGGCATTTTCGGACACATAAACCACGTTGGAATAACGTCGGTCGATTGCGTATCCCTCAGGACGCACGTCAATCAGTTCGGCGTAGTCATTTGCTACATCTGCGAATGTGCGATTGTTGTAACGCCGGCTGTCGGCGTTGAACTCTTCGCCCAGACTGAAGCTGGCATAGGCAACCGCTCCGCCTGCATGCTCTTCCTCGACCATTCCTGAAAGATTCGCGGCATAGCTGATTTGCGTTTTCACTTCCTTCTTGCAGTAACCGTAGTAGTTGTCTGCAATCAGCGTCACGATTACGCCCTGCTCGTCGCGACACGTCAGCTTGAATGGCGTGCCATCGTTGTATTTTTCATCTTCCGACTGCCAGCACATGCCGTCGCGTCGCTGACGCTCTGTCGCGTCGTCAAAGTGCGGAAGCCCGACCTGCTTCTTGGTCATATTCACCAGGTGTGGGGCGAGAATTACGCAGCCGGTATGTCCCGTCCAGTGCTCCACGTCAAGCGCCGCATCGTGTTCAGGCAGGAACGGATCTCCGGCGTTGCCAAAGATTGACTCCACAAAGTCAAGATTGCTGACCAGCCCCCCGGGCGCAAAAAATCGCACCTCCATGGATTGCTTGCTGCAGTATCCCTGGACTTCCGGACATACCAGTGGACGCAGCAGCAGTGATACAAAAGCCCTGGCGGGCTGCGCTTCATTGGAAGAAAATGGCAGCTGCAGAAGATCCTCGGGGGGATTCATTGCCTGTGCAAATAAGGCTGTGAAGGTCTGGCGGGGAACAATCTTCTTGTCGTCCGGGACCGCCAGCCCACCTTCGACAACGTGAAACGTTCCACTGGTTGTGCGGCGGTCGTTCGTCGGGTTATGCAGGACGCCGTTGCGAACTCGATAGGACTCCCCATGACGATTGGAGAAGTGATCCGCGTTGTGAGGAAGCGACAATTCGCGAGCGATGCCGTGGCGATCGAGAATCAGTGTCAGATCGGGCAGATTCAGCGAACTGCAACCCCGGACTCGATCAAAATAACGTCGCAGAAAGTTTTCGATTCGAGCATCTGCAGGACAGTGCAGCGAATCCAGCCGCTTCAGACGATGATGATAGGTGCTGAGGAGGCGGAATGGGCCAAGGCGATCTGCGTCTTCCTGACCGGCAGGAACGGGAAGACCATTGGCCAGAAGTTTCATCACAATGTAACGTCGGATTGTCTCGCGGCTTGTCACCACGTCATCCTCATTGCGTGTCATTACGAAACCAATTGTCTCTTCAGCGTCGCGGTTTTCCACGATCAATTCCTTTATCTCTGATTGGCTGGACCAGCCTGTATGGCCGGCGAAAACCAGGTGCGCAGCGACTGCACACCGTTGCTGAACACCTCGATGAATACAGGGCTGCTGCATACGCCGATGGCTCAACCACCACTGCCGCGTCCGGGGAGTGACCGCTCGGATCTGATCAGTCGCTCCGGGACTACCTGTCAAGCCCGCCGAATCAGACCATCGTCGGGGCAGCAGGAACGGTTTGACCGGTCCATCAGCGCGCCGCCCACGGGAACCGGTCGATGACCGTCCAGCAGGTCAATCGACCTGAACGCCAGTCTGTTCAGTGGACTCGCCTGTCCCCTGTTCTTCCTGTGATTCGCCAACCCGCAAGAGCTCATCAACTTCCAGCGGGCCATGGAACACGGTTGGTCCCAACGTGAGTGGATCCGTGTTGGTCTGTCAAATCGGCTGGAACACCAGCCGTCATTCGTCGGTGACACATCCTTCAGATGCCGATTTCACAAGACGTATGTACTTTGCAAGCGTTCCTCGTGTTGCCTTGAACGGAGGCGGAGAAAATGCACTCGCTCGCGAAGCAATTTCTGCTTCCGTCAGATCCACATTGATTTCATTTTTTTCGGCATCGATCGTTACCTGGTCGCCGTCCCGCAGCAGGGCAATCATCCCTCCAGTCTGGGCTTCCGGCGTAATATGCCCCACGATGAAACCGTGGGAACCACCGCTGAATCGTCCGTCGGTCAGCAAAGCGACATCTGATCCCAGACCGGCGCCCATGATTGCCGAAGTGGGTGTAAGCATTTCAGGCATTCCTGGGCCCCCCTGCGGGCCCTCATAGCGAATAATGACGACGTCGCCCTTCTGTATCAGGCCCTGCTCCAGCCCCTGCAGCATGAGTTCTTCTGAATCAAAGCAGCGGGCCGGTCCCGAGAATGTCAGACCTTCCTTACCAGTAATCTTGGCAACGGCACCATCCGGGCAAACGTTGCCACGCATGATGCGAATGTGTCCACTGGCTTTGATCGGTTTCTCAACGGCCTGAATGATCTCCTGGCCCTCAGACAAACCGGGCAAATCAGCCAGGTTCTCTGCCAGCGTGCGGCCGGTCACAGTCAGGCAGTCTCCATCGATCAGACCCTTTTCCAGCAGGTACTTCAGTACTGCCGGGGTTCCACCGATGGTGTGCAGATCTTCCATCACGAATCGCCCACTGGGCTTGAGGTCGGCGATATACGGAATCCGATCGCTGACAGTCTGGAAATCATCGATTGTCAGTTCAACTTCTGCGGCACGCGCCATGGCGAGCAGGTGCAGCACAGCATTCGTGGACCCCCCGGTGGCCATAATCAGCACCATGGCGTTTTCGAATGCCTGTCGAGTCATAATGTCGCGAGGCTTGATGTCCTTTTCCAGCAGCAGGTGAATCGCCTGACCAGCGCGGAGACACTCCTGCAGCTTCTCCGGGTCTTCAGCCGGAATCGACGAACTGTACGGCAGCGTCATTCCCATCGCTTCGATGGCAGAAGCCATCGTATTCGCCGTGTACATTCCGCCACAGGCACCAGCGCCCGGGCAGCTCTTGCGGACGATCGCAGCGCGCTCTTCCTCTGTGATTGATTTGCTCAGGAATTCTCCGTAGGACTGGAAAGCGGAAACAATATCCAGTTTTTCGCCTTGCAGGCCGCAGCCGGGCTTGATTGTGCCGCCATAAATCATCAGAGCGGGGCGGTTGAGCCGAGCCATTGCCATCAGGCACCCGGGCATGTTTTTGTCGCATCCCGGCAGCGAGATATTCGCGTCATACCACTGGGCGGACATGACTGTTTCGATGGAGTCGGCGATCAGGTCGCGGGACTGCAGTGAGAAGGACATGCCGTCCGTTCCCATGGAGATACCGTCACTGACGCCGATTGTGTTGAACCGCATGCCAACCAGACCGGCGTTCTGCACTCCCTCGCGCACTTTTGCAGCGAGATCCATCAGGTGCATGTTGCAGGGGTTGCCCTCGTACCAGACGCTGGCGATACCGACCTGCGCGCGTCCCATATCTTCAGGAGACATGCCGGTTGCATAGAGCATCGCCTGGGATGCCCCCTGCGAGGCGGGCTGAGTAATACGACTGCTGTATCGATTGAGTTGTGTCATACTTGATGCCAGAAAACAGGTGTGGTGTGCCAGCGGTGGAAACGATATCAGTCTGGGGCAGCCGTTCAAGCTGAATGCCCTTCGACAGTGGGCTTTCCAGGGATCACGAGAGCCTCGGGGCGGGATCCATGGACTGCATTTCCTGCAATCAGTCAGGGACCGTCAGGGAACGGCCATTGTCCGAGCTGCCCAGTTCCAGAAAGAACGGTGCGGCTCGAACCGCCCATTCCTCCGGTTGTGGCCAACTGGATGCATGTGATCCAAAGCAGCTTTGCAGCATCTCCGTATTGATAATTCCCGGATTCACTGGCGCTGCGCACATTCCTCGAGGTAACTCCGCTGCAAGGGACAACGTCAGTCCTTCGATCGCCCATTTGGAGGCACAATAGGGGGCAACTTCGGGGGCAACGGAGCGTCCCCAGCCTGAACTCAATGTGGCAATGACTCCGGATCGGGCCGGCAGCATTGCCGGGACGAAATGGCGGATGAGCGAAGCCGTGGCGCGGACATTCACATCCATGACGGCGGCAAAGTCCACATCCGTAACTTCCCACAGCGGCTGGTTGGAATTGATAGTCGCTGCATTGCAAATCAGCAGGTCAGGTGGGCCCCATTGCCGCAGAACTGATGCAGACCACACACGCGTGTCTGTTTCTGATCGCAGATCGACTGTCGTGAGGGCAGCAGCATTTCCCACCTCCCGCTGGATTGCCTGCAACCGATCATGGCTGCGGGCACACCCACTGACATGGTGGCCCCGGTTCACAAACTCCCGCAGCAAAGCCAGGCCAAGCCCGCGGGAGACACCAGTCAGCACAATGTGTCTGCCGTCCATTCGAATCAGCTCCGTATTTGTCATTGAATTCACCAGCAGGAATTGCCGCAAACAGACGTTGCCCGGATGGACAGCAGAGGCTGCAATCCACAGCCCGAGCCACGCTGCGGTACTGTGTGCAGCAAACCAATGTGCATTCGCGACCCGGAATTGTGTTGAATCGCCTGGTTGAGAGGCACAAACTAAGAGTTTTATGCAGAATTTTCAGAACACACGCAGGAAAGTGCCGCCTCTTCCAGTTTGGTACTCCAGCATTCCGTTCGACTGCTCTGCATTGTTCCACTCACTCCCCGTAACCTGCCGATAATCCCCGTATGCCGGTATTGGTTTGTCACCGGCATGGCGCCGGAATCCTGCTCGGTCCCGCATCCGGATTGCTGATGCTATTCCTGCCGCAGGTGTAATCAAAATCAAAACAGAACAGTGAAATCGGGACTACCAGCCTCAAATTCACTCCCACCCAGCCGAATCGTCCACGTCCGTGCCTGCTGATCCAGCAGGCCGGGGCTTTGATTTTTTTTCTTTGTTCTGCTGAATTCCGGCGACCCCAACCGCACGCATCGCGAGATCTTCTGTTGGATCCCGCAAGGCAGACGTGCACCGGGATGCCAAATTCAGGGAAGGCTTCCCGCCAATGAACGCTGCAAAACAAGACACGGCAAAAACACGCACGCTTCGAAGTCAGCGATTAGGCACTGCACCGCGTGCTGCGGAGCCGAGTGCAGAAGCGGCTTCCTCCCGACTGGTTTCGCTCGACGCCTATCGTGGTTTCATCATGATGATGCTGGCGGCGGGGGGCTTCGGAATTGCCCAGTTCATGCGGATGGATGTGGATTCGCCCGTCTGGACGCAGATCGCCGGTGGTCAACTGCCATTCGGATGGTCAGCAGAGCGGTTTCGTGAACTGGGGGCGTTTCATTTCGGACATCCCGCCTGGGGCAGCATCGTACAGAATTACGGAGTTGCATTCTGGGATCTGATTCAGCCTGCATTCATGCTGATGGTGGGTGTCTCTCTGCCGTTTTCCGCCGCACGTCGCAAAGCGGAAGGTCAGGGTTTGTTGCGACTGATCTGCCATGTTCTGGTGCGATCCATTGTTCTGGTTGCGCTGGGCGTGTTTCTGGCTTCCCGCGGCAAGTCCGGGACTCACTGGGTCTTTCCGAATGTTCTGTGTCAGATTGGCCTCGGTTATGCGTTTGTCTGCCTGTTTGCAAACCGACGATATGTCGTGCAGTTTGCTGTGATTCTGGCAGTCCTCGCGGGATCGTGGGCATTGTTCTGGCTGAATCCTCCTTCCGAAGGATATGCCGTTGCAGAAACGTCAGAGTTGCTGCAAGTCAGTGGTGAAGAAGAGATCCTGAAGGACAAGTTTGCACCGTGGACAAAGAACGCCAATATTGCGGCACGCGTCGACAATTGGCTGCTGCCACAACTCCGGGATCCTGATTTTCGGGCCAGTGAGGCCGGAGCTGTTCCAGCTTACCCGGACAGGCTTGACTGGGAACCGATCATTCCGGTCACACGCAGCTGGTATCACGACTGGTTCTTTACCGATCGCGAACCGTATGTCATTAACAGTGGCGGCTACACCACTTTGAATTTTCTGCCATCGATTGCAACCATGTTGCTGGGA
Organism: Planctomycetota bacterium; assembly: GCA_017859815.1. Lineage (GTDB taxonomy): Bacteria > Planctomycetota > Planctomycetia > Planctomycetales > Planctomycetaceae > SXXK01. The sequence continues at coordinate 110 of JAFMMM010000153.1, read as the reverse complement.
GCTGTCTGCGGGCGAATTCTCTGCGGAGGAGTGCATTCATCGCTCCGGAAACTTGGTTTATTACTGGTGCTGGCCGGCGTCTGTTTTTCTCTCGGCGTCGCCTGTCACCT
>JAFMMM010000152.1 GCA_017859815.1 Planctomycetota bacterium | reverse complement strand
TTCAGAAAGTCACCAACTCGCCCCACAACATAGCGAGGCATGGCCGTGTTGACTTCGCCGGCGAGTTCAATGAAGCGGGTGCTCATCCCCTGCCGTCGTGCGAGCCAGCTGAGATAAAACGGGTCAATCGGAATGCAGTGGCCACCAAGGCCCGGGCCCGGATAGAACGGCTGGAAACCAAAGGGTTTGGTTTTTGCCGCTTCAATCACTTTCCAGATGTCGATGTCCATTCGATCAAACAGCGTCTTGAGTTCGTTGACCAGCGCGATGTTAACGGCGCGATAGGTGTTCTCAAGAATCTTGCACGCTTCAGCGATTTCCGCATTGTCCACTCGAACGACCTGCACAATGGCATGACCGTAAAGTGCGCATGAGAGGTCGGTTGCCGTGTCACAAGTGCCGCCCACGACCTTGGGGATTCCTGCGGCGGTGTAATCCGGATTGCCAGGGTCTTCCCGTTCGGGGCTGAAGGCGACGAAATAGTCTTCCCCGCAGCGAAGTGCCGCCGGGTTCCGCTGCAGGATGGGCAGCATCACGTCGCGAGTTGTGGTGGGATAAGTTGTGCTTTCCAGAATGACGAGTTGTCCGGGGCGCAGGACCGCCGCGATGGCTTCACTGGTTGACTCAATGTAACGGAGGTCCGGGTCACGGGAGTCATTCAGTGGGGTCGGTACGCAGATCAGCAGAGCGTCCGCTTCGGCAAGACGCTGCAGGTCACTGGTTGGTTCCAGCTTTCCGGTGCTGATCCAGTCAGACACCGTTTCAGAGGCGATGTGGCGGATATAGCTGCGGCCGGCAAGCAGGCTTTCCACCTTGGAGTCGTCAACGTCGAAACCAAGGCAGCGAAAACCGGCATTGGTGAATGCGCTGATCAGCGGAAGGCCGACATAACCCAGTCCGATCACTCCAATACGTGCTGTCTTATTGGCAATTTTCTGCGAAAGTTGCGAGGCGATTTCGCCCGCGGATGCGTCTGTCATTGTTTTGCCGAGAAGTGAGATTTTGCGAACGGACTGCTGCAGGGTCAGCCGCCTTGATCCGGTTTCGCCATCAAAGAGGACCCCATCAGGTATTACGGCGTGCGGAAGCGAACACGCTACAAAGAAATCCGGTCCTCCTGCGGATTTCCCTGTGTTTCGTGAGCGTCGTCACTGAATTTCCGAAAAAACCGGTGGGCTGCGTCGATGAGATCGGATTCTGCATTCCGGGCAGCCCAGCTTCGGCTCTATTTCGAGCTGCCGGTCAGCTGCTCCGCCGTTACCTGAATCTTGCCGAGGTCAAGAACCCCACCGTCCGGGATATCCAGCGTCAGTCGTCCACGCTCCGTTTCCAGGATGGCGCCATCCATCACGGCCCTGCTCAGGCTGCCGGATCGTTCATGCCACAGGTGAAAGGTGTGTTCGCCAGTCGGAATATCGCGTAGTTCAAAGTTTCCGTCCGCGTCTGTGATGACAGAGTACGGGTGATCGAGCACGACCAGCCAGGCCCGCATCCACGGGTGAATACTGCAGTCGACACGAGCCGGTCCCCGCTCGGCTTTTCCAATCACGCGTTCAGAGGGCTTTGCAGTCGGGATGATTTCATTGAACGGAATCGAGCGTCGCAGATAGGCCGCGGCGTTGTGGACAACGGGATCGTTATTCAGCATTCGCAGCGTCTGACCGGTTTGCACACGGACAACGCGGGGAACAAATCGACAGTCCTTGTTGTCGAGCACCGCGGGTTTTGACGCGGCCTTTGTCAGAGCGGGGTGCACGGGGACCGTGTCGCGCGAATCGAGAAAGATCACGACGTTGGCAATCCCGCGGTTTTCTGCGTTGATCAGCAGCGACTCATCCTTCAGGCCTGGCAGTCCACACACCTCCTCGTCCCGAGTCACATCGAGCGTTTCCTGTTTCGGAATGTCGCCGGTGATGACGAATCGCCCGCGGAGTGTTCCCCAGCCGTCCTCTGCTGCGGCAAAACAGATTCCGGAGTTGTCCGCTGCCGATAATGCGACAATGAGACAAAGAAACATTGATGCAGGAATCCTGCGTGCCATGTTGCACATCAGAAGCGTTCTCCGCTGTTGAAGGCCGGGTTGGAATGACTGCAGCATAACCAGGCAGACGCGCTATTTCTCTGACGGCGAAGGGAGCCGCAGAATTCGGGCGTTGCGGAATCGTAATGCCGGTCCTGCCGCAGCCGTCTGTCGGTCTGCCATCAGCCCCGTGAGTCCCCCGTTGAGCCGAGAAAGCTTTGCCTGACAGATGCTGGTTCCGTTCATCAGCAGACGCAGCTCCTGCTGATCAACAAGGATTTCAAAATCATTCCAGCTGTCGCTGGGCGGCGTCGTGTTGTTGCCGCGAGGCAGCAGCGTTTCCGGCTGTCCTCCGAGCGCGACGACCGAGCCGAGAGACAGGCTGTCCAGCCCCAGCATCAGTCCACGGACCGTTGTATCGGCCGTACTGGCAAGAATCAGTGCTGCAACAGCGCTGGCGCCGTCAATCTGTAACCGCAGTACCCAGCGGTCACCTCCCGTGGTGCGATCAAGGAATCCGAGCGAAACCTGACGTTCTGCCGATGGCAGAGAAAGGCCACCGGGAATCGAGGTCCACAGCGATTGTCCAGAGTCCGGCAGTCTACTGTTGGGTTGCCCGGACTGCACGTAGATCAGCCGATCCTGCCGATGGAAAATCGGCGTGAACTGGACGCTGCGAAGCATCTCCAGCAGCTTGTCCTGTTTGATTTCATTTGTGCCGGACGGCTCGGCTGCCAGAGACTCCGAAAGCTGAAAGGCTTCCGGAACGACCGTTTTACAAAGCAGGCCGGAGGGTCGCGAAGCGGTCCGGCGAGTCAGCTCAGAGGCGAGTTTCAGAAATCCTGCAGTGAGGTCCCAGCGGTTCACCTGGCTGGCGGAGAACGCCAGTCGCAGCAGCTGTTCCAGCAGCCGATCTTCCTGGGCATCGGTCAGCCCGCTAAGGCGAACTTCTTCTGTCAGGCGAGCTGCGTCCTCGAGTGGGCTGATCGCGTAACGATCGAACCGCATCAGAACGGCTTCGAGGATGATGTCCGGGATTCGATTTGCGCCTTCGTGCTCTGCCAGCATCTCCAGCAGCGCGAAATCGGCCGTGCCGGGTTCCTGGAGATATGAGATCTCCAGCAGCTGCCGTAATTCCGCCGGGCGACGGGTGGCGGCGGCGAATTCGCGACGATAGAGATTGCTGAGCTCCTCACGGGCCTGTTTGACGTCTGCCGTAGCTGGCCGGAGTTTTTTGTTGTCAGCGTCAATCCGCAGGACAATGGTCCGCTGCTGATTTCCTTCAAACTGGAGCTGCTGATCCGGCCCCTGCCGTACTTCGATCCGGAAGGTGCATTCCGCTGTGCCGGTCGCATTTTCGGGAACATTCCAGGTCAGGTTTCCGACTGCAGAATCAATGGAAATCCCCGACTCGCTGGCCGACACCAGTACCGGGGTCAGGAGCCGTTTTGCCCCAGCCGGTCGAATCTGCTGCAGCAGCGGAATGACAACCCGCTGCCCCGGCTGAACCACCTGTTCGGTAGGCGTCTGAATTGTGACAGCCATCTCTTCCGGCAGCACCAGAACGGGGCGGTCCACCTCAGAGATGATGCTCCCTTCGGAGCTGAGCAGCTGGATTTTCAAAACGCGGCGCCCGAAATCGGTTTTGGCGGTCTGCCAGCGCAGCTCGCCAGTCTTGGTGTCAAACTGCATGTCCGGATGGGTGTTACCGGCAAGGCGAAACTGAAACCCCGAGTCCGCTTTCAAAGCCGGAACGACTTCTGCCTTCCAAACAACCAGTTCACCGGCGTTTGCCCGCAGAGCCTTTGGTTTTGGGAGTCGTGGGCCGGCGCCTGCAGCATCGGAACTGACAGAAACGACCAGTTGTGTGCGGGAGATCACTGTGACTTCATCGTCGTGCTCGAAACACAGTTCAATCGGAATCACGTGGGCGGCAGAGGCAAGGCGAGCTGGTATCTTCCAATTAACTTTCCCGCTTTGTTCGTCAATGGTGACATTCTCTGGTGCTGATTCCGCAAGCCGCCAGAAGAGTCGTCCAACGGCAGGCTCCGCCGGCGGGTCGCCGTCAAATTCCGGTTGAAATTCGAGGTCCTCCCCAATCTTTCCCGGTACTGGTGGGTTTGCCGCCAGAGTTGCTTCCGGCACAACAACCTTTTCCTCCTGAGAAGTGTCTTGTGTGTTGTTTTCCTTTGATTTCTTCGAGCCGCCACCAAGTCCGAGGTAAAGCAGGCCGGCGAGTACAGGAATCGCAACAACAATCAACGCGATCAGACCGTTTCGACGCTGTCTGCGGACAGCCGTCCGCACGGTTCCTCGTCGTCGCCCGAGCGTAACACTGGACTGCGGTACGACCGGCATGCTGCCCGAAATGTCAGCGTTGATATTGAGTGCATTTGCGGGAGTTGCTGACATCATCAGGTCAACCGCCGCACCAGTGTCCATTTCATTGAGGAATTGACGATAACCGGGGTCCTGCAAATCCCCGGCGGACTCACTGTCGGCCAGCTGCAGCTCGATCGACGTCTCCGGTTGGGCAACCGGTTTCTTTCCGGTTTGGATGCTCTCTACGGTAATCGGGCCGCAGTACGGTTCGATCGCGTCGGCCAGCTCCTGCGGTGTCTGGAATCGTTCGTCGGGATTGCGGCGTGTCATTCGAGTGACAATCGCGTCGATGGGCTCTGCCAGTTCCGGGCGAATTGATCTGGCGGACGGGGCATCTTTTGAACAGCGAACCATCAGCACCTGCAAAGGGTTGTCACCCTGAAACGGGATGCGTCCCGTCAGCATTCGGAAGAAAGTACACCCAAGACTGTAGATGTCCGAACGAATGTCGACGTCAGCTGTATTCCAGCCCTGCTCCGGAGACATGTAGTCCGGAGTTCCCATGACCTGCCCGGCGCGAGTGACGGCAGTCCGTTCTTTGTCGTCGTCCAGCAGTCGCACCAGACCCATGTCCATGATTCGCACGCTGGCCGTGCCGTCGTCATTCCAGTTCAGCATCAGGTTGGAAGGTTTAATATCCCTGTGCACCATGTGCTGTTCGTAGGCATGCTGCAGCCCGAGTGCCGTCTGTCGGATCACTTCACAGGCCTGGGCGACCGGAATGCCGGAGATCCCGGCCAGGATATTGTCCAACTGATCCCCGTTAACATACTCCATGACCATGAAGTCAATGTTGCCGACCCGACCTGCGTCGAGGCTGCGAACAATATGGGGACTGTCGAGAAGAGATGAGGCCCGAATCTCACGGCGGAAACGTTGCACCAGGTGCTGATTGGACGAGAGCTTCCGGGACATCACTTTGATGGCGACGATACTGGAATTGCGGGAATCAACTGCGCGGAAGACATGGCCCATGCCGCCGCGGCCGATGGAGTCCAGCAGGCGGTAGTGCCCGACCACGAAGCCTGACTGCCCCTTCAGCAACTGAGCCGCCTGCCAGGCGGTTAAGAGCCCCATTCTGACCAGCTCTTTGCTGAGCTGGTCTGCCGAATCCGTCTGCGCAGCAATATCCTGCGTGGCGGCCATCTGAGCCGCCGACATCAGTCCGCTCTTTTTGAGCAGTTTCAGTAAGTCTGTGGAAGTCATCAGAGCGATGTCTGCAGTCCGGGAAGATCCGAGGTGGTGTGGACACAAACTCTAGACGAGATGATTGAACAGTGGGACTGGGCCACGAATTCCGCCTTCAGCAGAACCGGAATTGTCCAATATGACGCAATCCAACGAATTGCCTCACGCGTATTTGTCAGCTTACGACCGGAACCGGCAGAGACGAGGAAAGAAAAGGGAATAGACCAGGAGCTCGTCCCGGCCTTGTTTTTAACCTCGCCAGCTGCAGATTAGAATCCGAAGATGCCGTTTATCTGATGGTGAGCCTCGAATTCGCGGAACGGCAGGGATTGGTCCCGCTCTTTGCCCGATATCTGTTTCGTTCATTCCCATCGGCAAAAGAAAACCGCCCACGAATCTCCAGATGCATCGACTTTTGGGCCTTTTTCCGCTTCGAATGGTCTTTCTAACGATTGTCTTGATTCCACTGCACATGCTGGATGCGGCTGATGAGTCGAAACCGGGGCTGCTCACCTGGCAGGATGTGCATGGAGAACAGGCCCTGAAACCCCTGCAAGCCGCCATTCCTCACCATTTCTGGCTGGCTGATGAGCGATTGTTGTTGCGCACAAACAAACGCTGGACGCTTCGTAGCCATCTCCGATGGCACGCTGTTGTTGTGGTCTGACGCACCCGTGTTTGCCGCGAAACTTCAGGAAGCGCCCCCCCCTCAGCGATGAAGAAGCCGCTCGGTAGGCTGAGCGATGTGGCTGGACCTGTAACCCGGCACCGGGGTTGCGTTCTCTCGTCACGAAACTCGACTGTTGCGACTGCAGCGGCAGTCGTTGCCACCGAGCGGGCTCGACGGGCTGCCGGGGACTCCGGATTTGATTCCGTTCAGCCCGGTGGGAGATGCAGCAGGATTCGTGTTTCAGAATCACTCCGGGTGGCAGACTTCGCGACGAAAAGCGTGCGGCGTCTCACTCACGATGGCAGCAAAACAGTCCCCATTGGCAAAACGGACGGGGTGTACTTTGAGGAAGTCTACGGTCGCCGCTGGAAAGCATGGAAGTGGAGTCGTGATGGTCGGCAGATCGCATTCCAGCGTTTTGATGACCGGATCGTTCCCGTGTTTCAAATCAGCGCCCGCTACACCAGGGAGCAGGCGTTCGAGCGGGAACATGACCCGCACGCCGGTCAAACGAACCCGCAAATGAAACGGGGTGTTGTTTCTCGCGAGGAAGGTCGGACAAGCTGGCTGGCAGAAAGCAGGCCCGGGGCTACCGAGCCGCTGACCGGTTTCTTCCGGGTGCCGAACAGCGGACAGCTGTTGCGGTGTGAGCAGGATCGCGCGCAAACGTACCGGGAGGACCCCCGAGATCTGGTTTCTGTTTGTGACTGGCCGGCTGCTCATTCCGATCGGGTTGCTGGGGGCTAATGTGCAACCGGAAAACACGCTGCAACTGGTTCACGCACTGCGGCAGGCAAATCGACAGTTTGAAGTGGTGCTGTCCCCGACAAAACGACACCGAATCGGCGGTGAACACCATGCTCGACTGATGTTGATTTCATCGTCCGGACGATGAAGCCGACTGTGGCAGACTTATCCGCGGGACTGTCGGTTCACTGCGCTGCGGCTGGCTTTCGGCCAATATAAACGGAAGCAATTCCACCGGTCAGCGGAAAAAACCGCGTGTCGACCAGGCCTGCTTCGTCCATCAGGGCGGTCAGCTGTGAGCCGTACGGGAACTCCGAGACAGACTGCGGCAGGTACTCGTAGGCAGCCTGTTGGTTTCTGACAAGCAGTTGTCCGAGTTTCGGCAGGATGTTGCGGAAATACCATTTGTAAATCCCGCTCAGCAGTCGGCTTCGTGGCAGGGAGAACTCCAGCACCAACACCTGCCCGCCGGGTTTGCAAACCCGTGCCATTTCACGCAGCCCACCAACGGTGCTGGAAACATTACGTAATCCGAAGGCCACCGAAACAAGCTGAAATGTGTCGCTCGAAAATGGCAGCGCCATGGTGTCTGCCTCAATAAAACAAACATCCCGCTCGCGACACTTCTGCCGTGCCAATTGCAGCATCCCGAAGGTGAAGTCGGTTCCGTAGACCGGCGCTGTTTTGGGCACCTTATTGCGAAACGCGAAGGCAAGGTCGCCCGTGCCGGTGCACACATCCAAAACGGGAGCATCCTCCAGTGGCCCTGCCAGACGGACAGCCCGCCAACGCCAGTAGTAATCCGTTCCCATCGAGAGAAAGTGATTCATGAAATCGTAGCGGCCGGCAATCTCGCTGAACATCTGGCGAATTCGTGAGCCGGACTTATCCACTGGCATCAGCTGATCTCTCTGTTCGAAGAACTACTGTGGCGAACTGGTTGTCGCCAAACGCGGCGTCGTCGACCGTTGTTGAGTCGGAATTGTAACCCTGTACCGCTGTCAGGGAATCCGCATGGCAGGCTCTCGGTTAACCGGGAATCGCTGCAGCAGCTGCGTCCTGCAGCGTCAGGGCCGGCGGATTCCCTCGTCCTCACGGCTTAATCGGCACAACATGCTGCCCGGTTCAAAGTCTCGACAGGCCTGAGGGCGAAACTCGTAGTGACGACAGAGGCCCTGATCCTTCTGCAGCCAGACACACGGCAGCAGATCAAAGTGCTGATCACTGGCGATGCGTTCCCTGATGGGAGTCAACAGCTCGTCCGGGACGTTGAGAGCCGCTTCTTCCCCGGGCTGAAACGGTGGAATGGGTGTCCGATTGCAGCAGGCGCTGCAGCCGTCGCAGTCTTCAATTACGGGAAGCGTGGCTTCAGTCATCTGTCTGTTGATCCGGACTTCGCCATGGGTGCACTGCTTCCAGCAGCAGCTTCAGCTGTTGTTGGGACATCTGGCCGTAACTGGCCGGACCGCTGTCCGGCAGTCCAAAATGCAGGCTGCCCGGATTGGCTGGCGGGGTCGGGTCGACAACTTCCCGAGCGGCGGAGTGAATTTGTGTCACCCCCGAATCCTGTATGATTTGTGCGGCATTGTGAGCTCGAATGCCCCCGCAAGCGACCAGTTCAATTCGTCCGTCGGCCTGATCCACAAGGCTCTTCAGGCCTTCGCTGCAGGCTGGCCCCGGGCCGCCGCCGGTCAGTACTCGCCGGTACCCGCAGTCGATCAGCACTTCAAGGGCTTCAGAACGACATGGAGTCCAGTCGAAGGCGCGATGAAAAACGAGCTCCGTATTGGGCAGGATCTCGCGGAACCGATACGCCTGACTTCGATGAATGCTGCCATCTTCGTTGAGGCAGCCAACAGCCAGCCCGTTGATACCCATCGCGACAAGCAGTTCAGCGTCGTGCAGCATCATCAGGAACTCGCGAGGGCTGTATGTGAACGAACCTTCCCGCGGTCGGATCATGCTGACGATGTTGCCAGTGAAGACGCGGCGAGCCTCTTCCGCAAGCGCCTGGGACGGGGTGAGCCCCCCGCTGGCCATTCCGCAATTGAGCTCGATCCGGTCTGCATCGAATGCTGCAGCCAGCAGAACGTCTTCAATTCCCCCCGTGCAGAGTTCGAGGGTGAAATTGCGGGAAGGAGATGTGGACATGGAGATTGAGGCGAACGTGAAACAACAGGATCAGGCGTGGATGTGCGGTTTTCCGGTACGCAGTGGTTTGGGGGAGTTTAGCAGATTTCATCGGCTTGCCAGTCTTCTGAATGGTGGGTCAGGCTGACGGCAGTGCCGAGTGTCTCTGCCAGATCGGGATGCGACACCGAGTTGGGAGCGTTGGTTTCAGAACAGCAGCATTCGCAGCTGTTTGCCGGCCAGATCGGCGGCCATTGCGGCCGCAGTCAGTGCAATGGCGATGGCCGGCACGGCCAGCAGAATGATTTCGGCGGTTTGAAGTGTCAGGATGGTTGCCTGACTGCACCCCAGTCGGAACAGTGTCTGAAGTTCCGCTGCACGCAGTTTCAGCGACAGTCTCAGGACAAGGCCCAACAGGGCCGCGGTGACCAGCCCGGCGGCTAATGATGCAAATCGAATCAACTGCTCCATCCGAAAGACCACATTCAACAGCTCGTTGATCACCTGCGGGGGCCGCACGCAGTGCAGGCGGCTGCCGGAGTCGGCGTACCTTCCGAGGATCAGCACGCGCTGTTTTTCAGTTCGTGGAGAGACAATGACCGAGGTCAGCGGAAACTCGTCCAGATCTCCGTGAAAATGGAAGGAGTCGCGGTTTTCGTCGGTAATCTCCAGCCACGGCAGGATCGCCGCGCTGGCTGTGACAGATTGATCGTCCGTGTTGTTCAACAGCAGCGAAGGGTCTGTTTCGCGATTGACTTCCTGATGCCCGTGTCCGATTCCTTCAATCACCCACGCGGTGCGGACATCAATGAACACAGCGTCATCGTCCGCCGAGCCGGATTCCTGCAGTACCCCGGTGATATTCATTCGTAACGGGTAGTCCCCTGCGAGATCCAGCGTGTTTCGGGGGGCAGACAACAGCGTGTCTCCGGGTTGCAGTCCGGACGATTCCGCGAACCGGGAACCCAGCACGCAGTCGCCAAGAAGCACCGGCAGCGTTCCTTGCCGAGGTGACAGCCCGCGGAATTCAAAGTACTCGGGTGAGGTCCCTGCCAGTGGTGCTGATCGCCCGGCCTGATCAGGCTGTGTGCGGAAGCGAAGGTGAAGGGGAATTGCCGTACCAAGTCCTGACTGATTGATCCGGTCCACTTCACTCCACGGAACCGTCTCGGCCGGAGGCGCCTCGAAGTAAAGCGTATGCAAGACCAGATCTGTGCGACTCCCGCGAGCGCCGATGACCAGGGGAGTCGCTTTGCCTCGAGCCGCGATTTCCCGTTCAAACTGATGCAGCGCCATGCGGACCGTCAGCGGAATCCAGATCATCACGGCCAGAGAAAACATCACAGTCAGCGACTGTCCGCGATTCCAGATCAGGTAACGAGATGCCAGATGAAAGGCCTGCTTCATCCCGTCGCTTCCTGTCGCAAAAAGGAGTCGAACGGAATGACTCTGCGAAATTCGGCCAGGAGTGAGTGGTCGTGTGTGACGGTGATCAGAGTTGCGCCGGACCGATCTGTTTCGGAAATCAGCAGCTGGATCATTCGCCGCGCGTTGTCCGGATCCAGGTTGCCAGTGGGTTCATCAGCCAGAACAAGCCGGGGCGACAACAGCAACGCTCGACAGAGAGCAACTCGCTGTCTTTCACCCTGGGAAAGTCGAGTCACCGATCGCTGTGCCAATGCTGCAAGGCCGACCTGGTCGAGCAACGTGACAGCCCGTTCACGCAGTGCGGTTGTGGGCTGGACCGACGGGTGGATTCGACAGGGCAGCAAAATATTGTCCAGGACGTTCAAATAGTCCAGCAGCTGAAAGTCCTGAAAGACCTGGCCGATTTGTTGAAGACGAAACAGTCTTCGCTGTGCTTCCGGAAGTGCCGAAATGACCGTGTGACCGATCGCCACACTTCCCGTTTCCGGCACAAGAATCCCTGCCAGCAGATTGAGCAGCGTGGTTTTTCCGGAGCCACTGGGGCCGGCAACGGCAGTGTGTGCGCCCGATTCGATCTGCAGGGTGGGAATCTGCAGGCGGAATCCCCCGGCGGGGTAGTGAAATTGCAGCTGCTGAAGACTGATCATGAAGTCAAAACCGTGCTGATTCGGCGAGAACCTGCGAAGAGGAACCGATCATCCGGAGCAGGCAGAGTGGATCTGCGCTGTACGATCGCAGCAGTAGTCTGTCGCAGGGACATCACTACCTTTGGTGATTGGTGGAACTTGAGCGGATTTGCTGGCCAACGGCGTCGTGTCGCGAGAGTATACCAAGTCAGCAGAAGAAGGGTGTTCCGGCGAGGTCAGCGATTCTTTTTTTGATTGTTAGCCGGTAAACTACGTTGAGCTGTGAAGGGGGCTCCTGCGTGAGTGCCCCGTCGCTGATTCCAACCATTCATCCCGCTTCCTTCCACCCACCGATCCGGAGGCTTCCTGTGTCTCAACTTCTTCGCGTTGTTATCGGCCTGCCAGCATTCCTGATGCTCATGAGCTGTTCCAGGGGGGTCGCGGCCGCCGCAAAGCCCGTTGTTCGTTCT
>JAFMMM010000538.1 GCA_017859815.1 Planctomycetota bacterium | reverse complement strand
AACCACACACGTCGAGGGGAAACCGTCCCCCGAGAGAATGGGACGCAACTCCAGACCCAGCAGCCGTGCCGGATTTGCTGAAGCCAGTGCCCACGACTCCTCAAGAGCCATACCAGTAACCTGACTCCAATGGTCGACGCAATCTGCCGTTAACAACCCGGATCCCGCAAGATACTGGTGCTGCCCGGAGACCACGACCCGACAATCGTCCAGCAGGTCGACTTGCAGAGATCCATGACGATGCGTTCCGACCGGCAGCCCGGCAAAACCACTGACGTCCGATGTCAGCACGATTCGCTGAGGACCTTTGCACAACAGAATCACCTTCAGCAAATCCGCTGGCACATGAGCCCCGTCCGCAATCACACTGGCAGCAAGACCGCCACATGACAATTGAGGCCAAAAGACATTGTGATGACGATCAATCGCTGCAGAACAGCCATTTCCAAGGTGTGTTGACAACACAGCTCCTCGAGCGGCTGCCTCGGCAATCTGATCTGCGCTGGCTCCGGTGTGACCAATGGCGACCCGAACGCCGGCATCCACCAGCAGTGGAATGATCTCCAGCCCGCCGGGACATTCGGGGGCCAGGGTCACAAGCCGAATCAGGCCGTCTGCCGCGTCCTGCCAGCGCTGAAAATCGCTGAAGACTGCCGGTCGAACATGCTGAACCGGGTGTGCCCCCCGCGGTCCGTCCTCCGCGGAAATCCACGGTCCCTCCAAATGAATTCCGCGGATCATGCGGGCCGCCAGAGTCTGTGGTTGTGCAACTTCCCGGGCAATCGTGCCCAGACCGTGCAGAAACTCTTCGTCGCTGGCGGTAATCAGAGTTGGCAAACAGTCTGTAATTCCGGCCGCCGTATATCCCCGCAGAATTGTCTGGATTTGGGAAGAGTCGAGTGCGGCCGACGAGAACCAGAAGCCCGCATGTCCGTTGACCTGCAGATCAAACAAACCGGGAAGTGTTAAACGAACCAAGGTCGAGTCCATCCTGTCTCATGAAGGAACGGCGTTACATCCGACTGTATTGACGCCTCGCTGCACACGTGAGCAGTCGAATTGACAACGCCATCCACAGGACGAACTTATTGCGATTCTGTACTTTGGCCCTCGTAATAGAGCGCCCTCGATTCGTCACCCATGACCCGATACGCTTTTGCAAGATTTCTGTTCACTTCGCTTCGAATCCGAACGTCTTTTAGCGCTAATTCAAACGAAGCAATCGCCTTGAGCGGCTCGCCGAGCCGCAGGTGCAGCTTGCCACGAGTATCAAGAAAGGCAGGCAGTCCGGGAAAGAGCTGCAACGCCGACTCAATCATCGCTTCGGCGTTACGCAACTCTTCTGGTGCCGCTTCTTCCGTGTCTGCAATGAGATTTGCCAGATTGTTCAACAGGCCAGCTGCCGAGATATCGTGTGCCATTGCCTGTTCAAATTCCCGACGGGCAGCTGCTGCGTCAGGTGGGTCAGCCGTTGCAAAACGAGTTCCCTGCAGAAAGTGAATCACACCGGGACTAATTCCGTTGTCCAAAGCGGTTTGGTAGACGCGATTCAAATCCTCCGTCCCCACTTCACTTCGTAACAGCTGCAACGCCAATTCCTCTGTTACTGGCGGATGCAGTGGAGCCGCCCGAATCGCATTTTCCAGACTTTGAATCGCCCTCGCAATTTCCTCAGGGGAATTCCCTTCCGATCGAATCCGTCTTGCCTCGGCGATGTAGACCTCCGCCATATTCGATCTCAGCACCTGTTCCAAAGCTCGCTGTTCGTCGTTCGCTCCGTTCTCCTGCATTTCAACCTGCAGCCGTACCAGGTATCCGTTCACAAGAAACGCTGCCTCCGACTCCCGACCCGCGGAAAGCAGTGCCCGCACTGTCATTACGCACCAGTTATCAAAATTCAACGAGGGTACACTAATCAAGCAATCATAGGCATTGGATGCGGACCGCCGACTTTTCACAGGCTCACCAAGAGCTTGTTCGACGTAGCAGCGAGTTAACCAGGCATCTCCCAGGAATCTTCTCTCCTCCGGGGGATCCTGAATCTGCAATGGTGTGTACTCGGTAAGACCAAAGACAGCCGGCTGGGCACTCTTCGGTTGCCCCTCGAGCAGATAAAGTTTTGCAAGGTTAAGCTGTGGCTGCCGAATCGTTGGGACCGCAGTCACAATCTCCACCAGCATCTGCATCAGTTCCTGGCGTTTATTAATATCCGGGCCATCCTGGATGTACTGCCGAAACAGCATATCACTGTACGGAATCAGCAAACTCAGATTACGCGGGTATTGCATCAGTCCCGATTCAATCACCTCCCGCGCGGCTGCGGGATCCCGTTGCCGCAGAAGTCGGGCAAGAAACACATAGGCATCGGGTTGCTCTGGAGTTGCGGAACTCCATTTCCTTAGTAAAAAGTCGTACCGTGCAGCGTTGTCTTCCTGCACTGCATCCCTCATTGCCCCACGGACAGCATCCAGATTTCTTGTTGACGCCACCAGCGATACCAGCCCGGACGCAATCAAAGCAATCGCGCAGACCATCGCTGGAATTGCACCGATCAACCTGCGGATGTCCCGGCTGAGAAGCCACCGAAAACCAACACCCCACGCCTGCGAAAACAGGAAAATGGGATTGAGCAGATTCCAAAGACTTAGCCAGTCTCGTCCACCCATCCCGCCCGTGGAACTCCCCGTCTCGCGGACGGACATGATGCCTCGTCCGGCTGTCTGCAGCAGACTGAGGAACCAGTACAAGGTGC
>JAFMMM010000537.1 GCA_017859815.1 Planctomycetota bacterium | reverse complement strand
CGGTGCGCGTGCCGTCGATCCCCCGAATCCGACTGTCAAAAGTCTCCTCCAGTCCGCCGCGTCCCTGATTGTCAATATCCCGCAAACCGATGACATGAGCGGCCAGTCCGTCCTGAAGGTAATGCCGCTGATATTCGCGGCGCAGTCCCCAGCTGCCGGATTCGAGGCCGGCGGCCCGCAATTGCTCGCACATCTCCGGTAAGACGCGGCGCTTCAACCACAGGAATCCCGCGTCGGAGTGATCGAGAAGGCGGCGGTACAAACGATCCGTGTCAAGTTCGAGGATTTCACTGACCTGCCATGCAAAACGCAGCGGGTCGGAAATGTGACGAGGGCTGGCATAGACGCTGTCGCACATCACCGTCATTGCAAGGACATTCCCATTTCTGTCCAGGATGTCACCTGGCCGCGCGGCAAGGATTTCTTCATGATGTGACTGCTTTACCACGCCAGCTGAAAGAGTTGATGACTGAAGAACCTGCAGGTGGATCAGGCGGCCAATCAGGATTAACCAGCCACAAAGAACGATCCCGGCAGCAAATCCAGCCCGATTTCGAAAGCTCCTCTGCTCCGGGAAATGGATCGCTCGAGTCGCGCTGCCCGGAGTCTCTGTTTGACTGCGTGTTGAGCTCACTGGACAGCACTCCCGCTGAAGACAGGCTGGCTGGACAGTTGTGTCGCAGTCCCGGGCTGCCGACGGCTGGCCGCTTGTTGCTGCGCAGCACGAAGGCGCTCAATCGCAAGCAGATGCTGGTTCTTCCAGTCCTGCAGAATCTCCGACTGATACTGCTGAAGACTGAGTTCCCGATGCAGGCTCAGCGTCTGCTGCTCCAGCCAGATGTCGGCCAGAGAAACACTCATCGCGAGCAATAAGCCTGCAACAAATCGAAAAACCAACAGAACCAACCCTGCCAGCGTGATCACTACAGTCGGAGTTTGTACTCCGCCGGGAACTGCTCAGGACGAAAGTGAGCAGCACATGCTGTTCGAGATCGGCCTGCCAGGCTCAGGGAATAATCTGAACCTCAGTCGCATCGTCCGGAAGTCCAAGGACGGTGCCAGGTCGCAGGTTTTTCGGGTTAGGCAATACGGAGCGATTCAATTCGAAGATCTCAACCCAGCGTGAGGCGCGTCCCAGAAAACGCTGGGAGATCTCAGACAGCGTCTCTCCTTCGCCAGTGCGATATGCCGGCGTGCCGTCGGGCAGAAGGAAGAAGCCCGGAGACTTACTGCGTCGGTTGCTGTCGACAAAGAACTGCGGGAACTTCTCCTTCAGTTCTTCTGCTTCCGGCAACAGGATAATCATCCCTGCACGCATCCGGCGAGGGTCCGGAATTCGGTGTTGATTGAAGAGTGCCAACGCTGAAAAGTAGCGGGGAGATCCATACACCCGTTTGGCGATCGTGTAATAACTTTCACCCTCACTGATTTTCAGGGTCCTGTAGGTGCGATTCGGGTCCGGTCGTGGAACAGCCTGAGAGTTCTGATAGTTCCATGCCGCAACGCTGAAACGACCGTCGCTGCCGGAACCGCTGGCCATGCGTGCCGGGGTGCCGCGATTCAGGCCCTGTTCCGGAACCGCTCCTCCGAACGGGCCAACCGGGTTGTCAAAGCTGCGGGGCGAGAAGGCTGGTGCAGCAACGCGAGGAATGTCTTCCTGCGGTGGAAGCACTTCGGGAAAGTCGGAGAATTCATCGGCACCTGCTACAGCGACATCGTTCTCGCTGGCTGTGTTTGAATCCTGTGGCAACCCGGCGGCTGCTTCGGTGTCGCTGAATGCCAACTGGGAATCTGTCGGTGGTATCTGTAATGGTTGCAATGCAGGTGGCGATTCATTGCCGAAATCTGAGATCAATGGGATCTCAGTCGCGGGCAGGCTTTCTGCCTCAGTGACACCTGGCAACGATGGCGGCACGCCATCCTCAAATTCGGAAGCGGTGGTTACTGATCCCGTTTCGAAGTTAAAGACATCCACTGTCGACTCCGGCTCCTGAAGGTCTTCTACAGGGGCTGCGGATACAGGGGCTGCGGATACAGGGGCTGCGGAAAATGCCACATCGCCAAAGACGGGAGGTTCCGCGAACGGATCAGGCGACGTGGCTGGGGGGCTGTCTGCAGCGACATCAACAGCAGGAAAATCAGAAGAGTCAACACCCGTGGGAAATTCATCCGGAGACGGTTCTGTGGACTCTGCATCCAGCGGCTCTGGCTCAAATGTGACAGCGGACTCATCGCCGAAGACGGGAAAGGGGTCTGTTGAAGCCGTGGACTCAGAGACAAGAACAGCGACTTCTTCTGGCTCTGTTGCTGCTGTGGGGCTGTCTGAATAGGCAGTTTCCGGTTCGGACAGGAATTCTGAAAAGTGAATGACGCCGGAATCCTCTGTGGTAGATGCGGCGACGGTACCTGTGTCCTCCGTGGGAAAACTGCCTGTGGCAGCCTGCAGCGGATCCTGATGAGGCAGATCGGTGGTTGCGTCTTCTGCGTCCTCGGCTGGTGAGGGAATTGACGCGCTCTGCAGTCCGTTATGATGCAGGTCGACTCGACGGTACACCATAAAGCCAAAGGCGACAACGAGAACAGAGATCAACATGATCCCGAGTTTTTTCTCGTGGCTCAGCTTTCCGGAACGATTCTGTTTACTGCTGACACTGCTCATTGCTCGGGCTCCCACTTCGCGGTTCTGAGTTTTGCGGGTCGACTGCGGGGATTGATTCGAATTTCTGCCGGCTGTGCGGTCAACGGAGAATCCTGTAGCGGCTGCCATG
>JAFMMM010000151.1:7088-11776 GCA_017859815.1 Planctomycetota bacterium | reverse complement strand
AGGTCCTCCGCCGGGGACGCGGAAAGCAACAGGCCTTCCTGAGATTTTGCCGACTCATCCGCCATCCGCCGCGATTCGTGGAACCTGCTGCGGGATATGACACCGATGCGAAATGGTGTCCGCGCGTCGGTGCGAGCCGGAATCACGCGGATCCCGAATTCATCCGCTTCACCGAGCCAGAGCGATGGCGAGACAGTCGTCGTCACCTCATCATCTCTAATGAGTTCTTCCGGCCTCAGGCCTGAGCTGTAGCAGACCTTCACATTGTCCGGCAAATCAGGGATTGCTCGCCACGCTTCCGCCGGATCGGCCTCACCAGGAATCACGAATACCGCAATGTTTGCTTCCTGCAATTGCCGAAAGCCGGACAACAAATGCAATCTTGCCTGCAGGCTGCGATCCGCTTCAATGAAGACATTGCCGGACAGAAGCAGAAATTGGACCTCCTGCAAAATGCACTGCTCGACGAGTTCAGTCAACGCTGTGAGCGTGGCGTCTTCAAGCGCGGTCTGCAGATCCGCGTCAAGGTCTTCAGAATGCCAGATCGACACAGGCGTTCCCAGACGCAAATTGGCAGCATGAATGAATCGCTGCGGATGAACGGCCATCTTCCAGAATCCCTTCGGAATACCTCTGTCTGCGTTCTCGCTTCCGTGGCAAAATGCAACGAAACCCGATTCTCCGCCGGATCCTCGGAGTGAATTCGGAGTCCCCCAATCACCAGAACAGGCAACTGCAGCGACCGGACTTCGCAGCCATGCCGTTCCGGATCCCAAAACACAGCTTGACGATGCCGCGGACCAGAACCAAATCCCCAGAAGTGCACAGCCTGAAAACCAGTTATCCTGCAATTGGTTGCCCCGCGATTGTTCGCCGCGGATCCCGTTGGCTGCGTCTGCTGCAACCATGCTTCCACATTGGGAAGTGGGCCACGTGACGCAGCTGAGGTAATTTAGCGATGACGGGGAAGTCTAGTAAAGCCAAGCGCCGGGGGAAAGTCCGAGCCGACCTGTCTGCATTGTGGCGGAAACGGAATTCCCAGCACGACTGCCTGAACAGTTCATGCCTCTAATACCTGAAACCAGTTTGGTGGTGGCGCGGTGAAGTGCAGCGGATTTCCCTCAGGATCTTTCAACTGCAGGGACTCTGCGTGCAGGCACAATGGGGCATCGTCAGGAGAAAGACTTCTATTGCTGCCAATCTGACCGTCAGGCAGCCACGCGGGATCTCCGCACACCGGAATTCCAAGCGCCCACAGGTGAATACGGATCTGGTTAGGACGGCCGGTGTATGGCACAGCACGAATCAAGCTGGTGCCGTCGGACAGACGTTGGAGCACTTGAAATTCAGTCCGCGCATCATCTCCCTGTGGATCCGGAAGACGGACCGCATCCGTTCCTGGCTCTCTGGCGATTGCCAGGCTGCAGTCAAACTGATCCTGCTGTGGATGTCCATGAATTCGAGCAACATAAGTTTTGTGAACGGCTCGCTCTTCAAATTGTCGCGCGTACAGGCGGGCTGTGCGTTTGCGTTTGCAAAGCAGGATGACGCCAGAAGTACATGCATCAAGCCGATGGATGATGTGCGGACGCTGCGGATGGTAAATCGTATTCAGAATGCCACGCAGTGTATTTCGATTAAAGCGACCACAGGCATGCATCGGCAGCGGTGCCGGTTTGCAGATCACAATCAGCTCGTCGTCTTCATACAGAAAACGGATGTCAGCCGACACGTCCGGTTCGACTGCGTTTTCTTCCAACTGATCAAAACGTTGCCCCTCACGTACGGTCATCTCCGGGGACAGCGGTAGTGAAAGCGTTTCGGTTTTTCGAGGTCGACGGCGACGACCGGATGGCGCTGCGGGACGTACTGCGGAATCCGCGATCCGCCGCAGCCACTCATCACGGTCAATATGCGGATGCACGTCATGGAGAAACTCAATGAGCGTCATCCCGGCACAACGCCTCGGAACATTCAGTGGGCGACGGTTAACGGCTGGCACGCTGCCCGGCAACGGGACGGCAGTCGCCGCTAACGCTTCCCGTCGAGCAGCGAGGATCGACTGCATCCGTTCTTCCGGACTGATATAACAGGTCGGACAGGATTTTCCGGCGACATACTGCTCAGACAACTGCTGCTCAGGTGTCACCACAGCCTGGCAAAGATAGCACTGTGTGGTCCCTGTCTCCCGCAATTGAGGGTCCACGGCAACCCGCTGGTCAAAGACAAAGCATTCCCCGTTCCAGTGAGCACCGCCGACCTCTTCAAAGTATTTGAGAATACCGCCATCAAGCTGGTAGATGTTGCTGAACCCTGCCGCCTCCATGAACGGGCCGGCTTTTTCGCAGCGAATTCCACCGGTGCAAAACATCACAACCGGCTCATCCTTCATGCTCTCTGGCAGCTGTTCAATCGCATCCGGGAACTGCCGAAAGTGATCAATACCCAGACGGATCGCCTCGCGAAATGTGCCGATGCCTACTTCGTATTCATTCCGCGTATCGAGCAAATGGACAGGACGCCCCTCGTCCAGCCAGCGTTTTAACTCGGTCGCAGCAAGCTTCGGCGACGTACGCGTTCCCGGTGCAATTCCCTCAATGTCAAAGGAGATAATCTCGCGGCGGATCTTGACCAGCATGCGACTGAATGGCTGGTAGTCGCTGAGACTTTCCTTGGGCTGGATGTCAGCAAACTCCGGGTGCCTCTGCAGCCAACCGACAAACCCGTCGATCCCGTCTCGACTGCCGGCGAGAAAGATATTGACGCCCTCTTCACTCAGCAGCACCGTGCCCTTCAGCTGATGCTCTTCAGCCGCCAGGCGAATTGACCGCTGACGCTCATCCAGACTGGATAGTGACACAAATTTGTAGCAGGAGATGTTAACAATGGAGCCGTTGTCAGGATCAAGTGTTGGTTTAGACATGGTCGACTGCTGGATTCCTCGCGGGATGAAGAAGCATGACATGGTCAGACGACGGGCTGGCACTCAGAAACCCCTTGACCCTGGCACAACAGATTGAGTCACAGCGGAAACTCCGCTCAGCCGTCTCGCCTGCGAAAATACTACATCGCAGCCTGCGGATGTGCCATCTGCCCCCGCCCTATCTCGGCCACGGGATCAGTTTTCATGCGAAGACTTCGGTTTCTCTGATGCTGAGGGTATCATTGCACCTGCTGTGATGCTCGACTTCCCTCGGATCCCGACATCGTTCAGACGCTCGGTCGGCCACCCCATCCCGTGGGAAGTTCAGCGGTCATGCGGTCAATACACCTGAGGCACACACCTGAGGCACGGGAACTCCTGTTGTCTGCTGCTCATCCCAACTGCCCTTGCAGTTGTTTCAAATAAAGGTCTGCCCGATGAAGGGTCCCGGATTTCCGATCGAACTTGCTGCCCTGCGTGAATTCGTCTGTGGCGAATGCGGCAGAATCCTGCATCTCCCGGCGTGGACAACATCGCATCGTTGCAACTGCACTGACAATGCGACCTTTATGAAAGCCGTCGATCGGAAGCCAGTCACCACTCCTGACATCTCGGCGTTCATTTCCGAAGTGGAGGAGGACGAGGTCGAGGAAGAAGAGCCGGAACTTGTTTTGGAGCCACGAACTCCGCGTCCGGCCCCCAGGCCCCGCGAGATTCCGGGCCGACGGCGGCTCGAGGAAGATCTCAGCAAGTACGGGGATGACATTGAAGAACTCAAGGAACCCCCGATACCCCGAGAATCATCTCGCGAAGGTCGAGGACGTGGCCGCAGGCGAAATCGTGGGCCTCGACGTCGCGACAGTTCTGGCAGCCTGTCCCCAACAACTCAGGCCGCCACCGCAAATTCTCAGAAGCCAAATTCGTCGGCAGATGACGGCACAGACAGGAATGAGCAATCCTCGCCTGCCCGCAGTCGTCGAAATCGACGCCCACGAAGACGAACATCCGGGGGATCCACCAGCGATACCTCCGCCACTTCACAGGAGGCGTTCGGAGCGGGATTGGAAAGTCAAGGTGCCGGGCCCGACTCCAACTCTTCCGGCAAACGGCCAGGGACCGCAGGACGCGGCCGGAATCGACGCCGACGGCCCCGTTCAGGCGGTCAGAGTCAGAGCGGTGAAAACTCCTCCCCCGCAGGCGAATCGTAACCGAGGACCGATCAGCCAGTTGTTCTGGCGACTTCCAGTCGATCAAGGTCAGATCGGGCCTGCTGCAGTTCAGCATCCTCGATTTCTGCAGTAACAGGCCTGTATCGGGCACGCTCGTAAAACCGCGACAGGGACTGCACGAAGCCCCGCTGCTCGGGGAATCTCCGCTCCAGCGCACGACTCATCTGCTGATGATTCCACCACGGTCGAGCATTCCCGGCTGTACTCATGGCAAGATGATGAAATGCCGGAATCACATCAGCCGGTTTCAGAATTTCCCCCGGTGCAGCAAGCTGACGCAGAAGTCGTTCCTGCGTTGTTTCTTTTCTTCTGAGGAACCAGCGCGTCAGAGGAATGAGGCTTGCCGCCAGAGCAATCAGCAACAGCAGAGTAATGGATAATTTCACCGCTGTACTCACTGCGTCAAAACTCTCTGCCGCTGTTTCAGAATCGGAGCCCACGTCGGCAGCCAGCTCCAGCGAACGGCGATCTCTGTCGCTGGCGTTCTGTGAATTTCGGTTCATGTCCTCCTGGGAAGACTGCAGTCTCTCCTGCAA
>JAFMMM010000151.1:0-7078 GCA_017859815.1 Planctomycetota bacterium | reverse complement strand
TTTCGCCACCGATCCGCCATTGCGCTGCGGCTTTCCTCGCCGCGCTCAATCTCAGGCCGAATCTTCTCCACGAGGCTTTGCACGGAATCACGAAGCTTGTCCAGCATCCCAGGCGTCGCTGCTGACGGATCAGCCTGTTCCTGTTGGTTGTCCGCCAGCTCGAACGGAGCATTTGGAGCCTGATCCTCAGCGGGGCGCCGAGCCGCATTCCTGCCCGCCTGATCCAGCAGGTTCCTCAGCGTCGGACCAATTCCGTTCCGCCGCAGCTGGTTCCTCGTCTCCTCAGCAAGACGGGAGTCCTCAGCCGACGGAGAGGCCGGCTGCGGGCCCGTATCCGCTGCCGCATTCTGTCGAGCATTGCGTTCACGCCGCTGCTTCAATAATTTCTGAAACTCCGGATCCTCCAATCGTTCCCGGAGATAGTCCTCAACTGAAATCCCCCCGTCTGCCGTTGCCGTATCTTCCTCACCGTCCTGATTGCCGGATTTCTCAGAACCACGCAACGCCTCACGAGATAATTCGGAACTGCCGGATAACTCCCCTTTGTCCGACCGCGGGCGCTGGGATGGTGCTTCCTCAAATTCCGGAACGAAGGACTGTTTGTCCGGTTTCTCTGCCGAGCGGCTGAATCGCTGAAACAGCTCCTGAAGTGCCTGATATCTGCCGCCGCTGTTTTCCTTTTCTGCCGGGCTGGGCTTCCTGTTTTCGGGTTTGCCGTCGGCAACCCCGGGAGACGCCCCCGCAGGCCCGGCTGATGATTCTGTAACGGGAGGACCTGACAAATCAGCATCCGTATCGCGGGATTCTTCACCCTCTTGAGATTGTGTCGCGGAGGAATCGGACAAACCTCGCGGCCTGCCAAAGCGAAGCCCACTTTCCGGCCGTGGAGGAGTTGTCTGTGAACCAGGTCGTTCTGCCTGAGGAAGTTGCGGAGGCAAAGCTGGAGGCGATGAGTTCCTGAGCATCGGGGGAGTGGTCGCAGATTCCGGCCGTGTCTGCTGCTGCGATCGCAGGGGAGGAAGCAATCTCGGACGGCCCTCACCGGGTGCGGCCGGCGCATCTCGACGTCTCAACGGCCGCGGGGCAATTTTCGGCTGCATTTCCGGTGAAGCGTCTTCCGTCGGCAGGTTCCTGCGGAACTCCTGCAGGAACTCATCCAGCTTGCGCAATGAGTCCCGTGGAATCTCTGCGCTGTCAATCGGCGGGACTGTTTCAGTACCGGCGCCGCCTGTCTCGGATCGCATCAATCCATCATTCCGAAACTGCTGGATCAGTTCCTTCAGTCGCTGCTGTGTCTCCGGATGCTCGAAGGACTGCAGGAGTTCCTGAGGCAGCCGCTTCAACAGATCTTCGGGAACAAGCTGCGGCGGCAGGTTCGGCGCCAGTTGTTGCAGCGAGCGGCCCAGTTCGAGCAGCTGGTCCGAGGGAACTCTGGCGGGCAGGTCAGGCGTGGCCGGTCCATCCCCGGGACTTTGCTCAGTAACCTCCGAACCCGACTCAACCTGCGCAGGATCAGCGGGCAATGGTTCAGTGGCTGGTGGTGCCTGCGACAACGTTTCGCGAAGCCGACGCAACAGTTCCAAATGAGCCCCTGACTCACCAACGGCCGAAGGTGGAAGAGGGAGAGGTCGCTGTGAGCCCCGCTGGGCATTCGCAGGAAGAGCGGAACCCAGCAGGAGAAAGCCGGCCACAAGGACCGCGCGCCGGTGCGTATGACGAGCCTCGCATCTCCCGCTTTCACGCATCTGGTAACCCCTCATTCAATGGCAGCAAATCTTCGGGAACGAAGAAACCATCCTTGCGAATCAGTTCTCCATCGAAGTGGATTTCACCGCCGCCGTAATCCTTGCGCTGAATCAGTACCAGATCCCAGTGTACGCTGGAACGGTTTCCATTGTCAGCATCGTCATATGCGTTCCCCGGAGTGAAGTGGAATGAACCGCCAATTTTTTCATCAAACAGGGTATCCAGCATTGGGTGCAGAATGTGATTGTTCGTTCCGAATGACCATTCACCGATGTATCTGGCCCCTTCATCGGAATCCAGAATCTGATTCAGCCGCTCTGTTGCATTGATGCAACTGGCTTCTTCAATCCGACCGTTTTGCAGCTCAAAGTGGATGCCGTCAAAAACAGTGCCCTGGTACGACGACTTTGTATTGAATGTGATCGTCCCGTTGACGCTGTCACGAACGGGTGCCGTAAAGATCTCTCCGTCCGGAATATTGCATTCCCCCGCACAGGGAACAACGGGGATATCACGAATCGAAAACTCAAGATCGGTGCCCGGCGCTGTGATACGGACACGGTCAGCCTGCAGCATGCGCTGCTTCAGGGGTTCGAGATTACGAGCCATCGCCGCGTAGTCTGTTGTACAAACGTTGAAGAAGAAATCCTCAAACTGCTCCGTACTCATTTCCGCCGACTGTGCCATGGAGGGAGTTGGGTAACGAAGCACAACCCAGCGTGTTTCAGGAACCCGAATTCCGATATGTACCGGCTGCCACCAGTGCTTCTGATACAACTCCATTTGAGAACCGGATACATCCGCAAACTCTCTTGCATTGGCAGTTCCGCGAATGCCAATGTAAGCATCCATTTCCCGCATGACCGCTGCGTCAAACTGACCAGCCAGAGCCATACTCTGCTCTGTTGCGTTTCGATACAGGCTGCGCAGGACCGCATTGTCGCGGATGTTCACCAGCGGAATGCCTCCAACTCGGCTGACCTCATCCACCAGACTGCAGACCAGTGCCGGATCGGGCAAATCGAACGCCTCAATCAGAACTTTGCCACCCGCTTTGACCCGGCAACTGTGATTCACCAGCACTGCTGCAAGTTCGCCAATTCGCGGATCCTTCATCGTGTTCTCTTCCTGTTCGAGCGGGTGTCATGCAAAACTCCAGCGTATCATAGCCGCTTGAAAGCCTCTGTCGGGACCCGGAGTGACCAAATCCGGGTGGAGACAAAGAAATTCGCCGCCCTGCTGCTGAAACTGCGGCAGCGGATACCAGCGAACGTCCTTTTCTCCCGCCATGGGAATGCCTAGACTTCATACGCATGTCAATCCTGACAACTGCAACCTCGCGGCAACACAAGCGTCTGACGACAGGCTTGAGCGATCGTCAATCCGAGCACCACCTTGTCTCGCCGTCGGCAGCAAACACCTTCACTGGCTGGATCAGCATAATGCAAGCCCCGTTTGTTCATCACCAGACCGCTCCACCTGCAAATTCCGAGACGTCGGGAAAGCCTGCCCGCCGCCGCAGGGTCATCACCCTCGGATTTGTCGCTGCAGCCCTGACGATAATTTTCGGACTGGCTCTTCAGCCACACCTGGCTGCCAGTCAACGCAGTTCCGGCAGAATCGAATTCGAACGCAGATCGCTCTACTCACAGATTCGCGTCCGTCGGAATGGAACAGTTCGATCACTGATCTTTGTGCGCGACAATGGTGAGGAGGCTTACGAAAGCCAGGTGAATCTGCGTGCACCACACATTCTCTACTTCAGCTATCTCAAACACATGTTTGCCAGCTATCTGTTCAAAGAAGAACAGAAGCGGGTGATGATCGTTGGGCTGGGCGGAGGATCAATGGTGCACTTTCTGCAAAAGTACGACCCGGATGTGAACATTGAAGCCGTCGAGATTGATCCCCTGGTTGTCCAGCTGGCAGAACGCTACTTTGCAGTGAAACAGAACGATCAGGTCCGTCTGATTATTGCGGATGCATTCGATTACCTCGAACGTACGCAAAACCAATACGACACGATCTATATGGATGCGTTCCTGAAACCGTCAGCCGGGACAGATTCGACAGGCGTCCCGTTGAAACTTCGCACACAACAGTTCTACACGGGGATTCAGAAGTTGCTGACAGAAGACGGCATGGTGGTCTTCAATATCAATCCCCACAGCGGTCTGCAAAATGACATCGAAACGATCGAAGAGTCCTTTCCCCAAACCTATGTCTTTGCACTTCCCGGCTCTCAGGGCGTTGTCGTTGTTGGCAGCATGAATGCAGAGCGGAAGGCACCCGGTGATTTGCTGAATCAGGGGAAAGCCGTCGACCGTCGATTGAAAGCGGCGTTTTCCTTTGAAGGGATTGCTCGCCGCCTGCGTCAATAAGGACAGCCGAAGGAAAGAACACCGGCCAGAATTGCAATTGCCACACGGCCCTCGCAGTCAGCCAGTCCCACAAGTCTGCAGTGGACTCGCGCATAAAGAACGCCGCGACTGTTGCCGCGGCGTTCTTTGATTTGCGGATCACTTTCCAAATTTTGTCATTCGGTGATGATGTCTCGCACAGTCTTGCCACTGGGGATCATCGGCAGCACCTGATCCTGGTAAGGACAGATGACATCCAGCAGGTACGGGCCATCGTGATCCAGCATCTCGGCCAGTGCTGCAGGATACTCCGCCTTGCTGCGGACCTGTCGTGCCTTCACGCCATACCCCTCGGCAATCTGGACGAAATTCGGGAACGTCTGTTGAGGAATCTCGCCGGATCCCTCCCCGAGCGCCTCCGGATGGTCAACCGGGCCGAGGTAGGTGTGAGCCCTGCGTCCTGACATGAACCGGTCTTCCCACTGCACCACCATGCCGAGATGCTGGTTGTTCAGCAACAGAATCTTGACCGGCAGTTTTTCGCAGAACAGGGTCCCGAGTTCCTGGATGTTCATCTGGAACGATCCGTCACCATCAATATCGATGACGAGAGAATCCGGGTGGGCCGTCTGAATGCCCATCGCAGCAGGCAGCCCAAATCCCATGGTTCCGAGCCCGGAGCTGCTCGCCCAGCGGCGGGGCTTATCAAATTTGTAGAACTGAGCGGCGAACATCTGATGCTGACCGACACCCACGGCGACGTAGGTGTCGCGTTCATGAGTCTGCCGCCAAAGCTCCTCAATCGCATACTGCTGCACAATCTGATCACCAGCATCGCGATAGGACAGAGGATACTTCTCTTTCCAGCCCGCAATTCGTTGATGCCACTCCTCCAGTTCCGGTATGTCCTCGTCTGTCAGGGCGGCATTCAGTGCTTCAAGGCACTGTTTGACATCCCCGTGAACCGGAATATGGGCTTCCTTATTCTTGTGAATTTCTGAGACATCCACATCGACGTGAATGATCTTCCCGTGTTTTGCAAACTCCTCCAGCTTGCCCGTCACTCGGTCGTCAAAGCGAACACCAAGTGCAATCAACAAATCAGATTCATCCACAGCGAAATTGGAATACACGGTGCCGTGCATTCCCAGCATGTGCAGTGAGTTCGGGTGGGTCCCTGGAAACGTTCCCAGCCCCATGACTGTCATTGCGACAGGGATTCCTGTGCGAAGTGCAAAATCTGTGAGTGCCTCTGAGGCCCCGGACTGAATACATCCGCCGCCCACATACAGAACAGGTCGCTTCGACCGACGCACTGCCGCAATGATTTGACGAATCTGCTCGTCCGCAACGGGACGAACCGCGGGGCGGTAGCCGGGCAGATTCATCGGAGGATCAAAGTCCACCTCATCCAGAGGCAGTGTGTCCAGCTGGACATCCTTGGGGACATCCACAAGAACAGGCCCCGGCCGTCCGGTGGCCGCGATGTGGAAGGCTTCCTTCATGATCCGAGCCACATCACGAATGCTGGTGATCATGTAGTGATGCTTCGTGATCGCACGGCACACTTCAACGATTGGCGTTTCCTGAAACGCATCGGTACCAATCACACTCTGCGGAACCTGAGCGGTCAGACAGACCATCGGAATGCTGTCCAGCTTGGCGTCAGCAATCGCGGTTACCAGGTTTGTTGCCCCGGGACCACTGGTTCCCATCGCAACACCCACTTCACCGGTGGAGCGCGCAATGCCCTGAGCCGCAAAGCAGCCGCCCTGTTCATGTCGGGGCAGGATCGTGCGAATCCGCTCCCGCTCCTCACGCAGCGCCTGATGCAATGGCATGCTGGCACCACCGGGGTAGGCAAACATGGTTTTGGTGCCCTGACGAATCAGCATCTCAATAAGGATCTGAGCGCCATTAATTGTTTTGGTCGAGTTCTCGACGGTACTCAACGTCACAACCCCTCTTCTTGACCCCGGCCGCAATCAGCAGTCGAGGTGAAAACCGAACTGAAAACCGTTTACAAAAACGGCATCAGCAAAAAATACAACACTCGGTCAAGCAAACGCTAAATCGATCCCTTGTGATCTGCGTCCGCGTGATCTGCTTCGGCAGGCAGGCGATGTTGCCGCTGCCAACAATCCTGAATCACAACGCATCAGTCAGTCCAGAAAAAACCTGGCACCGGAATCCACGGCGACAAGGTCCGTTTTGCTGTTGAACAGGAAAACGCCTGGAATGATCGCCGCTGGACCGTTCCCAGCCATGCCAGAGACCACGGAATCGGGGCCATTCGCAGAATTGGAATGACTTTTCGTCGCCCGGGGAGAGTTTAAACATGGCAACAGCGGTATTCGATGTTGTTTTTCGGCAGTTTCTGCTGAATCGCTGAAAGAGGAGATCGGGCCTGCCCGATTTGGTTCCTTTTGGGAGTGGGAGTCTGCGGTCCACAACGTTTGCGATGCTCAATAGGCCGTCCAATCAGCCCTCCCCGATTCCGGTCCGGCAATTCTGACCGAAGAAACAGCAACGCGACCGCTTGAAGCAGCAGAAGCGAATTGCAGGGCAGGTTCTGGGAGACACCCGACGCGGCAGTTCCGGTAATATCGGTTGTGCTCAAGAGTCTGCCTGGATGCACCCGATGTAGGATCAGGAGTGGGCTGGTTTCCACGAATCGGCCTGCGCAGGCTCCAGTCGCGAACGGAACAAGTATGTACGAGAAACACTTCGGTTTTCACCGAAAGCCTTTTCAGAGTGACTCACCCGCCGCAGCCTTTGTGGTTTCAGAGTCGGTTGCTGCGCTGAAACCGCGGTTGCTGAGATGCGTCAGGTCCGGCCTCGGCATGGCGCTCGTGTCAGGTCTTGCCGGATCCGGGAAGACGGCGCTGCTGCGACACCTGCAGCGAGAACTCGCGAATGATGGACGGGCAGTCTTCGTTTCAGGGACAAGCCTGGAAAACCAGCACGCACTG
>JAFMMM010000150.1 GCA_017859815.1 Planctomycetota bacterium | reverse complement strand
CCATTGAGTATTGCAAATCCGGAACAGATCACCGACGACCCGAAAACCTACAAGATGGAGGGTGATATTCGCGGCCTTCCCACCGCCATTGTGTACAGCACAAAGGTTGTGCGTCCGCTGACTCCCGTGAAGGATCTGCTGGAAGCGGAAGACGTTGACGACGCCACAGTTCGCGCGGCGGTGGACTATCTCTTCGAGGCACTCACATTCCGCCCGCCATCAGAAGAAGAATCGGCAACTTACGTGGGCGTCACTCGGCAGTCGATCGAACGCCTTGGTCTGAAAGAGGGTGCCGTGCTGGGATTGTCGGCGCTTTTTCTTGATCGCGACGCCCTGTTTCGGCCGGAACTGGCTGGATCAGGATCAGCGGATCAGCACGGCAGAAAGATGCTGCAGGACTGGGAACTGGGACTCGCCGTCAACCACGCATTCCGCTTTATTATTCCGGACCCTCAACTGCGACAGGCGATCGAAGACGGTCGCATGCGAACGCGTGCCGATGTCGAACGGGAAGTGCGCCGCATCCTTGCTGATGACAGTATTCGGAAACCTCGTGTTCTGCGATTCTTTCGAGACTATTTTGACTACGATCGTGGGGGATACATCTGCAAGGACGCGCGAGCACTTGCCGACTCTGGCGCAGAGACACGCGGCACCGCACACTACCGTGCAATGTTTGACGCAACGGCCAGCACCGACCGACTGATTGAAATCATTCTTTCTGAAGACAATCAGGTCCTGCAGCAGTTGCTGACAACCAACCGCGTCGTTGCCACCGCCGCAGACCAGGTCTACTTCGGCCGACGCCGGTCACGCGAAGAAGTTGCCGCCTCGGTCGCCGCAGAGAAACAGGCGATCAGGGAAGAAGAAGAAAAAGCGGCGGCCGAACTTTTGGCCTGGAAAGAAGCGAATCCGGGTCAGGAACCGCCGAAGCCAAAGAAAAAGCCAAAACGCCGGTCAGTCAACCACAACGTGGACACCCTTGAACTCAAAGGACCGGCGGAGTGGGCTCGCGTCAGCCGACGCAGTTTTGGAAACGGCTCCATGAAACCGGAGCGAATGCTGGCGGAATTGCCGTCAGATCAGCGGCTGGGAATCCTCACCCATCCCACCTGGCTCGTTTCCCATTCAGACGCAATGGACAACCACGCAATTCACCGCGGCCGCTGGATTCGCGAACGGCTGCTGGGAGGCGGAATTCCGGACGTCCCCATCACTGTCGACGCAATGTTACCGGACGAACCAAAGTCCACTCTTCGAGAACGGATGCGTGTCACACGGGAAAGCTACTGCTGGACCTGCCACAGCAAAATGGATCCGCTGGGTCTGCCGTTTGAGATGTACAACCACGCAGGTATGTATCGCGAAACCGAACTGGAACGACCGGTGGACACGACCGGTGAGATTATTGATTCGGGTGTAGCGGAACTGGACGGTCCGGTCAGCAATGCACTGGAAATGATCCACAGAATCGCCAACAGCGAACGAGCAGAGCAGGTCTTTGTTCGCCATGCCTTCCGCTTTTGGATGGGTCGCAACGAAACCCTGCATGACGCTCCCGTCCTGCAGAATGCCTGGCGTGCCTATCGGGACAATGATGGCAGCATGAACGAAATGCTGGTCTCCCTGTTGACGTCCGACGCGTTCCTGTACCGTCGAGTGACAGACGAATAACAGCCCCAAATCGTCTTGTACGGACGCCCGCATTGGATCAGCGAATCTTCCGGCAGAATCGGTCCATAAAGTATCAGGGAATTTTGACTCTCTGATTTTTCTCTGCCCCGTTGCCGGTAATCTCAGTCGGTTTTTTCTGCAAGATCCGCAACAGCATGGATTCCAGCGGCCACACTCCCTGCCGATCGTTGCCGGTATGGGGCTGGCTGTTTTTGAAACGATGCTCGTGGTGTCGCTATGGATGCTGGTCAGCGACTTTGTGAATCGCGTGCAATTGTATGCACGTGAGATCCAACTGCGGCAGGTGTGGCATTGCCGGACGTTGCTGTTCGACGAATTGTCCTCGTTGCATTGGAGGACTCAGCCCGCCGGAGGAAGCCTTGTGTTTCGCACGGCAACGACAAAGGCCATCCTGTCACACTTTTCCTGGCCCACGGTCGATCGCCTTGAGTTCGTGCGGCACGGACGAAATCTGGTGCCTCAAGAGCTACAGTCCGGCTGACTTCTGTTCTGTCTCAGGATCGCAGAACCGCTGCAGGGCTGCTCGCCGACCCAAGCGGTTGAGATCGCAGATGTGAACAGAATTTTGGTCACTCGCCGCAGGGTCGATCGGCCGGCAGCGATCCTGCTGCCGCTGACCGGTCTGGCAGCGGCAACCATCTGGTTCACGACAAACAGCCCGGCAGCATTTCCGCTGCCAGTCGTGCTGACGACAGCATGGCCATTGCTAAGATTTCACTACCCGGCCGTGGGGCAGTACTCGGTCATCTCCAAACGGCCCACGGAAGGCAGAATCAACATTCGTGCCATCATCGCACTCGGATGTATTATCGGCAGCATGGCTACGCTGCGATTCATTGGACTCGATCACGAGATCGTCTTTCTTCCGGGATGTCTCCCGGCCTTTCTGATTTTACCGGACCAGATTCGATTTCTTGATCGCCTTGAACACACCCGAGAGCAGAATCTGCAACTGACTGCAGCGGACTCCGTCAAACGATTTGAAGAATGCTGTCTGCAGACTCGTTCCACGGAATCAACAATTGCCTCGTAAGCAATACCTCAGCTCGCGATTGCACTCGCAGCATGATCCGGTTCATGTTGTGGCGAACTGTCGTCACGGCAGGAAGGACACTCGCCCCGGGAGCTGGCTTGGCGCAAAAAAACCCTGCCTGAACTCAGTCCAGGCAGGGTTTCAAATCCTGTATCACTGCCGAAACAGTTGCGACAGCATCAGTGAGCCGCTCCATCAACATCCTTCGCCTTGTACCCGCCCTTCGCCTTGAAGAAGAGGATCAACAGCAGATAGATGCCAGCCATGGTCAGCGGAACAAATGCGGTCATTCGAAGAGCTTCACGGCTTCCAAACAACCCGGCAGCACTAATTGGCTCCTGATCCTGTTCAGCGGTTTGTTTGGCACCTTCCCACCACTGAACAAGCGCATTGTGTGCCTCATCAGTACGATCCGTGTCCTTGAGCAGTTGCGTCACGCGGCCGAGTTCTTCACCACCATCGTCCAGAATCCCGACTTTCTGGCCGTCCAGACCAGTGACCGTGTATCCAAGGAATGTGTTTTCTTCAGCAGCTTTGTAACGCTCGTACACGGCTTCATTCGCTTCATCCTGCTGCAGATATGCCGTCGCGAAGTAGTCCTGCTTAAAGCCGATCCCCGGACCGCCCAGCATCCCGGCAGACAGCATTCCAATGCCTCCGATAGCCCCGATGGTGATGGCTCCACCCTTCGGAAACTGCTCGGAAACGACGGCCAGCATTGTTGGCCAGAGGAAGGTCTTACCGGCAGCGTAGACTGTCGCTGCAATGACACACATTGCCACGCCTTCCGCACCGCCCAGCAACTGCAGACCAATAAAGCCCAGCACACCACTGGCTAACAGCAGTCCCAATGGCGAAGTCCGATGGACAATTGGACCCGCAAAGAATCTCAGGATGAACATCAGAGCTGACGTGTAAACGAACAGCATCAGTCCATTCTGCTCGGATTCCATGATGGTGCCGGTGATCTTGGAAATCCAGGAATCAGTCCCCAACTCCACATAACCAACCATCGCGTGGACGATCAACAGGACCAGCATCAGTGGAGCAAATAACTGAGTGACCATTCCCCCCATGCTCACACCGGCAGCACCAGCTTCTGATTTGGGGAATTTCTGCCCCATCACCATCAGTCCATAGAGGACAACCGGGACAAGAAACAGCGAGATCTGGTATTCCCATGCGACGGCATCCTGTCCATCCGGATTCATGAAGGTCGATGCCAGACCACCGACGATCAGCCCGCCGGGCCAGCCTGCATGCAGAATGTTCAGGTAATGTGTTTTTTCTTTCGGAAACAGCGTTGCAACCAGCGGATTGACAACTGCCTCGCAAATCCCGTTACCAATCGCGAACAGGAACATCCCCCAAAACAGACACTGGTAAGCGGCTTCTTTCCCGCCGGACGCGTAGGCAGTGCCAGCCAGCAGTGTCAACACGGCAGAAACGATATGTGTGGCCAACGCTGCCCACATCAGCTTTCCGTAGCCGACCGAGTCAGCGAGGAATGAGCTAAGCAGAATAATGATTCCGAAGCCAGTTAATCCGCCCCCGGTGATTTGACCGAGTTCGGTCATCGTGAAACCAAACTTCTCGGCCCACTGGCCAAGAATCCCGGCGCGGACGGAGAAGCCGACCCCGGCGGCAAGAATGGCCATAAACCCGGCCCACAGCAGCCGCTGTGCGTTCGGGGCTGTGGCTTGTGGTGCACTTTGTTCAGACATGTGTCAGTGTGTCCTTTGCGTATCAGGTGGGAAGACCGCAGTTCTGTCGCGTCACGCGAACGCGGCAGCAGAGCCGCAGGATGATTCCAGCCGCGGCATGGCAGGCAACAAAATAGAAAATGCTGCCGAATGCTAACGGGATTCTGCTGGGATTTGCAATCAGAGTCCCCACTCTACACGTGGAAAGCCCGGCTCAAGATGATTTTGGGGGCAAATTCAACCCCTTAAGGCCCGAATCATGCCCGATGCCTTGTGCAGCGTCTCGCGGTATTCATCCAGCGGATCAGAATCGGCAACGATGCCGCCACCAACAGGAAAATGCACCCAGCCCTGTCTCAGAGTGAATGTGCGAATCAGAATACTGCTGTCGAAATCCCCCCGCGGACCGCAATAAAACAGACTGCCGCAGTACGCTCCGCGAGTCGATCGCTCCAGTTCGGCAATGATCTCCATCGCTCGTATCTTGGGAGCCCCGGTGATTGATCCCCCCGGGAAACTGCCGGCCAGCAGGTCCCACACCGTCCGACCTTCCTGCAGCTCGCCACGGACTGTCGACACCAGGTGCAGAATCGTGGCGAAGCGTTCAACCTCACACAGTCCGGTGACCTGAACCGAACCCACTTTGCAGGAACGCGAAAGGTCATTCCGCAGCAAATCCACAATCATCACGTTTTCAGCTCGGTCTTTCGGGCTGGCAATCAATGCATTACCGGCGAATAAGTCTGCCACCGGCGATTTGAGACGCCTGCGTGTGCCCTTGATGGGACGGGTCTCCACGACACCCGTATGGTCCACCTGCAGAAATCTCTCCGGTGAAGCGCTGATCACCGCCACGTCATCATGCACCAGCAGACCGCAAAACGGTGCGGGATTCTGAGCCCGCACGCGACGATACAACTGCACCGCATCCTGATCCCACGGGGCAACCAGACGTTGCGACAGATTTGCCTGAAAAATGTCCCCCGCCCGAATGTACTCAATCACCCGCTGCACAGTTTGAACATATTCGTCGCGACGAAATTCCGAATAGATCTCTGAAGTGGGTTCAACGCGATGAAAACCAGCTGGGGGAGTTCTTTGATCAGATGCACTCCCGCCCGCAGTAATCCCGGCAGCTGAATTATTGATGTCACTTCGCCCGCGTTCCTGCAGCCGCTGCTGAACCCACTGCTGACGCTGCCCGGCTGACATCCGCGTGGGCAGCGACGGCGGCAGCTGCAGCGTCGTCAGCAGTAGTCGCTGCTGCAGATGGTCCCAGACCAATGCCCAGTCAAACAGTCCGGCCAGTAACGCCGGGGTCTGTGAATGATCCCGCTGCGGACGCGGCAACCGCTCAAATGCTTCCCCCAACTCATAGCTGAGCAACCCGGCGATCCCCCCGCAGAACGGTGGCACGTCCGCTGAAAAGTCGGCGTCTGACTGAAGCAAATTCTGCCACTCACTCAGCTGAACGAATGGCGATTCTCCGCAGGGGACCGTATCCAGCCGCACCACCGACACGGGATCGGCTGTGAGTATGGAGTAGCGGGAGTCGCGTTGCCGATGATGACGCGCGCTGTCCAGTAATAACTGAAAGGGCACATCACGGAAGCAGGCCAACGCATCCTCAACGGCCAGTCCCCAGTCCAGTTCGAGAATTGTGACGGTCACGGGTTTTCAGACTTCCGGTGAACAGTGATCAGTGGTCTCTGGCAAATTATAAGCATCGAACGAATGTCTGTCCTGCCGGTTTCTGTCCTGCCGGTTTCCGGACCCGACATCCGGCAGCAGTGATCCTGTGCACAGGGATCAACCACCAGCGTCTGCTGACGCATTGCCAGGAACGCTGAGTCCCACGGCGATGTCCATAACGTTGGTATGAGTGGGGCCCGTCCGCAGCAGCCCCCCAATCCCGGCAAAGAAATTCCACGCATCATGTCTGCGCAGATAGTCATCCGCTGGGATCTCGCTGGCGGCCACAGCCCGCAACAGGGTTTCATCGAAGAACGCCCCCGCAGCATCGGTCGGCCCGTCTTCTCCATCTGTTCCGCCACTCAGCAGCAGCTTCCCTGACCAGGAATTCCCACTCGGGGCTGCGGCAGCGGCAGCCAGAACAAATTCCTGATTGCGGCCGCCTTTCCCTGCTGACTGACCGGCATCACTGAGGTCAACCGTGGTTTCGCCGCCAGCCAGGAGACACCAGGGACGATCGCAGGATGCAGGCTGCTGCTGGAGGCTTCGAAAAAAGGTTCGCCCGGCTGCTGCGGCATCTCCCTGAAGAGATTCGGTCTGCACCTGCGTCGCATATCCCAGCCGGCGCGCGGTTCGTTCAGCGGCAGCCAGCGACATCTGATTCGCAGCCACGATGGTATAGGACACTTCAGCAACAGGCTGCCGCGGATGTTTGCCGGCGAGTACCTGCATGATTGTTGGAGGAATTTGTTCGGGCGGCAGATACCGCTGCAGGATCCGTATTGCAGCCTGCGGGTCCGGATTGCGACCTGTCACCGGTCCCGAAGCAATCGTTTCCGGAGGATCTCCCAGCACATCGGAAATCACCAAAGCAGCCAGCGCGTTGGCAGTGCAGGCTCGGGCCAAACCGCCACCTTTCACCAGCGAAAGATGTGTGCGGACATGATTCAGTTCCTGAATTGTAGCGCCGGCCCGGGATAACGCGCGAGTCATCTGTAACTTGTCGGCCAGCGGAATCCCCGGGACGGGGCTGCAGAGCAGGGCACTGCCGCCACCGGAAATCAGCACTAAACAAACATCCTGCGGGCGACAGGATGAGACCAGCGACACGATCTCCTGCGTTCCCCGCATGGCACGCTCGGTGGGCTCGTTTATTCCGGCAGGACGCGCCGGGTGAAGATGGATCTTCTGCAGCGGCCGCAGACAGTCGTCGGGCACATTCACCCAACCCTGCAAACGGTCCCTCCAAACGCTGTCACCAACCGCACGCTCCACACCGGCAGCCATTCCAGCACCAGCTTTGCCGGCACCAACGACGATCAGCCTTCGATCACCGTCAGGGGAATAGCGATGACCAGCCAGGACCAGTTCCTCACCGTCAACCCGCAGCGCCGTCTGTACTGCCTGCTCTGAGTCAGCGGCTGCGACAGCAGCGTCCCAGATCTTTCGGGCATCCTCACGCAGATTCATGCAATACCACCTGTCCAATTCGGGCTTCCGACAGCCGCACAGCAGCGGTCTGTCGAGGTGGGTGACTACAAACCGACGCTGTCCGTGTGCAGTTTTAACGCCCTCCTACGCGGACTTCGACTATGGCAGAGGGCGTCCCAAACCAATTCCCAACGATTGAGTACCAGCGGTCCGAAAACACAGCACACTGACAACTGCGGGGCAGAGACAGTTCATGGGCATTCAACCTGGCGAAACTCGTCAGGGTTTTGCCGGACTGCTCGCCAGTTGCTGCAGCAATCGCAAACTCTCCTCCACCAGCAGTTCTCCGGCCCCCGGCTGCAGAGTGCTGTTGTTGGGTTCGTAACCGCCGCCGGCGAATGCGGCCTGTGTTGGCACATAGTAAGTTTCCACACAATTACTCAGCTCGATCAACATCGTCGTGCGGAATGGACTGGCCCTCCGAATCGTCAGGCCAAGTTCCACAAAAACCTCCCCCGGCAGACACACAATCGCCAGATCCCGACCGATGGAGATCGCGTGTATCCTTACGGGCAGTGTACTGCCACAGCCCGCCAGTGAACTGGTCAACTGAGGCGAGTGAGGATGGTCAGCCCCTGCCAGTCGGGGAGAGTTCTGCAACTGGTCGCACATCATGACTCGTCGCGCGCGAACATGATCATCGAAAGCAACTGTCTTTCCGTCGGCCACCTGCTGCAGAATTTCAGTGGCTTCTGCGACCTGTTCAGCACCAGCCCTCCGCAGTGGAAGTCGCACAACTCGGCTGGCCACCTGCAGCTGCAAATCTTCCGGCGTAGTCAGGTGCGAAAGGCCGGAAACAATTGTCTTCCCAAGTGATTCACCAATGATCTTTGCAGTGTTTCTGTCGCCTCCCGCGGGGTTCACATGATTGATATCACCACAACAGCCTGTCCCGAACAACGAGACGGTCCCGTCTCCCAGCGACGCTTTCAGAATTCGGTCAATGTCTCCCGGATAATCCGGGCTCCAGCGGTTGCCACCGACCGTGTCCAGGTGCAGTGCGAAATTGCTGAGAACCGTTGGCGATGACGGCCCTGACACAGGCTTGACCAGCAACATCGGGATGAGGGGATCTTCAGGCCCCGCCGCTCTGAGCGTGCCCGCATGCTTTAACCCGACCCAGGTTCGCACGGATCCGTCCCGCTGCAGAAATCGACGATTGAACGCAACCGGCATCTGTTGTTCAGTCCAGCCGGTCAGCAGCTCTGCAGCTGCGGTCCGGCCGTGTGCCTCCACGACGCAGGCAACAGTTCTTTCCACAAGTTCCGCAATCCAGCGGATTCGAAACGTTGCCGGTTCCTCTGCAAGATCCTTCGAGGCGGGCTGCCCGGCGTTCATCCATGCCGCGAATGCAGCGGCATAGTCGGGAGCGGTGTGGGTATGGGTCGCCGATAATACAATCTGATCAGCCGGAATTCCGGTGGCTGCCGAAGCACGTTCGCTGACCGACTGGTAGAAATCGGTCGTGATGCCGATCAAATCACAAATGATCAATGCCGTTTGCGTTTCGCCCTGACGCAGGACCATTGCTTTGGCATACAGCGGGGCCAGAGTGCCCTCAGCCAGACGCTCGTGAAAATAGCCTGCAATCGGATACCCATCGGGTGGTGTGATCTCGACAACCGCCACACCAGCCTGAATTGCAGACTCGTTGGCCGGTGCTTCGGAACCGAAGAATACCGTGCAAAGAAACAGCCCGCAGATACTGCGAATGAAACACATCATGCCTCGTTTCCCCTGAACAAGTTTTGACTGCACGTCGGCACAATTTCAAACAGCCGCTCCACGAGCAGAAGACAACAGCAAAGCTGCGCCCGATGAAATCTTGCCCGCACTCAGAACGCCGGCAGCAATTCGTTGATCCGGTTGACCGCATGTGCAGCGTCCGTCCCACGCTGGTCGCCCCCGGTCCGCTCTGCACACATCCACAACGAAGATTCCGCCTCCGTCAGGACCGCCATCACCTCAGACCAGTCCACACTACCATCCCCGTGAACCACTTCAACTCCGCCACCATCCACATCGCGGCAGGCATCTCGCAGACGCACATAACCAACGTGGGAGTAAAGATCGCGAAAAACGTCGATCGGATCGCGTCCCGACATCACACAGGTCGCCGGATCGAAGACAAGGCCGACCGGCCCCGTACTGACTTCTGAAAACAGCCGCCGCAGTCGAGCGGTATCGTAGGAGGCGGGAATCAACTGCAACGACGCCCCCCGGTGTCCCGCGATTGCAGCCATATCCTGCAACACCTCACACAGATGCCGGAATTGTTTCGCTTCACAAACCTGGCCGTTGCCAGCGACCGGACCGGTCGGAGCGAACGAGAATGGATTGGTGAGCGAATCGACATCGGTATTGGTTGGCTGGCTATCTTCCCGCGACTCCCTGCCGTCAGGATCCGGTACCCGTCCAATTCGCACCAGAATCTCTTCGGTTCCAAGCGGGCGAGCCAGTTCAATCGCAGCTCGCAGACCGTCCAGCCGCTGTTCCAGCATCTCCTTGTCAGCCAGTGCGTGGCGGGTCTGGAAGTAAAGCCCCGCCACCTTGAGCTGGTGCTCTTCCACAAAATGACGCAGTTGCCTCAACCCGGTTGCGGTGAATTCTTCCGCACGTACTTCTTTGCGCACGTTCAGACGCAGCCCCCGCACGCGACTGCGAGCCGCCAAACTGATGGACTGTCGCAAATTTCGACCAAAGTCTTCCGTCGCTACCGCCAGACGCAGCCCAAACATATTCCGCCTTCTGCTGATTCCCGCACCCTCAAACTGCCACGGTCAGGACGGTGCCGGAAGCACTGTCTCTGCTCGCAGCAGGTTACACTGCACACCGAACATGGCGAAACCGAACGCTCCAGATCTCCGCTGTGATAACCAACATTGGCTGTAACCGCCCTGACTGCGGAACGGACAACTGTCAGGAACAATCCGAGGTCAGGCGGTCTGCCGACAAATGCCCCACCGAAGTGGACTGGCGAGTATATTCCGCCAGCAACAATTCTCGCAGGCGTTCCGTTTCCACATCTCGCACATGCACATTCGCCTGCGCCAGCATATCGCGCACCGCCTCCCCAATGCGGGTTTCCATCAGACGCAGGACTGAGTGAGAATTCAGCAACAGCATGGATGACTCCTCATCATTCAGGAACATTCTGGCAACAGCTCCCGGAAATCCTGCCGTGGTCTCTCATTCACGTCATTGCACTCAGTGCCGCAAGTGATCGGGCTATCCGTCGCCCTCGGGAGTCTTCGGAATCTGAGTCTGAGCAGGTGCTGTTCCGACAGTCAAATGATTCCGAAAAATCACTCCGGACAGCAAAAACACGTACGCAAATGGCATTTGACGGCAGTGGTTTCGCTCCATGCGACATCGGTTTTATGACAGCCTGTGCTCAAACTGAGGACGATTCACCGGGAATTGCCCGCGCCCCTGCAAAGAATCGCTCCGGAAGAACGAGGTCACTATCGATTGCTCGCCTTCGAGATTCAGCCTCTGCAATTGGCAGACAATTCTTGACAGTCACAAGAACGGCAGATACACATTCCGGACATGAAGGTCCACTTCCTGATTTTCCTGCTGCTTTGCGGACAGCCGCTGCAATTGTTTGGTGAGCATGAACTCTCCGACAATGGTCGCGACGGCTGTCACGCCGCATTGCACGCCATGGACGAAATGGAATCCGCTCTCGAGCCGGAGATCGAGGAAGAAGACGATCTTCAGGATTACGTGGCTCCGATCCCCGTCTGCTCAGACCTGGACGGCGACGTTCACGCCGCGATGAACGCCATCCCTCGCGTAGTCCACCGGGTTGATTTTCGTTTCTCCCGCCCGCCACCGCATTGTTGATCGGACCGCTGGTGCGCTGCACTTTTGCAGTACAGAGACGTCGCGTTCGGCACAAAGCCGCCTCCGTTGAATAAGTCCTCTGCAAGGCGTCGAGGGCAATCCTGCCGTAGCCATTACTGTGGGCTTCCCGCAGTCTCTCGGCTGAGTTCTGACGCGCTGAATTCTTCCGGCTTGCGGTCCGTACCGGATCTGCGGCCAACTCTGGAACGATGTTATCAACCTGACCCCCATTAACGCGGTCAGCGGGGAGTCCGGGCGTGCCGCAACTTGAAACTCAGGATCTGCCCGTCGCAGTTGAGAGTCATTCGCATCGAATGCCGCTTCCCTTCCTGCAG
>JAFMMM010000149.1 GCA_017859815.1 Planctomycetota bacterium | reverse complement strand
GCTCCGGGGGCTGGATTCTATCTCGGTCTCGTGCTGGCGGCGGCTGGCATGGTCATGGTGATGGTGAACAAGCCGAAAGGTCAGGCTCCCGCAGAGTCAGCACCCGCGGTTCAGCAGACTCCGTCAGCGACGGATGCGTGAATGGCTTCTGGTTCCGTGTGCTGCCGTGTCGTTTTTAGGCAGCTTCTCGTGAGTCATCTGCACGATGACGCAGGTGACTCACGATGTCTTCGAGACCGAGCAATCGCGAGCCTTTGATCCAGATCAGGTCACCATTGTCGGTGTATTGTGCAATCGGCAGTGCGGCCGCGGCGGCGGTGGGGCAGGCGGTGATCTGTCCCGCTGCACAGCCGAGTTCGATCGCCTGCTGTCGACAGAGTTGAGACGATCTTCCCACGAAGAAAATGTGAGATGGTTTCAACGCGAGGAGTCTGCAAATGCAGCTTCTCTGCAATTCCTCGGTCTGCGGTCCGAGTTCCAGCATGTCGCCCAGCACCAGTGTGAGACGCCGTGGCTTCCAGTCGGCGACACTTTCTGCAGCGGCAACTACGGAAGCGGGGCTTGCGTTGTAGCTCTCATCAATAATTGTGACTCCACCGGCCACATGGACTTTTCCGCGTCCATCGCCTGGCTGAAAATTTTGCAGCCCGCGCTGGATTGCAGGAGTGGGAAGCCCCATCAGTCGTCCGGCCATAATTGCGGATGCTGCTGCGGAAGCCAAATGTCGGCCACCCTTGTAGCAAAAGACGTCGCTGCCGGCGGTGATTCGGCAGCCTGCGGGACTGGCAGAGAGGATACGAAACTGTCCGGGCCCAGGCGCCGTAGTACCAATCCAGTGGACATCAGCGGACGTCGCATTTGCCATTTCTGCCTGGGTCGGATCGTCCGCATTGAGGATCAGGAATCCCTCGGCCGGGAGGGATTCGGCCAGTTCCTGTTTCGTTCGACGAATTTCTTCCAGACTTTGAAACGACTCCAGGTGGCAGGGGGCGATGCGGGTGATGATACCGGAGTGTGGCAGGGCCTGCCGGCAGAGTTCAGCGATCTCACCACAATGCCTGGCTGCCAGCTCCACCGCTCCGAACTGCGAGGACTCCGACAGTTGTATTAATGACAGAGGGACGCCGATTTCATTGTTGAAATTCGCGGGGCTTTGAATCCCGGTCAGCTGCGTTTCCAGTACGGCGTACAGCATTTGACGCGTTGTTGTTTTGCCCACACTGCCAGTGATTCCCCAGATTTGCGCGTCCGACTGATCACGATTCCACTGCGCGATCGTCCTGAGTGCAGTCAGAGAATTCCCCACGTGGATGACTTTATCGTTGAAACCTGACCCTGCAACCGGGCGATCCGTGATCACACACTCCGCACCATTTGCAATGGCCGACTCGGCAAATGCTGCCCCATGACAACGGTGCCCGGAAAGAGCGAGGAATGCCATCCCTGATTCTGCTGTACGCGAGTCAATTGTCACGGCACAGATGTCTCTGCGGGATTGCGAAGGAACTTCGGACCCGAGCAGCTGGTGAAGTTGTGCGAGCGTAATTTGATACACCTGACGTCCCTGTCAGTTTCTGTTTGCCGCGACTGTACTTGATCGCGTCAGCTGGTGACTAATCCTTGGCGCGTGAGTTGTTTCCTGCCATGAGGTCCTGCAGTAATCGCTGCGAGATTCGGCGATCACTGAATGCAATTTCTCGGGTGCCGATGTACTGCGTGTCTTCGTGGCCCCGTCCGCAGATCAGCACGACATCTCCCGCTTCCGCAGAATTTACGGCGGCGGCAATGGCTTCGCGGCGATCAGTGATTTGATGGACATGATCCAGACGGTGAAACCCTGCGCAGATTTCAGCAATGATTTGCTGCGGTGATTCAGACCGCGGGTTATCGGAGGTGACAAAGACCTTGTCGGCGTGTTCAGCTGCCTGGGCCATGCCGGGGCGTTTATTCCGGTCTCGGTCTCCGCCAGCTCCAAAGACCAGCAGGAGCCGGCCGGAGGTCAGTTGTCGACAGGTCTCAATGGATTCAGCGATGGCGTCGGGAGTGTGGGCAAAGTCGACGAAGACCTGAAATGGCTGCCCCGCTGTCACAGATTCCATGCGGCCGGGAATCGGACGCATGGAATGCAGTCCTCGCAGGATCGTCTCTTCGGGGATTCCTGACTGCATTGCCATGCCGACAGCTGCAGCGATATTGCATGCGTTATGTTTTCCGAAGAGAGATGTGTGAATCTCCAGCATTGCGGAGCTGGACTGCAGCTGAATGATCTGTCCCTGATCTGTCGGTTGGCGATCCAGAATACGCAGATCTGCATCTGCTGATTCCCCCCAGGTCTGCAACCGGATCCCCCGCAGCTGATCCAGAGATTCCCGACAGACCGGATCGTCAATATTCAGTAGCAGCGTGCCTCCTGGTTTCAGCAGTTCAGCGATTCGCAGTTTGCAGCTGCGGTATTCTTCTACAGTTCCGTGGTAGTCGAGGTGATCCTGGCTGATCGACGTGATGGCTGCCGTGTCGAGCTGGAATCCGGAGCACCGCTGCTGGTCGATCGCATGACTGCTGACCTCCAGTACACAGTCGGTGGTACCGACATTCTGCATCTGGCGAAACAGCCGGGCCAGTTCACCGGCATCGGGGGTCGTCAGTTCGGAACTGTGGTTCTGTCTGCCATCGCTGTATTCGATGGTTCCTGCCAGCCCTGTTTGTCTTCCGGCAGCCTGCAGAATGGATCTCAGCAGCCAGCTGACTGTCGTCTTTCCATTAGTCCCGGTGACGCCCGAAATTCGCAGTGATTCGTGAGGATTCCCGAACTGAGCCATCTTCAGCCACGCCCATGCGCGTCTGGTATCGGCGACCACGCAAATGGGATTTTTGAGGCCTGACAGTGGACGCTCACTGACGATTCCGATGCTGCCGGCATGCACGGCATCGGCAACATGGTCATGGCCGTCGGCAGAATGGCCCCGCAACGCCACAAAGACATCGCCACTGCCGATGAGACGAGTGTCGCAGACGAAGCGTGTACCGGTCAGGTCACCGCAGTCAATGAAGCTGATGACACCGGGGCAGTCTCTGAGGCTGATTGAGTCACCATCCATGGTGCCAGAGTTTTTTCTGTTGCCTGAACAGGTGGCTGTACGAGCCACTACGGAATCCGCTGCAGCGTGTGCTGTATTGTTGCCCCCTGCGGTTGGTCAGGTCAATGCTGACCAGCAAGGGAATTCGTTCAACCGCAACCGCAGGAGCCGCCTGCTCCGGGTTCACAGTTCTCAGACCTCTGGTGGGGCACTTTCCAGTGACTCAGCAGCCTGGCAGAGTCGTAATCACCGGCGGTGATTTCAAACCCGAGGTCTGCGATCATTCGGAAGTCATCTTCTGGACGCTGACCTGCAGTGGTGAGATAGTCGCTGACGAACAGGGAGTTTGCTGCGTACAGAGACAATGGCTGCAGTGAACGCAGGTTAACCTCACGACCTCCTGCGACACGAATTTCTGCGGAGGGGACTGTCAGCCGGAACATCGAGAGGACTTTCAGGCAATAGGCTGGAGTCAGCATGCCGGTCTTCTGCAGTGGTGTACCGTCAATGGCGTGCAGGAAGTTGACAGGAATTGACTCGACAGAAAGTTCCCGCAGTTTCAGAGCAACATCCACCACATCGCCATGGTTTTCACCCATGCCGACGATCAGGCCGGCACAGAGCTCCAGTCCGGCGTCGCGACACGCGCTGAGCGTATCCAGTCGATCCTGAAACGTATGTGTCGTGCAGATTTCCGGGTGATGTCGCTCGCTGGTATTCAGATTGTGGTTCACACGATCCACCCCCGCTTCTTTCAGACGGATTGCCTGCTCTGGTTCCAGCAGCCCAAGGCAGCAGCAGACATGCAGGTCGTATTCCTGCTTGATCTGTCGGACGACTGAAGAGACATGATCCACTTCTCTGTCGGTCGGACCGCGGCCGCTGGCGACAATGCAGTATGTTCGCGACTGATTCTCAGCCGCCAGTCGGGC
Organism: Planctomycetota bacterium; assembly: GCA_017859815.1. Classification (GTDB taxonomy): domain Bacteria; phylum Planctomycetota; class Planctomycetia; order Planctomycetales; family Planctomycetaceae; genus SXXK01. Next base: position 7,885 of record JAFMMM010000149.1, on the reverse strand, counting down.
GCCTTCCAGCAGACGCTCCGCATTCAGCATCGCATACTTCTCAATCGGCGCCTCAGAGATCTTTGACTGTGAGCAGTAGTTGCAGTCTTCCGGGCACAGCCCACTTTTGGCGTTCTTCAGGTAGTACAGCTGGACGGATTTCCCAAACAGCGACTGACGCACGCGGCGGGCTGCATCGAGAATTGAAAGCACACTGTCATCATCCGCCTGGAGAATCGACAGTGCTTCCTCGCGAGACAGACTGTGGCCGTCCAGTACGCGGTCAGCGAGCAGATTCCAATTCGTGGCTGATGCAGCAGTTTCAGTCGTAACAGACATGTCAGTACTCGTCCGATGGTTGTTGAATGAAAGAGATTGCCGGCAGGTGTGGTTTATCCGTTTGGTGTTCGAAGCCGGCTGTGCATGTTTGCGAGTATAGCGGTCGCTGCCGCTGAGCGGTTCACGAAGTCTAACTTGGCTTGAATCGCATTGCACCCCCCGTACAACCTGTTCTCCGGAATGCGCAGCGGAGAAAACATCGCTGGATGCATTACGGATGGCAAGGGTCTGTTGTTGTGTTCGCAGATGCAGCCGAACAGGGATTCATTCGCTTTGGCTCGGGCTGATCTACCGCAGAGACGGCACGATTCAATAGACTTCCACCATCTTCGACAAACTGAGATCAACGATCGCTGACCAGCAATGGTCAGGTGACGATGGCCGGCAGTGGTCCATAGACATGCGGCACCCTGATTTGAGTGTCTTTCGGTGTCAGCGCGGGCTGTTCGGGGGGGCTGAACGGCTCTGTACCAGAAACGGGCTGTATTCAAGGCCGTCGGTGCCCTGTCGGGCGGTCGCTTGGGGTGCTGGTGAGAAACAGGAGAGGTGGAAACTGCTGCAGCCGTCCGTAGTCGGCGAAAGCTGCTGCAGAATCCTGTTCAGGGTGATGCTGTTTCAGCGTGGGAAAAGCGTTCGTGTCTCTGGAAAAATGTTCAGGTTTGGTCATCCGGCAGGTGGACTTCAGCGAGTCCAGCCGTGTCGTTACGTTTTACAGCCGCGAATTCGGCAGATTTTCCGCCATGGCGAAGGGAGCAAAACGGCTGAAAGGTCCGTTTGATGCTGCTCTTGACCTGCTTTCAGAGTGTCGTCTAGTCTTCATCCGCAAGTCTCAAGGCACTCTGAATCTGTTGACCGAAGCGCGGCTTTCGAGCCGTTTTCAGCCTCAGTTTTCCGGAGGACCTGACGGGATATTGAGGCTTTATTCAGGCTATTATTTGGCAGAATTGCTGAACAGCCTGAATGAGGACTTCGATCCCAATCCGGAGCTCTACGACCAGGCAATTGCGGGGTTGAGCCAGTTGGCTCAGCCCGGTTCTGAAACCTGGCCCGTGGTGATCTGGCAGGAGTTGACATTGCTGCAGCTCTCCGGGCTGTTGCCCAACCTGCAGGAATGTTCGATTTGTGGGAGTTCGACCGACTCTGTAGACGTGCATGCCCACTGGGTCAGTCAGGGTGGCCTGATTTGTGGTGAATGTCGGCGTGAAGAATATCGAGGAAATCTGGTCCGGACAGACTCTCTGGAAATCCTGCGTCAGCTGTGTGACTGCACAGCCGAGGAGGCTGCGGCCGTTCGGCTGGATCGTCGGCAGATTCAGGAATGTCATCAGTTTGCGGTTTCCGCTGTTTCCGGGATTCTGGGACGGCGTCCAAAGACCCTGAGATATTTACAGCTGCCGCGATAGAACACCCCTGCTGCGCATCTGACCTGCAACGTATTGGTGCAGAAACATATGAACTGTTCGACAAGAATCAGCGGATTTCAGCGACGTTCCCGGTTTCATGGACTGATGCCGGCGATCCTGGTCTCTGTCGCTGTATTGGGTACCAGCCTGATCTCCGGGTGTGCGGCTTCCGGGCAGCGTTCACCATTTGCGAATGCGATGTGGGCGAAAGGAAAAGACGCCACCGCAGGCATGTCAGCTCAGGACCGCGAAGAACTGGCGGCTTGTCGAGACGCTTACGACGCCCGGGACTACGACAAGGCGGTCAAGCTGTGTCGCAAAGCTGCAGATGATTTCGCCGAGACTTCAGCGGGCGAAGAGGCTCGATATCTGCTGGCAGAAAGTTATTACCAGCAGGGGCGTTACCCGAAGGCTCAGGATCACTATCAGAGGCTGTTTGCGGATTATCCTTCCACGCGATACGTCGAACCAGTGACTCGTCGCCTGTACGACATTGCCACGCGCTGGCTGCAGATTTCCGAGCCGGAGCAGCGGGAGAAGATTCGCACGGTCAGTGCGGAGCGTATCGTTGAGGCAGCGGAGCCTGAGGCATCCACAGATCCGACACTGAAATACCGTATCCTGCCCAATTTTCACAATCGATCGCGTCCGGTCTTTGACACACAGGGGCAGGCTCTGCGGGCTCTCAAAGCAATCTGGATGAACGATCCCACGGGACCGCTGGCCGACGATGCCCTGATGCTGACAGCGGACTACTACCAGCGTCGCCGGAACTATGTGGAGTCGGACCGGTACTATCGTATTCTGCGTGAAGAGTATCCGGACAGTCCGCATCTGGAGGCGGCCTTCGCTCTTGGCGGACATGCTCTGCAAGCCAGCTATCAGGGGCCGATGTATGACGGCGAAGACCTCATATCGGCTCGGCGGCTCAAAGAACAATCGTTGTATCTGTTCCCTGCATCCACGGCACGCAGTCAGATGCGGAAGGATCTGGGGGAACTGGAGGCATTGGAAGCCGAGCGACTGTGGGCGATGGTGGACTATTACGATCGCAAGGACAGTCCGCGGGCGATCGCAATCGCCTGCGTCAAGCTGATCTCTGCCTTCCCGGAGTCACCGCGTTCCGATGAAGCTCGCGCGTTGCTGCTGAGTCTGGATCCGAAGGTATTAGAGCGGCTGCCTGAAGTCGCAGAGTATTATCAGATCCTGTCCGCATCAGTGAAAGCCGCTGATAAGGCCGGCGAACAGGGAACTGACCTGCGGTCTGAGGACTATGGGTCAACCGCTGGACGGGTCCAACTGTGAATGCACGCTGCTTTTGTCTGAGACTGCTGTTGCTGCTGCCGCTGATGATCGGTTGCGGTTACACGATCGGTACGGAGCCAATTCCTGGTGCTTCCAGTGTTCATGTGCCGATTGTTCAGTCGAGCACGCAGCGGCGAGGTGTTGACTATCTGTTGACCGAAGCGCTGCAGCGCGAAATCCGGACCCGCGGGGTTTATCGTCTGACCGAAGAAGCAACGGCTGATACGGTTCTGCAGGGGCGGATCATAGAGATCGGCAAGACACAGCTCAGTGAGACTCGATTTGATGATCCACGCGAGCTGCAAATGTCACTGGCTGCAGAGGTCACGTGGACGGACCGGCGAACGGGACGAGTTCTTCTGGAGCGATCGTTCCCTCTGAACAGGGATCAGATTCCGCAATTCAGCAGTGCTGCCTTCGCCCCGGAGACCGGCCAGTCTCTGGCGACGGTACAGCAGCAGCTGGTCACGGACCTTGCGGTGAGGATCGCCGATCTGATGGAAATGCCATGGTAGAGGCTGTGTGAGCTTTGCTCCGGCCTGTGACTGCCGAATGCACTCGCCCTTCCCGCGGCGGTCTTCGTTCTTACGACAGTTGTGTTCGCGGTTTGCGCCGATCACATGCGGCCCCGTTCGTCGGCGGTTTTGAGTGCAGGTCGATGAAAAAGTCTGTGCCAACTGCCAGACAGCCACTGGACGATCGCCGAACAACGCTTGCTCGGGGAAACTACGGAATCAGCATGCCCGGAAGAAAGTGGAGAGCTGGCGATTCTGTGCGGGTCCGGTAATCCGCAGTTTGCAGCGCGGATCGCTCCAGTCCGGGGGGCAGACTCATTCCCACGCCCGCTCAGTTCTTCAGCGAGGGGAACAAAGCGGTACGAGTGCTGAAGACTGTTTGGGGGCAGGACAGCTTTGTTGTTCAGGGAGTTCACAGACCGGTTCACGACAACTTCGTGGAATTGCTGGTCCGGATCGACGCATGAAAGCGTTCCAGTGCTGCTCAGGTCACGGCTGTGATTCCGTATTGCGGTGATGCCAGGGGGGACAAGAAAGCGGAGCCGCAGGATTCCATTCGCCTGCGTTTCTGCAGACGCGATCGAAAAGGCGGGAGCAGTTCATCGCATCGAGAACAGCAGGATTGATCGGTTGTTCATCACTGACACAACCGAGCCTTCAGCGGAACAATTGGGGGACTGAGTGGGTCTGAATTCTGTGGCACCACTGTTCGCCAGTGCGATTCCCTGGATCCACGGTCGAACCAGCGTCGGCATGCTGTTCCCTGACCAGCGATCTGTGTAAGTTTCGACAAATCGATTTGCTGCTCACTGAATCAACAGGTCAAAGCTGCCATGGCAAAACTGTCTCCCATGATGGAGCGTTATCAGGAGGTAAAAGCAGAGAATCCTCATGCGATTCTGCTGTTTCGCATGGGGGATTTCTACGAGCTGTTCTACGACGACGCTCGCAATGCAGCGCGGGTACTGGGGCTGACGCTGACCAGTCGCGACAAGAATTCCGACAACCCGATCCCGATGGCCGGGTTTCCATGGCATCAGCTGGACACCTACCTGCAGAAGCTGATTGAAGCCGGTTTTCGCGCGGCCATCTGCGATCAGGTTGAAGACCCGAAGACGGCCAAGGGGCTTGTTCGTCGCGAGGTGACTCGTGTTGTGACCCCGGGGACGCTGACGGATGAGCAGATGCTGGATCCTCGCAGCAGCAATTTTCTGGCCTGTATCGCAACGTCCACTGCGGGGATCGGGCTGGCTTGGCTGGAACTGTCGACCGGTCGATTCTTTCTGACTGATTTGCAAAGCGGACAGTTGGCGGATGAACTTGCTCGTATCGCCCCGGCGGAAGTCCTGCTGTCGGAGTCAGCCGCGGCCGCAGGTGAACTGACGACTCAACCCGGCGGGGGGGGATTTCTGTTAACCACCCGACCTGACTGGTGTTTTTCCCGCGACGAGTGTCGCCGGCAGTTGAATCAGCATTTTGGCACTCGAACTCTGGAAGGATACGATGTTGAAGACACGGCCGCGGTGACAGCAGCCGGGGCACTGCTGTCCTACGTCATGGAAACTTCACGCTCGGCACTTCCGCACTTTGATCGTCTGGAATACCGTCGCAGTCGCGGATTCATGGTCATCGACGAAGTAACTCGCCGCAGTCTGGAATTAACGCGCACGATACGGGACGGCCATCGCGACAATACGCTGTTGGAAGTCATGGACCAGACCTGTACGCCAATGGGGGCTCGACTGCTGAGCGACTGGCTGGGAAGCCCGCTGCTGGATCGACCGACCATTGAACTGCGACTGGATGCAGTGGATCGGTTCGTCGAGGAATCAGGGCGAAGGGATTCGCTTCGCGACCTGCTGAAACAGACTTATGACCTGCAGCGTCTGACGTCGCGCGTTGCGACCGGCAGATGCAGTCCGCGTGACTTGCTCTGCCTCGCACGAACACTGGAACAGTTGCCCGGACTCAAGCAGACGCTGGTCGATGTTCAGTCCGAACGCCTGCAGACTTTGCTGCCGTTGATTGATCCATGTTCTGATGCCTGTGATGCCGTCTCACGAACTTTGGTTGATGACCCGCCCATGAACGTCAATGACGGTGGGGTGATTCGCGACGGGTTCAGTGAAGATCTTGATGAATTTCGCGAGCTGATGCAGGGGGGCCGGAAATGGATGGCTGCGTATCAGGCGAGAGAGAGTGAGCGGACCGGAATTCCCAGCCTGAAAATTGGGTTCAACAAGGTGTTTGGCTATTACCTTGAGGTGACCGCCACGCATCGGGACAAGGTCCCTGAAGACTATATTCGCAAGCAGACGCTGAAGAATCAGGAACGCTTCATCACCCCGGAACTCAAAGAGTACGAGGAGAAGGTGCTGCGGGCGGAGGATCGTGCCCGGGCGCTGGAACAGGAGATTTTCAGCCGCCTGCGGGAGCAGATCGCTCAATTCATTCCTCGGCTGTTACGCACAGCCGAGGCGGTGGCGGAAGTTGACGTCCTTGCGGGGCTGGCGGAACTGGCGGCAGGCGGTGATTACTGCAGGCCGGTGCTGCATGAAGAGGCCATTCTTAACGTGAGGGATGGGCGTCATCCTGTGCTCGATCGCCTGCTGCCCGCAGGTGAGTTTGTTCCCAATGATGTTTGCCTGGCCGTTCCGGACGAGCAGGACGGCAGCGCTGCAGCTGGCAGGATTCAGATTATTACCGGTCCCAATATGGCGGGGAAAAGTACATATATCCGGCAGGCTGCACTGCTGACCATCATGGCTCAGATTGGCTCCTTCGTGCCCGCTCGCTCTGCGGAGATTGGCATCGCGGACCGCGTCTTTGCTCGCGTTGGAGCCAGTGACGAACTTGCGCGCGGGCAGAGTACGTTTATGGTGGAGATGACCGAAACTGCGAGGATTCTGAATGCAGCGACCAACCGGAGTCTCGTCATTCTGGATGAGATCGGACGCGGTACCAGCACCTACGACGGGATCTCACTGGCGTGGGCGATTACGGAATACCTGCACGATGAAATCGGTGCTCGCACGATGTTTGCCACGCACTACCACGAACTCACGGAGCTGACCACAACGCTGCGTAACGCGTCCAACTGGAATGTCGCAGTCAGCGAGAGTAACGACGACGTCATTTTTCTGCATCGCATTGTGGAAGGAGCCGCCGGACGCAGTTACGGAATCCATGTGGCTCGCATCGCTGGTGTGCCCGGCATGGTCACGGAACGCGCGACGCGGATTCTCTCCACGCTCGAGACGGATCACTTGCGGGCCGATGGACGTCCCGCTGTTCCTGAACGCGAAACCTCCAGCCATCGACGCCGACAAAAGTCGTTGTTCGAAATGCCCGAAGATCCGGTTCTGGACGAATTGAGAAGTCTGCAGCTGGATCATCTGACGCCGATGCAGGCCCTGCAGGAGCTGCATCGTCTGCGTGACCAGTTAAGCAGTCGTTCGAGTTAAGCCCGCAATGCAGGGGCTTATTCGGAAGTGGCAGCCTGCTGGTCCCGATCGACCAGAGAACGCCGAACGGGAAGCAGCAGGCGAGCAACTGTCTGTGAAGTGCGAGTTGGTACCGGAGTCTCGTTCAGATGCAGGGCTGAAAGTGGTTCGTCCAAGCGACCGATCAGCATTGCTCCGTTCAGATTGATCATCTCGCTCACCTCATCGCGGCGCAGAGTGTCGTTGCGGAGTTTCACAAAGTCCGTTCCCCCAGCTGACTTATAAAGTGAAGTCATCAGCAGGATATCGAGTGCGTCGCGACTGCGAAGATCCCACGGACTCGATATCTGGATCTTGTTGCTCTCCAACAAGTTTTCCGGAGTACCTGGGTCTCGCTTTTTGATCCGCACACCGCGCAGGAAACTTCGGATCTCATAGACGCGGATGTTGTCATTTTTTCGAGACCAGACTTCGCCCGGGTTAAGGACTCGGTCCGAATCAGTGGCCAAATCCGAAGATGTGTAGACGCGATTTCCGCAAACGACGATCCAGTCGCGAACTGGAAACGGCAGGTGGTGCGTCAAAGTGCCTTCCAGCAGGTCACTGGAGGCAAGTTCAAGATCCGATGTGAACCAGGTATCAGCAGGGGCCTGCGTACTGGTTTCATTTGAGAATCCAGAGGCACCGTTCGTCACAAGCGGCATTGCTTCAAATCGTCCTGCCTCCAGTTCAGATCGCCGGCTGGTCTGTTGGCCCAGTCCTGCACCGCCGGGACGATACATTCCACCGTAGACGTCTTCTGCACGCCCTGACCATGATAGCACCGAGCGGGCTGGTTCACTGGTTTTCGACAGCCACTCCGGGGACGTGGCTGCAATCGCAGCGTACTGCGTTTCTCGCG
>JAFMMM010000536.1 GCA_017859815.1 Planctomycetota bacterium | reverse complement strand
ATTCCTTGAGCCACCAGTCATAGGAACGAAGGCCCCCGTAAAGGGGAAACGGCGGTTCAGGTGCCTTATCGGAAGTCCCGCCGAGCCCGGCGGTGGAATTATTGGAGCCACGGCCAGCGCACACTAAGTCCTTTTCACACCAAGGACTTGTAGCAGGAACTTCCAATTCCAGCCACAGGATTTGCGTTTCATCACGAGGCTCATCTTCCCTGGATGCTGCTTCAACAGGGACAATGTGAACCGCCTGAGCCATGCCATATTCTCTGTTCCAAGGCGATTTCGGGACTTCAATCCATCTTCATTGTACGTTACGTCAAGGCTCCAGTGGCAAGTACTCTCGATCGCCCAATGATTTCGGACACATCTTGCAAACACCCCGACATCCAGTGGCAGACTGCTGAGATAGTATCGAATATCTGTTTGCTCTTTGTCGCCCTGGGTAACTGTGTAGACGACCAGTCCGATTGTCCTGAGACCCGCCCAGTAACTACGGTTCGGGAAGTCCGATGGAACTTCAAACTGCATGTAAATGCGTGATTCATTTCTGCCGTGAATCTGCTTTTTCGGCGAATCGTCCAACTGCTGATGAGGGGTTCGCGAAGGGTTGTCATTCAGAAGTTCTTCAACGTAGTTGATCACAGCAGTATGAGTCGATTCGTGATTGGCTTTCAACGCGAGTATGTAGTTGCCGTTTCCGTCGACGATCTGCTGAGCAATCTTTTTCTGGGTTCCCATAGCATCCATCGTAATGATGGACTTTCCAAGGTCGATCAACTTCAATAGCTCTGGAATCGCAGTGATTTCATTGGATTTTTGATCAGTTGGCACTTGAGCCAGCGTGAGTCCTTTCTCAGAAGCCCATGCGCTGACCAAATGAAGTGGCCCGATACCTTTGTTTGTGTCAGAGCTTCCACGAAGCGTCTTTCCATCAACAGCTACATGCCGCTGCGATTGACCGTCGCTGACTCCAATCAGCCGATCAATCCATTCACTGAAGCATTGCTGAAAAACTTCTGGCCGCAGCGCACACAGGACGCGACGAATCACGTCGCGAGAAGGAATACCATTCGGCAGATCCAGAACCTGCGGCAACTGTTCCTCGAGATTCATAGCCCAGCGATGAATCGAAGTCGGTCCGTCAGCGCCAGCAAGGACAGCCATAATACTGATCGACACTACGCTGACAAGCGGATGCTTCCGATTCACCTCCGAACGTGGATCCTCCAGATCCTCAAAGCACGCGACCAGTTCTTCAAGAGTCGCCAACTGCGCCTTACTGGCCATGTTCATCCTCCCCTCAGAATCCTTGATCCGAAAGAGGAAGTCCTGGCAGATCAGCTCGCGTGGCGCAAATTTACCAGCTCAACGCAAAGCCCCAGAGTGCGATAGCAGTGATCAATGGCCAAGACGTTCATTTCTCGAAACTGCGGCTCACCGCCCCCCTTTCTTAGCCGCAACTTGTCAATGATGACAATCATCCCTTCGCTCGCGACCATCCTTTCGGCACTCTGACTCGTTTCCGACATTCCCAACGAACTCTCTGAGTGAAGAGCACCCAGGATCTATGCCAACCCACGGGGCGTGAGCCATCCGATCAAGCAAACCACGACGAGCCACGACCCAATTCCCACACTGAGGACAATGACAGCGAGACGACCAAACCGGCATTCGTAAATGAAAAACTCAATGTTTTCGCCAACAGCCCACGTGCCGGTAGCCTGAAACCCTCATCACGTGATACAACTCCGTCGGTTCTATCAGTTTTCCGGGGAAAACAGATGCAGTTCAGCTCATCAGTGCCGAGTTGACTACTCCCTGTAAGCCACTGTCGCACTTCAACTTGCACGTACGCGATTCATCCTGTGTGTAGCCGTTTTTACTCCACTCATCAGAACATCACTCGTTCAATCTCACACTCGTCAACGACGCCAGATAAAATTCCAAGCCAAAGCGACAACATGTTTAGCCAACCCTCCAAACGGCAACTCACCGCAATAACTGCTGGCACGCTCCCGGTTTTGGGCATCGCATTTCTGCTCCATGTAATGTTCATACTGAGGACACCGGCATCCCTTGATCACTTCGTGATTCGCCAGACCGGCGATATCAGCCCGGCTGACCCACACCAACTCACCGCCCGCACACTGGCAGGCTCAGAGTTTCCACTGGTGAGGAATGCGAACGGTGATTGGGCACCCCCGGAGAACAAGCACGAATTTGGTGCAAAAGCCGTCTCCGCCATCGTCGTGCACCAAATTCAAGCCCTGCAGCATGGCTCTTTCACGCTGGTGCTTGGAAAACCTACCAATCCGTTCAGAAGTACGCCACTGACAATCAGGAACTCAGGCGTATTGATCAGTCTATCGCCAAGCCAAAACCAAACGGCTCTGCCGTGGAATGGCAGAGCAATCAACTTCAAGGGTATTACACGAGTCTTAAGACACGTCTTGACTGTCTGGCTTTACTATCTGATACCAACGCTGGTACTGCTGCCTATCGGCGGACTTGCCATTCTGACCGGCTATCGCCGGCGCTCAACTACTTGCCACGAACATCAACTCTTGAATACAAATCCACCGGGTATCCAATGAAGCTCGTTCTTGCAATCCTCAGCAACCGCTCATGACCTCCGAATGAAAACGACCGACTTCGGACATACTCCACCCCGCTCAGATAGATTTTATCGCTCTGCACCGTTCCCTTAGGCAAAATGACAAGTGTCACCTCCAATTGTTTTTCATTCAAATAGCGGATGACGGACTCTGAAAGCATCACCCTGCCACTCATCACCTCCGGGGAC
>JAFMMM010000148.1 GCA_017859815.1 Planctomycetota bacterium | reverse complement strand
CGATGCGGAATTCTTCGGCTCGTTCGCGAATCACCTGGATGGCCCGATGAGCATCTGCCAGCGGCTTTATCCACGATGTGTTGTCACGCTGGTTGCTGGTGCGGTAGTTCAGGACAAATGCGGTAACACCCCGGCGATTGAGGTATTCCGCAAACTCCGAACCCTCTTTGTTCGTGACCACGTATCGAAATCCACCACCCGGAAGAATCAGCACGCTGGTCCCGTTCGGTTCGGCAGCGGGATAAACGGTAATCGTTGGGGCGGTGATTTCCGAGAGCCGAATCACCGGCGGGTCTTCGTTGGCACGCCGCGGCAGCGGTGTCCCCTCTGATTGGCTGTTCTCTCCCGGTGCTGGTCCTTCCCAGAGTCTGATTCTGTGCGGTTCAGTGGCTTTGGCAGCTGTCGTCATGACAAGAATCGGGATAGCCAGCGACAGCAAACGAATACTGATCGAAGTGACGCGAATCAGTGACAACATGCCTGAACTCCTGCAGAAACAAATCACGGTTGGCGATTGCGGGATGGCAGCGGCGCCAACCTGACGATCGAACCGAACAAGGGGCTGGACGGGCCTGGCCCACCCCCCGCTCAGCATACTCATTCATGGCGGACGTGTCATTCGGTTGGCTTGACATACAGTCAACCTCGGGACCACAGCCGAGCACTTGACCTGGCGAGGATCACTTCTGAGACTGTAGGCGTCGAGCTTTAAGACCCTGACTACGGATTGATCAATGACTACTGCCGGATTGTTTTTGGGGATGCTGCTGGTGATGTTTGCCGGCGCAGAGACGCTTTCGGCGGACGAACCATCGCGTCCCAACATCGTCTACATCATGGTGGATGAACTGGGGTATTTTGAACCTGGTTTCAATGGGGGCCGGACGATCCGGACTCCACATTTGGATCAGATGGCAAAAGACGGAATGCAGTTTCGGAGTCTGTTCGCCGGCTCGTCAGTGTGTGCGCCCACCCGGTGTTGTTTTCTGACAGGACTGCACAGCGGTCATACATCAGTTCGGGTGAACGGCGGCGGTACTCCCCTGCGATCAGAAGAGCCGACCATTGCCTCGATATTGAAACCGCTGGGTTACGCTACGGGAGGATTTGGGAAGTGGGGCTGTGGCGGACGCGATTCCACGGGTGTTCCGGAAGATCATGGGTTTGATGAGTTTTTTGGCTACTACGATCAGGTTCACGCGCATACGTATTACCCACCCTATCTCATTCGTAACAGCGAAGAAGTCCCACTCAAGGGGAACAACGGCGGCGGTGAGGGGGCCATCTATTCGCACTATCTGATTCATGATGCGGCGATGAAATTTATTCGGGAACACGCTGAAAGGCCGTTCTTTGCCTATCTGCCATACACACCGCCGCATGGTTTGTTTGACATCCCGGATGACGATCCGGCGTGGGCATTTTATGAGGACGAGCCATGGCCGGAGGACGTACGTCGGTATGCAGCGATGGTCACAATGATTGATCGGCAGGTGGGGGAAGTTCAGGAGTTGTTGCGTGAGCTGAAGCTGGAAGAGAATACTCTGCTGATCTTTAGTGGCGACAATGGCGGCGCGGATTACTTTGCTTCGGCGCAGCATCCGCGAGGTTTCCATTCGGCGAATCGTCACCCGCAGAGCGGCCTTGAATATCGCGGCCGTAAGGGGCAGCTCTATGAAGGTGGCTTACGCATCCCCTGCCTTGCTCGCTGGCCCGGAGTGATTGAGCCCGGGTCCATTTGCGAAGATCTGTTTTACTTTCCGGACTTTATGCCCACGTTCGCGGAGCTTGCGGGAGCGGAACAGCCTGCTCGGACCGATGGAATTTCGCTGGTCCCCACGCTGACTGGACGCGGTGCACAGAAGCAGCACGAATACCTGTACTGGGAGATTGGCGGGGCGACTGCCATCCGGCAGGGAGACTGGCGTGCACATCGAATCAGAGACCGGGCCTGGGAGTTGTACAACGTTGCTGACGACCCGGGAGAAACGAACGATGTTTCGGCGGAACACCCGGAGATTGTCAACGGGCTGGCCCAGCTGGCTGAAACTGCACACGAGCCGGCCCGGGAGGGGACATTTTCCCGGACCGATCGCCATGAACGAGATCGGCGAGCAAAAACGGGGCGTCATGATCAGCCGCCAGAAAACCCGGTCAAGGTGGTTCGCATGCCAGCTGGTGTGCTGCCAGCAGAAAGCGTTCGTTTGATTGCATTCAGCAGCCAGAATCAGGGGAATGCCAGGCTGGCAAGTCACGTGCTGGATCGTAACGGCGCCACCCACTGGCACTCCCGGTTCGCGCCCGATCCTGCCGAGCCGCCACACGAACTTGTGCTGGACGTCGGGAAATCGCGTCAGCTGAAGGGCGTTGTCGCCGTGTCGCGACAGGATCAGAGCTGGAACGGAACTCCCAAACTTATCCGAGTGATGGTGAGCAACAGCAGCGACGGATTGCGGCAGCTCAAGCCTGTGACCGAGGTTGAGTTGAAGAGGACAAAGCAGCCACAAGTCATCAGCTTTCCGGTGACGGAGGGACGCTACGTGCTGTTTCAGATTCTGACGGAATACGGAAAAGGTGGTCACGGCAGCCTTTCGGAACTGGGCGTGATTGGAGACCTGTAGCGTGCCGGATTAGTGGAGTCGGGGGAGTGTTGATTGCCGCAGTCATGATGGTGAGCGGAGTTGATTCAGACATGTGTATTCGATGGTTGCAGATTCTGCTGGCAGTAGTCGGCCTCTCTTTGGACGCGAAAGGCGCGCCGCCGAACATTGTCATTCTGTATGCCGACGATCTGGGTTACGGCGATGTGCAGTGTTACAACCCGGAACGCGGTCTGATCCCAACTCCCGCAATCGATCGACTGGCTGCAGCCGGAATGATGTTTACTGACGCACATTCATCGTCCGGGGTTTGTTCTCCTTCACGCTACACGTTGTTGACCGGACGGTATCACTGGCGGACTCGACTGCAAAGCGGCATTGTCGGTCTGTGGGGTGATCCGCTGATCGCAGCAAATCGTCTGACCGTGGGAAGTCTGGCGCAGCGTGCCGGCTTTCAAACGGCGTGCATTGGGAAATGGCATCTGGGGTGGAACTGGCCGGTGGCCGAGGAAGACCGGTCTGTTTTCCGGCGTGCGATCGCGCCAAACGGTAAGCCAACAGCAGAAGACCTTGCCGTATGGGAGCGGGTGTTTTCGAAGCCAATCGCAGGTGGCCCAACGTCGCGCGGATTTGATCAGTACTTCGGGACCGATGTCCCGAATTGGCCGCCCTATTGTTTCATCGAGAATGACCGAACCGCTGGAATTCCGGGTTCGCTGTTGTCTCCAAAACTGCTGGAGAAGAATCTGGCCAGCAAACAGGGGCCGGCGCTTGAGAACTGGTCGCTCGAGGAAATCCTGCCGGCGCTGCGTGATCGAGCCTGTCGTTTCCTGCGGGAGGCTGCCGCGCGGGATGAACCATTTTTACTGTATTTGCCGCTAACCTCGCCGCACACTCCCCTGGCTGTCAATCCGGAATACCGCGGAAAAAGCGGGCTGAATGCCTATGCCGACCTTGTGATGGAAACGGATTCGGTGGTGGATGCTGTGCTGGACACACTTGATTCCGAGCATCTGACAGAGAACACGATCGTCATCTTTACCAGCGATAATGGCTGCGCGCACTATATTGATACAGCCGGTCTGGAACGGCTGGGACATTTCCCCAGTGGTCCTTTTCGCGGCTATAAGTCCGATGCGTGGGAGGGCGGGCACCGAGTGCCACTGATTATCCGCTGGCCGCAAACGGTCAAGCCAGGCACCAGATGTGATCGCCTGGTTCATCAGGCCGATTTGCTGGCGACTTTGGCTGAGATCCTGCAGCAGGAACTTGCTGCAGACAGTGGTGAAGACAGCTTCAGTCTGTTGTCGTTACTGCGGAATCAGGGGCAGGGAAATGCAGTCCGCGAAAATGCCGTCAGTTGTTCCATACGGGGAGTCCCCGCACTGCGCAGTGGATACTGGAAATTTCTGCCAGTCCCGGGGTCGGGTGGTTGGACCAAAGGAGCAGGTGCGCATCCTGTGCAGCTGTATGACCTGCAGAATGATCCGGGAGAGCGCACGAATCTGGCAGAACAGAACCCGGAGAAAGTCGCTGAACTTCAGAAGTTGCTGGAGAGTTTAATCACTGCCGGTCGCAGCACACCGGGGCCGAAGCAGAATAATGACGTCCGTGTGAAACGGTACTGAATCTCCGAAAGACCAAAGACATGTGGGCAGATTTGGCGATCGCGCTAACATGGTTTGGGTCTGTTCTCTGCCGCGACTCGCGCCATGTTCAGTGCTGGTGACCGCAAAGGAATTGGAATCATGAAACAACCAGTAACGATCCTGCAGCTGGCAATAATTCTGCTCCTGTCACCGTGGGCTGCGGCGGATGAGAAAGTCAATTACACCACTCAGATCCGCCCACTTCTGTCAGACCGTTGCTATTCGTGCCATGGCCCCGACGCCGCTCACAGAGAAGCGGACTTACGTCTGGATCAGCGTGAGTCGGCAATGGCAGCCAAAGCCGTTGTCCCGGGGCAGCCGGATGCAAGCGGGCTGGTGGCACGCATTCATTCCACGGATCCGGACCTCGTCATGCCGCCGCCGGATTCCGGCAGAAGTCTGAACGACAGGGAGCGTCAACTGCTCACGGACTGGATTCAACAGGGCGCAACGTGGGAAGAGCACTGGGCATACGCAGCTCCGGTTCGACCGGACGTCCCCGATGATCAGCACCCGGTGGACTTTCTGGTCCGGCAACGTCTGGAAGAGCGTGGATTGCAGAGCGTTGGTCAGGCGGATCCGCGAACGCTGGTCAGGCGAGTCTTCAGTGACCTCACTGGTCTGCCTCCCACCATGCAGCAGGTCCGCGAGTTCACGGCAGACCCCTCCCCTGACAACTGGGAGATGCTGGTGGACGAGTTGTTGCAGAGCCCTCATTACGGTGAGCGGATGGCCATTCCATGGCTCGATGTGGTGCGATTTTCCGACACGATTGGGTACCACAGCGATGTGCCCCGAAATATCTGGCCATATCGTGACTGGGTCATCTCCAGCTTCAACACGAATAAGCCGTTTGACCAGTTCACGGTTGAGCAGCTGGCCGGGGATCTGCTGCCACAGGCCACCGCTGATACACGACTTGGTTCTGCATTTAATCGCCTGTTACTGACCACCGAAGAAGGCGGAGCACAGCCAAAAGACTATGAGTCACGCATGCTGGCAGATCGCGTACGAGCCGTGGGAACAGTCTGGCTGGGGCAGACAATTGGCTGTGCTCAATGCCACGACCATAAGTTTGACCCGATCACGATGCAGGATTTTTATTCTCTCGGGGCGTTCTTTGCTGATATTGCAGAGCCGGCAGTTGGCCGGCGCGAAGCAGGGATGCGTGTCGTCCTGCCGGATCAGGAATCACAACTGCAGACACTGGAGCGGTCGTTGCAAAATGCCAGGGGGAAACTGGCTGCAGCTGAGAAACTGGCTGACGCCGCCCAGGATGTCTGGGAACAGCGTGTGGCATCGGGCGACAGCACAATCATCGATGAGAAGATGACTGTGGAACTTCGTAAGCAGGCCGATGCGATCGCCAAAATTCTGAAGCAGGATTCACAGACTCGCAGTGCACAGCAACGCCAGCAGATTCGGGACTGGCACCGTGCTCACGTGTTTGAGCAGAGTCGTCAGGCAACGACGGAGGCTGCGGGGGTTGAAGCGGATTTGAAACAGTTTCGAGACGCACTGCCACAGTGCCTTGTCAGCGTTCGTCTGGAGCAGCGGAGGCCGGTGCGAATCCTGCCGCGCGGAGACTGGATGGACGAGAGCGGTCCCCTGGTGAATCCGGCCCTGCCGTCGTGGCTGCCAGGTTTGCAGAACGCTCCGGACCGAGAACTCACGCGTCTGGATCTGGCGAACTGGCTGGTCTCAGGAGACAACCCGCTCACGGCACGGACCATCATGAACCGTCTGTGGGGCCAGCTCTTTGGAAATTCTCTCAGTCGAGTTCCGGAAGATCTTGGAGCTCAGGGGGAAGCGCCGCTGAATCCGCAACTGCTGGATTTTCTGGCCTGCGAATTCGTTGATTCCGGATGGGATTTTCGCCATATGGTCAGGCTGATTGTCACCAGCGGAACTTATCAGCTGGCCTCGGAGGCGGATGACGGGCTATGGACTGTAGACCCGGATAATCGCGAATACGCCCGGCAGAGCGCATTGCGCCGTGATGCGGAGCTTATTCGGGACTATTCACTGTCTGCCGCCGGGCTGCTTTCGCCGCAGATTGGTGGAAGAAGCATCCGTCCGTATCAGCCCGATGGCTACTGGGAACATCTGAATTTTCCAAAACGAACGTACCAGACAGACGACGGCGATGACCTGTACCGCCGCGGTGTTTATGTCTGGTGGCAGCGGACATTTCTGCATCCGGGCATGCTGGCATTTGATGCACCCGGCCGGGAAGAATGCTGTGCTCAGCGAAGCCGTTCCAATATTCCTCAGCAGGCGCTGGTGCTGTTGAACGATCCCATCTTTGTTGAGGCCGCTCGCGGTCTGGCCGTGCGATTGTTGCAGGAAGATCTGACCTCCGATGAGGAACGGGTTCGTCGAGGCTGGCAGATTGTGTTGCAGCGGGATCCGGATGCGGCGGAACTGGACGTGGTGCTGCCTCTGTTGGAAAAACATCGCGGGGCTTACCTGAAAGATCCGGAAGCGGCGGAACAGCTGCTGCGGACCGGCCAGTCTGCAAATCCGAATTCCCTGAACCGGAAAGAACTGGCAGCCTGGACGCACGTGGCCCGGGTACTGCTCAATCTTCACGAATCAATCACTCGCTCCTGATCCCGGGATACAACAATGCATTCTGATACAACGAGGCGGCAAATTCTTGCCGGATCGGCCATGAGTTTGTTTGGCACCGCCGCCGGATCTCTGCTGAGCGCGCGGTGCAATGCGTCGGATGGTGTGCTGAAACCCTCGCTTCCGCAAAAAGTCAGCCGCGTGATCTGGCTGACGATGGCAGGAGGACCTTCGCACCTCGACCTGTTCGATCGCAAGCAAAAGCTGGCAGACATGAATGGCATGGAGATGCCGCCGGAATTCACTGCAGGACAACAGCTGGCCCAGTTGCAGGGGCAGAAACTGTTCTGCATGGGGCCCGTTTTCCCGTTTCGCAGATACGCAGACTGCGGAATGGAGATGAGCGAACTGCTGCCGAATATCGGGGCCATGGCAGACGACATTTGTCTCGTCCGATCGATGACAACCGATGCGATCAATCACGACCCGGCTCATATGTTCATGAATACCGGTTCGCAGATTGCGGGACGGCCCAGCATGGGGGCCTGGGTTACTTACGGGCTGGGCAGTGAAGCGGATGACCTGCCCGGGTTTATCGTGATGGTTTCCACGGGGCCTGGCAGGTCGCCGCAGCCAATTGCTGCGAGGCAGTGGAACAATGGATTTCTGCCGGGCAGTTGTCAGGGCGTTCGGATGCGTTCGCAGGGTGAACCGGTGTTGTACCTGAATTCACCCGATGGTGTTTCGAATGAACGTCAGGGAGCTGACGTTGCGGCAGTGAACAGCCTGAATCAGCTGAGCGCGAATCGGCTGCAGGATCCGGAGATTGCGACTCGAATTGCTCAGTATGAACTGGCTTTCCGAATGCAGACCAGTGTTCCCGAACTGGTCGATGTCTCAGAAGAAAGCGACACCACACTGAAGCGTTATGGCTGTGAACCAGGAGATGGTTCGTTTGCATCCAACTGTCTGCTGGCCCGTCGGCTGGCAGAACGTGGCGTCCGCTTTATCCAGCTCTATCACAGAGACTGGGATCATCACAGTCTGTTGCGTGAAGAACTGCCCCTGCGAGCACGCGAAGTCGATCAGGCGTCCGCAGCACTCATCGGTGATCTGAAAGAGCGAGGGATGTTTGAGGACACGTTAATTGTCTGGTCGGGAGAATTCGGACGCACTCCGATGTCCCAGTCGAACAAGGGGCCGATTGGTCGAGACCACCACAACCGATCCATGTCAATGTGGATGGCAGGGGGGGGAATTCGAGGCGGTACCGTCTATGGAGCGACCGATGAACTTGGTTACGCCGCGGCAGAAAAAATCTGCACGGTGCACGATCTGCACGC
The DNA here is from genome assembly GCA_017859815.1 of Planctomycetota bacterium. GTDB lineage: Bacteria > Planctomycetota > Planctomycetia > Planctomycetales > Planctomycetaceae > SXXK01. Next base: position 3,746 of record JAFMMM010000148.1, on the reverse strand, counting down.
CACAATGCTGCATCAACTGGGGATCGACCATGAACGGTTTTCGGTCCAGTTTCAGGGCCTTGCCGCTCGACTAACGGGCGTGGAACCAGCCTCTGTACTGACCGAAATTCTGTCGTGAACCGTTTTGCGTTCAGGATTCGGTTTCGACCGGCAGGCCGACACGCTGGCATATCGAACTGAGGGTACAGGTTCCACACTGCGGGCGTCGGGCAATGCAGACGCCGCGTCCGTGATGAATCAGCCTGTGTGAGAAGTTGATCCATTCGTCCTGCGGGACAATCTTCATCAACTCGCGTTCAATGATTTCCGGATTCGCAGAAGCAACCAGCCCCAGCAGATTGGTCAGGCGTTTCACGTGAGTATCCACGACGACGCCCGAGGGAATCCCAAACCACGTACCGAGAACGACGCTGGCTGTTTTGCGTCCGACACCGGGCAACTGGACCAGCTGATCAAGATCCTGCGGCACTTCGCCATCGTGATCCTCCACCAGTCCCTGAGCCATACCGCGAATGTTTGTGGCCTTGCTGCGGAAAAAACCAAGAGAGCGAACGATTTGTTCCACATCCTCCTGAGTGGAATCTGCCAGATCCCGAGGTGTTGGATATCTGCGAAACAGCTCCGGCGTGGCCATATTCACGCGCTCGTCCGTGCACTGCGCCGACAGGATGGTTGCCGTCAGCAGCTGGAACGCCGAGTTATGGTGCAGCGCGCACTCTGCTACCGGATAAAGTTCCGCCAGCCCTGCAATAACATCTGCCGTTCGCGCCGTGATCACCGGACGACTTTCACGAATTCGGCGGTTGACTTTGATGCGAGCCCCGGTGCGTTTGCGAGGTTTCTTTTCCGGCATAAACAACGACTCTCATGAACAGAATTCAGCGGACCTCAGATCGGCATTCCGGATACAGCGCGACGCTGACACAGCCGTGGCTGGCCTGTGCCGTTGTGGCCGACCAGTCGGCCAGATACCCACGATTCGGAGTGCGTTTCGGTGCGACTGATGAGCTTGCCCGGCGCTGCTGAAGGTCTTCGTCAGAAACATGTAAGTGAATGGTGCCGTTCAGCAAATCGAAGCTGATCTGATCTCCATCCTGAACATATGCAATCGGGCCGCCAACTGCAGCCTCAGGTGAGCAATGCACACCAATCGCTCCGTGAGAAACACCGGAAACGCGTGCATCGGAAATCAAGGCAATCTTACCGTCCAGTTCCGGTACGGCGAGAGCTGCTGATGCCACCAGAACTTCGGGCATTCCACTGGCGACCGGGCCCAGATATCGCAGCACAATGATACTGCCTGGAACAATTCGTTTTTCCTCGACCGCATTCACAATCTCGCGCGGGTCATCAAAACAGACTGCAGTTCCGGTGAAAGCTGGCTCCTCCATACTGGAAACTTTGAAAACAATCCCCTCCGGTGCCAGATTACCAAAGCAAACCTGCATATCGGCGTAGGGCTTGAAACACTGTTCGGGAGAAACAATCAGGTCCTGGCCATGGGGTGGCTTTGGTGCTAACCTTAGGTTGTCTGCCATTGTCTCCCCTGTTACTGTCATGCAGGAGCCATCCAGCAGCCCGTGATCGAGCAGGTGTTTCAGCAGGACCGGAGTACCACCGATGCGGTGCAGGTCGACCATGGTTCGCTTGCCGCGAGGTGCGAAGCTGCAGAGGACCGGGGTTCGGCGAAAGATCTCCTGCAGGTCCTTCAGGGTGAAATCCACCTGAGCCTCACGCGCGAGTGCGAGGATATGGAGAACTCCGTTGGTTGAGCCGCCGGCAGCGGCAACAGCGACCGCTGCGTTGGTAAACGCTGCCCTGGTAAGGATGTCTCTGGGGCGGAGATTGCGTTGCAGCAAATTCGCGACGGCCGCGCCGACCTGCTGACATTCCTTTGATTTCTCTTCGTCCACAGCAGGAATGGAACTGCTGGCCGGCAGCATCAGGCCGATGGCCTCCATCGCGATGCCCCAGGTGTTGAAGGAGGCCGCGATTCCGCATCCGCCAGGGCCGGGACACGCACGACGAATAATCTCCGCAGATTCTTCGTGAGTGATCGCGCCGACGGACGCCTGTGCCTGCGAGTCATAGACATCAAGAATTGTGATATCCCGATCTTCGTAGCAGCCAGGCAGAATGCTGCCGCCGCTGACGATGAGTCCGGGGAAGTTGGTACGCGCCAGAGCCATGGCAAAACCAGGGCCATTCTTGTCGCAGTTGTGAAGCCCGATCATGGCATCATAGCAGTGTGCGGTAATCACACATTCTGCACTGTTCGCAATCAGATTTCGCGACGGCAGGCTGGCATTCCCCCCTTCATGTCCCTGAGAGATATTGTCACTGACACCAGGAGTTCCAAAAGGAAACCCGAGCAGGCCTGCCTCGCGACATCCAGCGGCGATTTCCTGTGACAGTCGATAGGCATGGACGTTGCAGGTATTGCCTTCCAGCAGGGGAACGCCAATGCCGACCTGCGGTTTGCTGAAGTCTTCTTCAGTCATCCCGATCGCGTAGTAAAACGCGGTAATGCCTTTTTGCCATCCGTGTGTGAGCTGGTTGCTGTTCCAGTTCGTCATGAAATGCCCTTTGACGGGAGATTGGAATTTGAAGGGGAATTGATCGATCTGGTCAGAACGGAGTGCCGGTCAGGCGCTCCCATGCTTCGAGGTAGCGAGCGGAAGTTCGGGAAATGATTTCCTCCGGTAACTGCGGTGGCGGGCTGTTCTTATCCCACCCCGACTGTTCCAGCCAGTCTCTGACGAATTGCTTATCAAAAGATGGCTGGCCGTGTCCGGGTTCCCACTGGTCAGCCGGCCAGAATCGTGAACTGTCGGGAGTCATGACTTCATCGATCAGGATCACCCTGCCGTCACGAATTCCGAATTCAAATTTCGTGTCGGCGATGATGATTCCTCGCTCGGCGGCGAACGCCTGACCGGCTGTGAAGATCTGCAATGTGAGATCGCGAAGCTGTTCGGCCAGTGAGCGGCCAATCTGTTCCGCCATGGATTCGAAACTTATGTTTTCATCATGTCCCGACTCCGCTTTTGTTGCGGGTGTGAAGATCGGTTCAGGAAGGCGGCTGCTTTCCTGGAGTCCGGGTGGCAGTGCCACTCCGCAAACCGCTCCCGACTGTTGATATTCCTTCCACCCGGAGCCGGAGAGATAGGCACGTGCGACGCATTCCACCGGCACCACGTCGGTGCGGGTGACCACCATGCTGCGTCCGCGAAGTGCTTCGATATCCGTGCCATCCGGCAGGTCTAGTTCAGCCGGGTCATCACTGAGGAAATGATTGGGGACATCAAGAAGGTCGAACCAGAAGCGACTCATTCGAGTGAGGACTTCACCTTTGCGCGGAATTCCGGCCGGAAGGATCCAGTCAAAGGCACTGATCCGGTCTGTGGCAACAAACAGCAATCTGTCACCAAAGTCGTAAATATCCCGCACCTTGCCACGTTTCGGCTCGATCCCGGGGATGCTGCTGGAGAGGAGAACCATCCTGAGTTGTCCTGAAGAAACGGAATTGACTGCAGCGCGCTGGCTGGCCTGAAAACAACACGATGCGAGCAAAAAAAACGCTCACTCAACTGTTGGACGGGGAGGATTTTTCCAGTGCCCGGATTCGTCTGAACCGCGAATAACAATGCCCTTTTCATTCCACCCCATCCCCGCGCGAACATCGGTCGTGGTGTATCGCAGCGTCAGTCCGCAGCGTCGGCGGTTGGAGCTGTTGGCTTCTGATC
>JAFMMM010000535.1 GCA_017859815.1 Planctomycetota bacterium | reverse complement strand
CTATCAACTGGATCAGCCGGGGACTCACTACGGTTTGTGCAGTCGTCCGGCCAACTCTGACGCGCACATGAGCAATCTGCTGCTGTTGATGGCTCAGCGAATGGGTGTGCAGACAGACGTCTTTGGCGACAGTAACCAGGTGATTGATCTATGAGGTTAGCCGCAATTCCGCGTGATGTGTTGTGGTGGTGTGCCGGACGCGGACTGGCAGCATTGCTGTTTTCGACCTGGCTGGTGAGCTGTACGTCCTTGAGTGCTGGCGGCGAAGAAACGGAATCCGCGGCGGCTGGACAGGAGGCTGAGGTATTCCGTCCCACAGCCGGCCAGTTTCCTCCGCTCGAAAAGGCTCACGCCTGCCGCGGGGAACTCGTTTTTGTTGATCATGCGAATCGGCGTGGCAGCCTGCGTATTGCCGGGACCGGAAAATTCTATCGCAATGATCCTCAGCCGTTTGCGATGCTGCCCTGCGGCGTGATTCGGTACCACGGCGCTCCGGCAGATCTGCGTGACATCCCACTGGGGACACTGCTGCACGTGCGGTCTTTCCTTCCCCCTGACCCGAAAATGTCTGCGGTGCCGGTCCTGCCGATCGACAATAAAGACCGGGATGCCGGTCATTATCGGGGCACTGGAACGGCTCCGGCCGAGAACCACGTCCTGTTGCTGGAGGATGAGCCCAGTCATTGTCTTCGGGAAGGGCTGGTCTGGAGGCTGCAGGAAGTGGAGCATCACGATGGCAGCGGGAAGCTTCTTGCCGCCCGCGTGCCCGTGCAGGAAAACGGCAGTGAAGCTGCGCCGGAACAGTTCACCTTCGATGCTGCAACCCGTGTCTGGCGAGGCCGCGAGCGGCTGCGAGTTGAAGATCTTGTCGCCGAAGCTGACTGGCCCGTCAGCGGGAAACGACAGTTGGATGGCCCCGCGGTGCTGCTTGGAATGACGTGGAAGCCTGCCCCGGGCGACGGGCTGAGTGGTGCATTCACCCAGTTTCACATCTCGGATATCTGGCTGGGTGACGAGGCAATACGGGAGGCCGCTCACTTTCAGAATGAGACACACAAGACATTCATTCGCAGTCGCTGGATGCCTGCGTGGGTCGATCAAGTGGAGTATGGAAAGTTTGGTCAGGCGACGGTGACCGCAACGCTGTTTGGCGGCATGGATGCATCGCTGTACAACGACTTTCGCAGTGGCATCAGCGCTCAGATGAATGGTGCGGAGAATACGCTGAAGCACGCTGCCGGACATTACGGACCGGGGCATGTGTCATCCGCTGGTCAGATTCTGGCAGTGACTCGGCTTCCCGAAGCTCCCCTTGGGAGCAGCGGATATCAGATTCAGTTTCAAACCGATTTGATCATCGAGGGAATCCGCCCGGGCAGAGTTGTGCGTGTTCGACCTGAAAGCTGGCCGAAGATGCAGATTCCTCGGGAAGAGTATCTGTTTGAAAACAGCCCGCAGGATCGTTTTCCGAAGCCTGACATTTTTCCGACGTACTGACCCTGAAGAGCAAAGCTGATGAATCTATTCCAGCCGGGACATCTCATTGCCACGATCTGCTTCAACGCGTCATTGCTGGGCGGAATCACAGGTTTTGCTGACGAACCATTCCGACCTGAGATTGGGAAATTTCCTCCGCTGGAGGAATCGTTGTCGTGGCGTGGAGAGCTGGTGTTTGTGGACCACGCCAATCGTCGCGGCAGTATTCGTATTCAGGGAGAGGGCACATATTTTCGCAATGCGCCGCACCCTTTTGCCATGCTGCCATGCGGGATCGTGCGGTACCACGGAGCACCGGCCGAGTTGCGGGATATTCCTCTGGGGACGGTCCTCCATGCTCGGGCCTATCTGCCCCCGGACCCGCAGACCTCCGCAGTGCCGGTCCTGCCTGTTGACAGTCGCCGGAAGAATTCCGGTTACAGCGGTGCTGGAATTTATCCCGCGGAAAACCATGTGCTGCTGTTGGAGGACGAACCCAGCAGCTGCGTCCGCGAGGGGCATGTCTGGAAGCTGCAGCACCTTGAGATTCGTGACAATGCCGGATCGATTGTCGCCCGTCGTGAGGCAAAGGCCGATTCGGCCGAACGTGCTGACGCGGAGACAATGACCTTCGATGCGGCCACTCGCGTTTGGCGCGGGCGTGAGTGTCTGGGAATTGCAGACCTTGTGTCTGATGGCATCTGGCCTGCAGCTGGAAAAGTTGTGCTGAATGATCAGGCCGTGTTGCTGGGTGTGACCTGGAAACCGACCGCCAGCGACGTGTTCACAAGGTTTCATGTTTCGGACATCTGGCTGGATGAAACGGCCATGCAGCGAGCGGCTGAAAGACAGTCGCAATCTCACAGGGCATTCATTCGCAGCCGCTGGATGCCCGCAGTGATCGATGCTGTGGAGTACGGGAAATTTGGTCGGGCAACGGTCACTGCCACGTTGTTTGGTGGCATGGACCAGTCGCTGTATGACGACTTCCGTAAGGATATCTCCGCAATGATGAACGGAGTGGAAAATACACTGAAACACACGGGCGGGAGCTACGGGCCGGCTCATATGGCTTCCCGCGGCACGTTGGTGAATGTCACGAAGTTGCCCGGCGAAATTCCTTTGGGAAGCAGCGGGATTCAGATTCGATTTGAAACGGATTTGATTGTCGAGGGAATTCGGCCGGGCAGAGTCGTCCGGGTGTGTCCCGGAAACTGGCCACAGGTGAACCTGCCACGCGAAGAGTACATTGGTGACGGCAGTGACCCGAAAGCTCGATTTCCGGGGCCGGCGATCTTCCCGAAGTACTGACGTCCTGTTCTGTTCCGGTGGATCAGGTATTGATTCCGAGGGA
>JAFMMM010000534.1 GCA_017859815.1 Planctomycetota bacterium | reverse complement strand
TTATTGGTCAGGCAGTTATTGGTCAGGCAGTTATTGGTCAGGCAGTTATTGGTCAGGCAGTTATTGGTCATGCTGGTTATTGGATCGCTGTGTGTTTCCGTTCGGCCGAGCAATGCCGAAGAAGAGGCTGCCGCCGCTGAGTCACTGGCGGTGTTTGAGCAGCGGATCATGCCCATCTTTCGGTCTCCGAAGCCGTCAAGCTGCGTGCAGTGCCATCTGGCATCGGTGGATTTGAAGAACTACATCCTGCCATCTGCGGAGAAGACGTTTGTATCGCTGCGGGATCAGGGGCTGATTGATCTGTCGCAGCCGGAGAATTCAAAAATCCTGTCTCTGATTCAGATGGGTGATAAGGATCTGGATCGGGGAGCGAAGCTGATTCATCAAAGAACTCGGCAGTCCGAGTACGACGCGTTTGTGGCGTGGATTACGGCCTGTGCAGCGGATCCGCGATTGCGTGAATTGCCGCCGCTGAGTGAGGCAGAGGTTGCGCGGCCGCAGAAAATGGATGCCGTGATCCGGCACAACCGCAAGGATCGCCTGTTGGATTCGTTTGTTCGCAATATCTGGTCTCAGCGAATGCGATGTTTTCCCTGCCACACTCCGTTTGAGATTGACGAGACTGACGGGAAGCATCCGCAGGCTCTGGCGAATTACCGCAAGTTGGAAGCGGAATTCGGCCAGCGAATGAACATTTTTCAGGAGACACCAGAGGCAACGCTGCGACAGCTGATCCTCAGCAGTAACCGTTCAGTTCCGGGGCGGCTTCCCATGATTAATGTGCAGGATCCTGCGAAAAGCCTGCTGGTGTTGAAGCCGACATCCAAACTTCCGGCGAAGGATGACAATGGCGATTTTGAGAAGGCCTCGTCGACCGAACCAGTCTCTCATCGCGGCGGCCTGAAGATGTTTGTGAATGATCAGTCGTGGAAATCATTTGTCTCATGGATTGAGGATTACGCGCGGGTCGTGGGAGATGACTACGAATCTGCCGATGACCTGCCGGCGGACAACTGGTACCCCACGCAGCAGGTTCTGCGATTATCGCAGACTCCGGAAGACTGGCCGGCAATGACTGGCGTGCAATTCTTTATTCATGCGTGGGATCGTCAGCAGAACGAGTGGGCTCCGCACCCGGCCGCGTTTACACAGGGACTGGTGACTCCGCGGCGGATGGTGAATGGAACTCTGTTCGTACTGGGATCGGAGGATGGTGGTAAGTCACTGAATTCCCTGCATGAATCGCTTCCTGCCGGCAAGTATCTTGTGAAGGCTTACGTTGATCGGCAGAGTCGTCTGAACAGTAACCCCACGATGTGGCTGAGCAGTGAAGACTACGTGGGTCAGGCGGAAATCGAAGCTCAATGGCTTGAGGGGTTTAAACAGGCGGAAATGCTGCCGGCTGCACGCCTTCGAAAGTAGCATTGAGGCGTGAACATGACTTATCAGCGGGTGTTTGGCCGAATGAAACGAGCGGCGGTCTGGTTGGTGCCTCGAACCGTGGTTGAAATGCCAGTACGATTGCGTGCAGCAGACTGCGGATGGATCAGGATTGAGTTCGCTGCAGCGGTCGCTGGCGAATTCATTGACGTCATGTCTTGTTGTGAAGCACCGTCGCGAAGTCTGTTGCTCACCGGATGCTGAGTCCGGGGACTTGTCCGGCCTCAGCGCACACCCTCAGCCTCGAATTACCATCAAGGAGAGACAAATGAGTCAGGAACCCACGACGGACGCTGGACGCCCAACGGGCGGTCTGCGTGGAATTGGCCCGGCCATCATTGTGGCATCGGTGGTTCTGGGGCCCGGCAGTATTCTGACATCATCAAAAGTGGGTGCCGCTTTCGGATATTCGATGGCGTGGGTGCTGGTATTCGCCGGGTTGCTGATGGTCGGAATGGTGGCTTTGTCCGGGCGTTTGGGTGTGTTAATGGAGGGTACGATTTGTGATGAACTGACCCGTCGTCTGGGGCGACCCTTTGCGGCTTTAATTGGCATCATGTTGTTCCTTGTCGTGGCTGCTTTTCAGTCTTCGAACAATATCGCTGTGGTGACGGCTGTTGAGCCGTTCCTGAGCAGCTCTGCTGCAGAGGAAAAGAGTCGTTTTCTGCCCGTACTGATTCTCGTGTTGCTGAATGGCGGTATTGTGGCTGCTTTGTATGGCCTGAAGAGACTCTACGTGCCGGTCGAGAGACTGATGAAACTGCTGGTGGGGTTAATGATGGTGGGGTTCGTCGGCAATGTGTTTTTTGCCCGGCCATCGCTGGTTGAGCTGTTCAAGGGATTGATTCCCAGTCTCCCGCCCTCGTCTGATGTGCTGCCGTTACTCGGGTTGATTGCGACAACGTTTTCAGTTGGGGGGGCATTCTATCAGGGGTATCTGGTCCGGGAGAAAGGGTGGACGACTGCTGATCTCAGCCAGGGGCTGTTTGATTCCGCGGTCGGCATCGCAGCGTTGTGTGGAACCACGATGGTGATCATGATGACCAGTGCTGCTGTGTTTCATGGTCAGAGTGTGGAGCTGACATCAGCGACTGATGTCGGGCAGCAACTGGAACCTCTCTTTGGCAGTGGTGCACGGATTCTGTTCAGTCTGGGATTGCTGGCCGGGGCCATCAGTTCTTTTATGGTGAACGCGATGATCGGCGGCGCTGTGATTTCTGACGGTTTCGGGCTGGGCTGGTCGATGGACCAGAAGTGGCCCAAGGCCTTCACTGTTGCGGCACTGGCCGCTGGTATGGGAGTCGCCATTGCCGCGACAGCGTTTGGTTACAGCCGGGTGAATTTGATTATTTTCGCACAGTCGCTGACTGTTGTGGGAGTTCCGTTGTTGGC
>JAFMMM010000533.1 GCA_017859815.1 Planctomycetota bacterium | reverse complement strand
GTGAACACCGGGCTGCCAACGAGCAGCCCGGCACTCCACCAATCGCCGAAGGCACAAACCGGCTCTCAGCCGGGCGCCGGGCGGGCGGGCGATTCGAAAGTCGCAGAATCGCAAAAACACAAATCGCAGAACCGCAAAAACGCAAAATCGCAAAAACGCAACAGAGGAATCGCACAGAGTTCAGAGGAACAGAGGTCAGAGCACAGAGCCGCCAGAGAAACCAAGGATGACTGAGGACTAACTCAACTCACACAACACTCGAAAACCAACGTTGACGTAACGGAGAGAGGGTCCGTCGGCGCGACGGTCCGCAGAACGACAGAGGAACGCGAAGTTGAACCACGACCCGCCCCGCAAAACACGAGACGAACCTGAACTTGCACCTTGGGGGTCTTCTACCGGACTCGAAGAATCATAGTCACCGTCATACCAGTCACCGCACCATTCCCACACCTGACCGTGCTGGTCATAGACCCCAAAGGGATTCGCACCGTAACTGCCCACAACGCTCGGCCGCTCAAGATACGGACCTTTCCCAGTCTGATACGGATAATTCCCGTCGCAGTTCGCCTGCTGGCCATTCAGTTCGCCGCCAAACCAGAACGGTGTCACCGTGCCCGCTCGACAGGCGTATTCCCATTCCGCTTCCGTCGGCAAACGATAACGAAAGCCTTCCAAACCATGTTCAGCATTCAACTTCCGCAAGAATTCCTGGCAGTCCTCCCAACTCACACACTCCACCGGAAAACGGCTTGTGTCCTGACCGGAAACGGACTTGAAATGACTCGGATTACTCCCCATCACACGTGTCCATTCCCCCTGAGTCACCGGATAAACACCCAGTAATTTCGGCTGAGTGATCGTCACCTTGTGAAGAGTTTCATCGTTCGATCTCTTCGGTTCGGATGTCGGTGAGCCCATGTCGAACGTGCCCGGTGGAATCACCCGGAATTTCATTCCCAGACTGTTCGACACCTCCACGCTGACACCCAGATGCTTCGCCCATGCCTCCTGAGCCGCTGCGGCCTGCCGAGAATCAAACGGAGCCACTAATAACGATGGACGCGGGGGGCTCGGCGGTGCTTTCGGCAATTGAGCCTGTAAGCGGCGCAGGTCCTCCCGATGCGGCTGAAGTTCCAGCAGTTCTTCGATCTGTGTATTCACTCCATCCAGACGAACTTCCTTCACCGACGTCCTAATCGAGGAATCAAGCTCCGCAGAACGATCGCGCTTGCGGCGTGCCTCCGCGGTTAACGATTCGTCACGCAGATGATCGGGAATGCTGTCCAGAATCTCCACGGCTTTCCCGTAATCATGGTTCTGGATCAGCTGCTTCGCCTGAGCATGCTTGCGAGACACCGATTCCTGTGTCTTCTGTAATACTGTGGCCAAATCGTCAACCGGAGAGACCTGAGAGGGTGATGCGGATCCCTGCGGCTCTGGTCTTGCAGCGGCTAACGCAGGGCCGCCGGAACCAGTATTCGACAACGCTGCCACAAATTCCTCACAACTGCCGAACCGGTCCCCGGGCGCCTTCGAAAACACACGCTCAAACACGGACTGATAACCAGATAATTCCGATGGTAACTCTGGCACCGACGCGTTGATGATCGCAAAACCTAATTGATGTCCGCTGCCATGAAACGGACGCTCACCTGTCAACAGCTCCCACGCGATAATCCCCAACGCCCACTGATCGCAACGAGAATCCTGCTTCAAACCAGACCACTGTTCCGGCGCCATATAAGGCTCTGTTCCTGACTGGCTGCTGGAACCCGCTGAAAACTGTGACAGGCTTTCTCGAACTTCCGACGCTAAACCAAAATCGATCAGCTGCAACTCGTCATCCGATTCTACAACCAACATGTTTTCTGGTTTGATGTCACGGTGGATCACGCCACGATGATGCGCATAGTCCAGCGCTGATGCCGCCTGACTCAGATAACGGAACGCACGATCCACCGGCAGACCATCACCCAAATACGGTTCCAGAAGAACTCGTAAGGTTGAACCACGAAGGTATTCCATCACAAGGTACGGACCTGCACCCTCGTGATGTCCAAGTTCGTGAAGCAAACACAGACCACGATGCTTCAATGGCATCACGCGATCAAATTCTCGCTCCAAACGTTGCACCGCAAGCTTGTGAAAACGCAACGACTCCGGCAAAAATTTCAGCACCGCAAGACCGTCATGGCTTTTCGCACGACGCGATGACCCGCGCGCCTGCCACGCCTGTCCACAACCGCCTTCGCCAAGCAATTGCAACAACTCGAAATCTCCAATCTGCACGCCCGGTTGCAACCGAAATGCACCGCCCGCTCGCGATTCCAGAAATCCTTCGGAGAAATATTCGTCACTCATTCCGAAAACCCTGTCTCAATAATTCCTTTTCCCATCCGCACAGATTCTAACGTCGCTACTCGATCAAATACCACGCAGGCAGGCAGGCGTCCCGCCTGCACCTGGTGTCCGCTTCGTTCGGTGACGAAGCGGACGGTCAGAAGCCGCATATTCGGCTCGTCGGCCGAATGGACACTATGCTTCAAAGATGCCAGCCAACCGCGTGGTCAACGAACCACGCGGCATCACGCCAATCGCCGAAGGCACCAGCCGGCTCTCAGCCGGGCAGGCGATCCGCCTGCACCTGGTGTCGGGCGATCCCGCCCGACGCTAAGAAACCGCACATCCGGCTCGCTGGCCGAATTAGGTGCCAGGCACCGACAACGGTGGGTGGCACCGTGGAGGTGCGTGGCACCGGCAAAAGGTGAAGGTGGGTGGCACCGGCAAAGGTGGGTGGCACCGGCAAAGGTGGGTGGCACCGGCAAAGGTGGGTGGCACCGG
>JAFMMM010000532.1 GCA_017859815.1 Planctomycetota bacterium | reverse complement strand
GGCATCCAAAACCCGATGTCTTCAAGTACAAAAACAAGCCTGCTCAATCAACTGGTTAACAGCAACAGACGGACTGAGCCAGACTGATGCAGGCCCCAAAATCCTGGTCACACGCGCGACGCTGGCGCGGATTCATTCCGCGAATCATAAGTTCGCGATTGCTGCCAGAACAGCGACGCTGCGGGGACCAGCAGAAAACTCATCTGTAAAACGCTGACTGGTCCTGGACGCGGGCATGTCGAAAGTATCCACAACACACTCCCAGACGCCGGCAGGCTGTAAACCAATCGGCAGGTCAGGCAGCCGAAATCGACAGGAGGTTTCCTCCGGATTCACAAGAATCAGCACTGACTGCTGATCGCGGCACGACATCAGATCCGATGCCGTTGCATCTCCGGTTTCCCGCAGCAGCAGCCCGAGTCCTGGCAGACATTCATCGTGCCAGTCAGATTCCGATAATGGACTGCCATCGGGATGCAGCCAGACCCCGGTCACGGATGCCGGCTGCCCGTCATCGGCCAGGAAAGAGGACTGCCGAAGCACAGAGTATTTTCTGCGAACAGCAGTCAGGGAACAGCAGAACTCAAAAAGTTCCAGTCGTGAATCATCAAGCCCCCACTCCAGCCATGTCAGCGGACTGTCGTGACAGTACGGATTATTGTTGCCTGCCTGGCTCTTCCCGGTTTCGTCTCCCCCGCGAAGCAGAGGAACCCCCTGAGAAAGCAACAACGTGGCAAGCAGGTTGCGTTGCTGGCGTTGGCGCAGTTTCTGGATTTCCAGGTCGTCCGTTTCACCCTCGAATCCACAATTCCAGCCATGATTCTGCGAATCACCATCGCGATTGTCTTCCAGGTTCGCGAGGTTGCGTTTCTGTTCGTAGGTGACAAGATCCCGCAGCGTAAATCCATCGTGCGACGTGATGAAGTTGATACTCGCTGACGGCCCTTTCCCACGGCCTTCATAGAGATCGCTGCTGCCTGCAATCCGTGTCGCCAGGCCGGAATAGTCCCTGGTGCCACAGTTCCAGAATTGCCGCACGGTATCGCGATACAGACCATTCAGCTCTGACCACGGATGAGGAAAATTCCCGACCTGATACCCATCCGGACCAAGGTCCCATGGCTCAGCGATCAGTTTGACCTGCGAAAGCACAGGATCCTGCAAAACAGCATCAAAGAAGGCACTGCCCTGCTGCATCAGCAAATCTTCCCTGCCAAGTGAACACGCCAGGTCAAACCGAAATCCGTCCACATGCATCTCGCTGACCCAGTAACGCAGGCTGTCGAGCACTAACTGCAGCATCCTTGGCGATCGAAGATCCAGTGTATTCCCGCAGCCCGTGAAGTCCTGGTAACGCGAGGCGTCGTTGGGATCCAGTCGATAACATCCGGCATTGTCGAGCCCGCGCAGCGACAGAGACGGCCCAAGTTCATCACCTTCGCCGGAATGGTTGTAGACGACATCCAGAATGACTTCGATGCCTGCCTGATGCAGGCGACAGACCATTTCCCGAAATTCCTGAATGACTTCGGAGGCATCATTCGCAACTGCATAGCGAGGCTCGGGGAAAAACCACGTCAGGGTGTTGTAGCCCCAATAGTTGGAGAGTCCCTGCTTAACCAGTCGAAGATCATCCACATGTGCATGGACTGGCATGAGCTGCAACGTCGTAATCCCGAGCCGATGAAAATGTTCAATCATTGGCTCTGTTGCAACACCCGCGTAGGTTCCCCGAAGATCTGCAGGGATCTGCGGATGCGTCATCGTCAGCCCCCGCACATGCGCTTCGTAAATGACGGTGTCGCACCAGGGAATCTCGGGCCGACAATCAGCTCCCCAGTCAAAAGCGGCATCAGTCACCACCGCCAACGGCGCACAATGCGAGTTGTCTGCTGCCTTTCGCGATAGACTTCCGTCGGCAGACACGGAATCGAACAGGCTGTCGTCCCAGATCAAACCCCTCGCGAGACCCCGACACCAGGGATCCAGCGTCAGCCGCGAAACATTGAATCGGTGTCCCGCCGCGGGATCCCAGGGACCGTCAATACGATATCCGTACCGCTGCCCCGGACCGATCCCGTGCAGGCAGATGTGCCAGACCTCATTCGTGCAGTTGCACACCGGGATCTGCCGTTCACTCAGTCCATGGCCTGCTTCGTCAAACAGACAGAGAATAACAGCTGTGGCGTTTGACGACCAAATTGCAAAATTCACGGCATTGCCGGTACATGTTGCACCAAGAGGAAATGGCCTTCCGGCAGTGACCTCCACTTCGGTCATGATGTCGCCAGTCTTCTCATCTCTGCAAGTTTTCGTGGTCATGTTGTGCTCGGGACTCATTTTCTGGCACCGTGACTCGAGGTGGCGGACATTCCGCCAGGTTGAGGGGGCAGGAACCATTCCCGGCGAATCCGATGACAGGTTATTCCGACTGCACCGAATTTACAGCGAATGAACGACCACTCCTCTTAGAATGCCATGCTCCGACACAATGCGGGCGAGGATTCTGAGGGGGAATTGTCCGATACGGATCACAGGGGTTTTCGTGCGCCTTGCAGAATTCCCGTAACACAAGGTTCCGGGTTGTTTATGCGGGTTTTAACGATTTGAATCCCCCTGTCGGATTTCCGTTTGACACTGTTCGCCGGAAAGATTCTCATAGGTCAGCCCGGGTATTCAGGCAAGTTGCGGAAGTTAATCCAGCTGGGAACGTTAGGTTAGTGCAGAGATTTTCCGAACGGCACACAAATGCTGTCGGCAGCCGTCTTCAACTTGAATGGTCACCGTTCATCCGGAATGCTTGTCAGTACTGTGGTTCTGGCAGAAGTTTCGGTCCTGCCGACAGGTCAAATGTCGGCGGA
>JAFMMM010000147.1 GCA_017859815.1 Planctomycetota bacterium | reverse complement strand
CTGGATGACGCGGCACGGGCTTTTACCAGTGTCGCAAACCGCGGTGCAGAAGGAATTTTCAATCTCGGATCAGGGCAGGCGACATCTCTGCGAAAGATCATTGAAACAATTCGCGATGCAGTCGACCCGGCGTTGCCACTCGGATTCGGGGAAATCCCCTATCGTCCGGATCAGGTGATGCACCTGGAGGCAAATATTGATCGCCTTCGGGAACTGGCGGGCTGGCAGCCTCAAATCCCGCTTGAACGTGGTCTTGATGAACTTGTGAAAGCGGAGCAGGGGAAACTCTGAATCAGTCTTGTCAGCTGGAAGAAGATTATTTCGAAGCAATGCCCTGAGAGTTGGTGGTTCTGCTTCCCATCAATCATTTTGTGGGCAGAAAGCCATCCGTGTATACACCCTGGCGGACACCACCAGCCCCTGTCTCAAGTACCTCGAATTCTGTCACCCAGAGCACGTGTTATGAATGTTTCTGAATACATTGCCGCTTTTCTTGCCACCTCGGGTGTCAGGACAATTTACGAACTCTCCGGTGGGATGATCATGCACCTGCTGGACGCTGTCCATCGGGACGGACGGTCGCAGCTGATCAACGTTTACCATGAACAAGCTGCAGCATTTGCCGCCGACGCAACTGGACGAATAACAGGGATACCGGGAGTGGCTCTGGCAACAAGCGGTCCCGGTGCAGTCAATCTGCTGACCGGCATCGGAAGCTGTTATTTCGACTCATCGCCTGCCGTTTTCATCACCGGTCAGGTGAATCGCCACGAGCAAAAGGGGACACGTGCGATACGACAGCTTGGCTTTCAGGAGACAGACGTTGTCAGTATGGCGGGGCCGATCACCAAAGCTGCCTGGCGTGCAAACAGCGCCGATGAAGTCCCGAAGCTGCTCAGTCAGGCCTTTGACATTGCAGTGTCCGGGCGTCCTGGACCGGTCCTTCTTGACATCCCGATGGACGTATTTCGATCCGGTATTGAAGTTTCAGTCACTCCGTGGTCACGAAAACAACCGCAATCGAATCATGACTCGTCCATCAGTCCGTCAACCCTCGCAAAGCTTGCGGAGGATCTCTCAGCTGCCCGCAGGCCTCTCATTCTGGCCGGCGGTGGCGTGCGGGCCGGAAATGCTCACCAGCAGTTTCTTGACCTTGTCGATCATCTGCAGATTCCCGCAGTGCATTCACTCCTTGCAGTTGACTGCCTTTCAGACACGCACGCTGCAAGAACAGGGATGATCGGCACGTACGGGAATCGCTGGGCAAACCTGGCGATCTCTCGCAGTGACTTACTGTTAGTCCTTGGCAGCCGACTGGACATACGCCAAACAGGCGCCGATACAGAATCCTTTGCAGCAGGCAGAACAATTTGGCATGTCGACATCGAGCCGGAAGAAATCAACAATCGGGTTCGGGGCTGCAACAGTGTCGTTGCTGAGTTGTCTGACTTTTGTAGTCGTGCAAGGACCAGCCTGACACCAAATCATTGCCCACAATGGCACGAGGAAATCAACGCTCTTCGCGAAGAGTGGCCGGACATCAAAGAACTTGCCGGTTGCGACGGAATCAACCCAAACCAGATGGTGCGGATGCTCTCCGCCGGGCGCGATCCTGCGGCCTGGTGCGTTGACGTTGGATTGCATCAAATGTGGGCAGCCCAGTCTGTGGAGATTTCCCCAGACACTCGCTTCATGACTTCCGGTGGTATGGGTGCGATGGGGTTTGCTTTGCCGGCAGCAATCGGCGTGGCCTTTGCCGCACCGGAGCGTCCCGTTGTCGTCATCGCCGGGGACGGTGGTTTCCAGTTGAATATTCAGGAGTTACAGACGGTGGCTCACCACAAGCTGCCGGTCAAGATTGTTGTTTTCAACAATCACTGCCATGGAATGACTCGCCAGTTTCAGGATACTTACTTCGAGAAGCGTCATGTCGGAACCGTTAATGGATACTCAGCTCCGGATTTTGCGGCTGTAGCGGCAGCTTACGGAATCCACTCGATCCGGGTCAGCCATCAGGATGAGATGGAGCCGGCAGTAGACCGCTTCTGGCAGTCCCCTTCCGAGCCGGTACTCCTTGAAGTACAGATTGAAACTTCCACAAATGCGTATCCGAAACTCGCCTTCGGTCTGCCAATCTCCGAGATGGAGCCGCTTGCAAAACCAATGGAGATGGAAAGCACCTGATGCTTGCCAGCGAGCGTGAAAACAGTGAGACCATCCGGCCAATTCTGTCGGTCTGTGTTCCCACCTTTAACCGATCTGACTTTCTTCGAGTAATGCTGTCAGCGCTCGTGCCTCAGGCACAGCAACTAAATGGCCTCGTAGAAGTCGTCGTCCTGGATAACGCTTCCACCGATGGCACTGCAGACCTGCTGACCCAATATCAGGCAACATCAGATCTGCACGTCCATCGGCAGGACAAAAATGTTGGACCTACCAGGAACATTGTCGACGGACCGGCAAAGCTGGCCCGAGGGCAGTTTGTATGGGTCCTGGGAGACCACAATCTGCTGCTGCCGAATGCTCTGCAGACTGTTGTCAGTCGGCTGAAACAGGACGCTCACCTCGATGTGTTCTACGCCAATTTCCGATGTGCAACCTGGCCGGAACACTGGCCTGACTCCGCTGCCGGTGGACACGATGGACCTTTTCGATATGTCGGAAACCCCGATGTACACACCGACTACGCAGATCACTGGTATCAAGTCCTGAATGCCAACAGTGTTTTTGGCACTCAAAACTACGCCCACATCGTTCGGACAGAAATCTGGGCAAACTTCTGGAAAGAAACTGCCTGTCAAGGTGACTATTCGTCCGGGATAAATACCTACCCCCATACATGGATGCTGGTCAATACCTGCCTTCACAAGCCAGCCGGGGTTTTTCCGGAACCGTTAATCACGATCTTCAATGGAGCCCAGTCATGGAACAATATCGACACACAGTCAAAGGTCTACCTGAATGGCCTGCCCGACCTGATTCAAACTCTCTGTGAACTCCGCGGAGATTCCAGTCAAACACTGTTGGTTCATCTGCGGACCCCATGGCTGTTCCAGCATCTGACAGAACTCATTCGACAACTCGGCAAAGCACAGGGTTTTCCGGCAATGCTGATTGCACTTCATCATTCCCACCTGCCGCTGACATTCCGGAAAAGACTGCTGCTGCAGCTTTGGTGGGAACACCCCTGGAACCTGTTCCGAATCACACACTCCGCAGGACAACGTTTTTGGCAGGGACGTTTCAAGAGCTGGTGGTGGAACTGCCGTCCAGCCCGCTGGCTGAGGACTCGAAGAACTCGCTAAACCAGTGGTCGTGCCTCGTCGAATTTTCATGCGCTTCAATCACATCGATCGGCAACTCCTCAGTACTCTGCCCGGAAGTCCACCCGCGTTCGAGCCCAAATTTCCGACGGGCCCTGCGGTGTCCAGCACCTCTCTCCCGTTAACCAGCAACGTGGAAATTCCTGAGGTCCACCTTGTGGGATCCTGATAATCGGCTGCGCCACTCATGGTCTGCGGATCAAAAACCACAATGTCCGCCGCTTTCCCGACCTCCAGGGTACCGCGGTCCGTCAGACCAAATCGCTCCGCAGGCCAGCCAGTCAGTTTTCGAACCGCTGCTTCCAGTGACATGAGCTGCCGGTCCCTGACCAATTCGCCCAGAAACCTGCCCACGGAGCCATATTGCCTCGGGTGCGGAAATCCGCTGTCGACCAGAATCCCGTCGGTACCCAGCATTTGCAGATCGTGCTTCAGAAATGGGTCTACCAGATTGTCATCTCCGTTGTGAAAAACCAGCAGTACTCCCAGCCCCGCATCGATTAACAGATCCAGAATACTGTCTGCAGCCGGCTGATTGCTGCTTCCAACAAATTCGGCCAGGGTCAGCCCCTGCAGATGCTGCAGCCCTCCACTGGCTGTCCAGCCAATAATCATTCGATCCAGCGGCAACCGATAACTGGCAAGGCTGTGCCTGAAGCGTTCGCGGATCCGCGGGTCTTTCAGACGACCAACCGCCTCCAGTGGACCAGCCTCCCAAATCTCATATGGCAGCAGCGAACTCAGCATCGTGCAGCTGCGTTGATAGGGATAAACATCGAAGGAGAAATCAACCTGCTGTCGAGCTTCGCGATCAATGTATTCCAGCAGTGGCTGCACCTGTTCAGCGGTCTGTGCTTTTAAGTGGGAGATGTGAACCGCGACACCAGCGTCCCGACCAATCTCAACCGCTTCCCGCACACCCGCGATCACTCCCTTCTTATAGCGAATGTGCGTCACGTAAAGGCCGCGGAAATCGGCCATCGCTTTGCAAACTTCCGTTAATTCACGCGTTGATGAAAAACACTCCACGATGTAATCCAGCCCTGTTGAAAGCCCGACCGCCCCGGCTTCCATCCCGCGCCGAATTTCACTGCAGGCCGCCTGGAGTTGAAAATCATCCAGCGGGGACTTTCCCCAGCCAGCGACCAGACTGCGAACATTTGCCCACGGGATGTGAAAACCGGAATTCTGACAGTTCCCGTGATCCAGTGGAGCCATGAAATCTTCGAGCGAATTCCAGCCCCGATAGTCCGTCATGCGGAGGCCATCGAGCGTTCGCAGGTAGTACATCCAGTCGCGTGCCGTCGTCTCGTCCACCGGCGCGTACCCCAGACCGTCGGCCATCAGGATTTCGGTGCTGAATCCCTGCCGAACTTTGGATTCCAGCAGCGGCTCGCGGTGCATCCATCCGTCGGAGTGATTGTGGACATCGATAAACCCCGGTGCCACCATTTGACCGGCAGCGCAAATTTCCCGCGAGGCGGAAACTGCCTGCAGATCGCCAATCGCTGCAATTCTGTCTGCGGTCACACCAACATCTGCCCGCAAACGCTCGCTTCCGGTGCCATCAATGACCACGCCATCCCTGATCACAACATCGAACATCGTCCCGCCTTTCCGAATGAGATGTCTGGTCCAGCATCAGCCTGCCCTGGCACTGTAGAGCTCCGGGTGCTGAAATAAAACACGTTGGGATTTCTGCTGGCTGATTCCCTGTTAATCTGCCTCGCCGCGCGCGGTTCTTATTGTGTTCGTTCTAATCGTTTCTTGCCGCCGGACAGGGACAGCAATGCAGAAATCGCTTGCCGAAAAAAAGTTCGTGATTGCCGGAGGAAGCGGGTTCCTTGGGGTATCCCTCGCCCGCCACCTTTCCGAGCTTGGCGCACAGGTCGTGATTCTCTCGCGGAATGCACCGCGTGCATCGGGGCCGTGGACACATACCGCTTGGGACGGTCGCACGGTCGGACCGTGGAAACAGGTCCTCGATCAGTCAGCCGGAGTGATCAATTTGGCCGGTCGCAGCGTTGACTGCATCAAGACCCCACAGAACTGCGATGAGATTCTGCGGTCTCGCGTGGAGTCCACTCGTGTTTTAGGGGCAGCACTGCGCCAGGTCGATTCGCCTCCTCCGGTCTGGGTGCAGATGAGTACGGCTCATATCTATGGCGATCCGGCGACCGCAGTATGCACAGAGAATTCCTCCCCCGGCCTTGGTCTCGCGCCTTTTGTTGGTGAAAGCTGGGAACGTGCCTTTTCAGAAAGTGTGCTGCCTACCCAACGTTCCGTGATCCTGCGCACCAGCTTTGTACTGGGTCGCGATCAGGGGGCCGGGATGGGAGCATTGAGTCGTTTACTTCCCGTTGTCCGGTTTGGTCTCGGTGGACGCGTTGGCAGTGGCCGGCAGGGCATGAGCTGGATTCATGAGCAGGACATGAATCGGCTGTTCGAACGAGCACTGACTCACCGGGACATGCAGGGCATTTATATCGCCTCGTCCCCCAATCCGGTTTCGCAGGTCCGATTTATGCAGACAATGCGTCGTGTGATGGGAGTCCCAATCGGACTTCCAGCCACGGCATTGATGGTTCGAATTGGTGCACGACTGCTGCTGCGGACCGACCCGGAACTGGCCCTGTACGGCAGGTATGTCGTTTCAGAAAGACTGCAGCAGGAGGACTTCGAATTTTCTCACCCACAGCTTGAGGACGCCTTGCGCGACTTGCTGCAATGATTGCCAACGGAAATCCCAACCCTGAAAACTCAGCATGCTGCCACGATTCCTGAATTACGAAAAGAAACCTGACAACATTCCGGGCATCGGGTCTTTCATGCAACCGATGTGATGGCTGCAGACAACCTCGAACGCCTCAGTTAGGCTGGGTTGGGACCTTGCGCACATTCGGTGTGCTTTCCGCACTCACGTCAGCGGGGCTTCCTCGGTTTCGGAAGGTCGCCATTCGACTCCACCTGCCAAATTTTGCGGTCAGGCTTTCCATTCCCTCCGAAGACAGCCCACGATCGATCGACAGTGGAAAGATCTGTTCGTGTCTTCGCAGCAAACACCCACTGTTGCCAGTCGATAAGTCAACAGCCAGTATCGCCGGATCATTCATGACTGCAGGTTCGCAGCCCACAACACCAGCACCACTCTACGATCGTTCGTTCTGCTGCGCATTCCTCAGCCAGATTGGATTCGTGCTGGCGAACACACTGATGGCACATTTCTCTCGCTGGATTGGATTCCTCGGGGCTGATCTGGAACAGACCGGCTTTATCATGGGCGCCGGTGCCGTCATCAGTGTCTTCTCCCGCCCGTGGATTGGGCAGTGGATTGATCGTTTCGGAGCCCGCAATATCTGGTTCGCAGGCTACGCAATTTTTGCCGCCGGCTCTCTGATCAATCTGCAGCTGACTGAACTCAACTGGATGATCTATCTGTGCCGAGGGCTGATCGTCCTTGGTGCCGCTTTCGTCTTCTCCAGCAGCCTCGCGTATATTTCCAATCATGCGCCCCCCCAACGACGAACCGAGGCAATCGGGACGCTTGGAATTGCGGGCTTTATCGGCATGGTGCTTGGCCCATTTGTCGGTGACCTGCTGCTCTCCGGTGATCGCAGTCGTGCATCTTTCGATCAACTGTTTCTGCTGGGGGGCGGCGTCCTGATTCTGCCGGCAGTGCTTCTGCTGTTTGTCACACCCCTGCGTAATCCTCCGGGGCAAAGCTCTGTCAACATTCTGGAATTTGCACGCACAGTCAGAAAACACTGGCCGGGAACTGTCGTGCTGGTGCTGGCAACATTCGGGATCTGCATGAATGTTCCCTTCGTCTTTCTGGCTCGTTTCATCGACGACAGCGGACTGGTCCTTGAAGCTCTGCCCGAGGTCACACTGTTCTTCATCTGTTACTCAACAAGCGGCATCACGATTCGCATCACAGCGCGAAAAGTCCCGGATCGCTTCGGACGACGGAAAGTTCTGATCTTTGGCACGGGCATGATGGGCACCGGAATGCTGCTGTTTCACGCAGTCAGCGCACAGAATCCCTGGACACTGATGCTGCCTGGGTTCTTCTGCGGTGCGGGTCACGGACTGATGTTTCACACCTGCACGTCTCTGTTTCTCGAACCGTTTCCGAATGCCTCCCGCGGTGCAGGTTCCGCGCTTTCACTGATGGTCCTCGACATCGGCACCATCAGTGGAGCCACTGTGATGGGGGAACTGGCAGCTGGTTTTGGATATCCGGCGATGTTCACTGTGGTTGCAGCCGCCTGTTTTTTGACCGGCATGATCTACACCTGGGCCACAATCCCGATCTGGAA
Source organism: Planctomycetota bacterium (assembly GCA_017859815.1). Classification (GTDB taxonomy): domain Bacteria; phylum Planctomycetota; class Planctomycetia; order Planctomycetales; family Planctomycetaceae; genus SXXK01. Next base: position 4,521 of record JAFMMM010000147.1, on the reverse strand, counting down.
AGCACGCCGGCTGGCGTCAGCAGCACGATCACAGCCGTGATCATGACCCTGTTCACTCGGCATCCCAGGTGCAGATTCACAATTCAGCAAATCGGCACTCCCCGCACAGCGAGAGGATTTGCTGCAACGTGCCGAGCGGTTTGCGATTGCCCATGCCGCGACACTTTACTGCAGCCGCGGCAGCTGCAAACGTGACGGATCGTTTCACCGTCCAGCTCTGCAGTAGTCCATACGCCAGCCCGCCGCAAAAAACATCACCGGCTCCCGTTGTATCTTCGACGGAAACGGAAAATGCCGGCACATGAAATTCCCCCTCAGCGCACAGCACTTTCGCACCAGCATCACCCAGCGTGCACACGGCGGCACCGGCACCTCGGCGACACACTTCAGCACAGGCGGCTTCGGGATCAGTTGTCTGCAAAAACTGATCCGCGAAGCGAGCGGGAAAACTGAATACGTCAGCGAGCGACATCAGTTCTTCCGTGGCTGACTTGGGAGATCCGGCATCGACCACGACTTTTCCGCCTGATGACCGAACAATCGCGGCGGCCTCCACCGTCATCTCTCCTCCGTGACCGTCCAGGTGTAACAGACGGCAGTTACTCAAGGCACGTCGCTCCTCCGTCCCGAGACACACGTGATTCCAGGATGCCGGATGATTAACGATCGTTCGACTGCCGGAAGCGACGTTCAACCAGACATGAGCCACACTGGAGGCAACCCCTGCCCCGACACTCGACGGCAGCACCTGAATGCCCTCCTCCCGGAGATTCTGCAGCACGTACTCGCCCTGACGATCATCGCCGATTGCAGACAGTAGATGGGATTTGCAGCCCAGTCGTGACAGCTGGGCCAACGCGGTAGGAACCGGCCCACCAACCTGATAGCGCAGGGATTCGGCATGCTCTTTCTGATCTTCCGCAGGCATCTGCCGCACCAGCATCTGCTCATCAACACAAGCCGCGCCAATCCCGACCACATCCATTCTGTTCATCCTGTTTCCCGCAGCGGCTGCAAACTGCCACAGCACATGATCAAAACTGCCGAATCGCTGTTCCTGCCGCAGGAACAGCCTCCGCATTGCCCTCGCTCAAGACCCAGTACTGATCCACGTCCAGTGCGTCCCAGTGCTGCAGTTCACCCCACGGCCAGCGGACGGTGATACCCACCACCTGATCCGCTTCGCCCAGACCAAACACCAGTCGGGGATCCGACGATGACAAGTAACTGCCTCCACTTTTGACGAACTGCGTCAATTGTCGTTCCCCATCCTGCAGCTGAACACGCACTGTTGCACCCGCCAGCGGGCGATTGTTCTGCCCCTCCAACTGTAAACCCAGCCAGTGATTCCGAACCGAATCGGTTGCAAGGTTGCGCAGAATCGTGACCGGTGCCTCCGTATGACTCACTATCAAATCCGGCCAGCCATCATTGTTCAAATCTGCCTTCGCCAGCCCGCGGCCACGAGAAGGCTGTAGAAACCATTCTCCGGCAGCACTCGAAACATTCACAAAGTTCTGACGCCCGCGAATCTCGACATTCCGCAACAGGACTGGTCGTTGCAGGAATTCTGCACCACGTGGATAACGAACCACATGTCCGTTCACAAAAACGAGATCCTGCCGGCCGTCATTATCAAAATCCACGAACGCCGTTCCAAATCCCACGTTGCGGCCCCCAAGTCGACCCAGACCGGAAGCCTGCGTTTGCCAGGCGAATCCCCCGGAACCCGTATTGCGATACAGCGCCGGCAGTTCACTTTCGAAGTTGGTAACCCAGATGGAAGCTTTGCCGCTGTCGTCAAAATCACCGACGTCGACGCCCATGCTGCCGTTGTAGTCGCCGTTGTCATCCACGGCCACGCCCTGCTCCAAAGCGCATTCCCGAAAGCCCCCCTGCCCTTCATTCAGAAACAACCAGTTCGCGGACGCATCGTTGGCGACATAAATGTCCGGGCGGCCGTCATCATTGAAGTCCGCAATCACAACTCCCAGAGCTTTACCTTCACTGACGGGCTGAATGGTCTCCCAGTGATCCAGGAATGATGATCCATCAAAACGGTACAGTGATGATGGAACAGCCAGGAAATTCTGCGGCGCACAGACATCGCGACCTTCACTTTTTCCACGCTCAGGACAGACGGGATCTTTCAGGAACGACCAGTCCACATAACGGCACACAAACAAGTCCGTTTTGCCCTGCCCCCAGAGATCAGCAGCGGCTGCACTGGTGGACCAGCGTGAATCTGTCAAACCCGAATCTTCCGACGCCCGTTCAAAATGTCCCTGCCGATTCCAGTACAATTGCACCCCTGTATAGCCGGTCAGCAGCAGATCCGGCCAGCCGTCAGCATCGGCATCCAGACAGAGTGCGCCGTGCGAATACATGTCAGCTGTGTCGAGTCCGCAGTCTGCTGTCACATCCTGAAACCGGAAGTCTCCCTGGTTGCGATACAGTCGCCCCGCACAGCCCGAAATCTCCGCATCCGTACGCTCACCAAAACCGCCCCCTCCGGTGGCAAAAAAATCAAGCAGGCCGTCACCGTCATAATCGAGGACGGCGATCCCGCCGCCCAGCGATTCAAGAATCGTAAAGTACTCGGCCTGTTCTCCGTTCCGATAGCGAAAGTCGACACCACTGGCGGATGTCACGTCCGCAAAGACAGCCTGCGAGAGTTGTGTTGATGTGTCGTTTTGGTCTTCGGGCTGTCTCAGTGACACTTCACTCAGTATTGCCGGACTCTGCGCATCGGGCCGCAACTGCCACAACACAGCAAGACCGGACACAACAATCACGGCAACGGGAATCAGCACCTGCTGACGCATTCTCATGGCGTGGCCTTTCTGCGATATCCTGCAGCCTCTTCAACACGGCCGGCCAACTGCAGGCACCGGGCCAGCGACCGCAACACAGCCCGATTCCCCGGCTCCTGTTTCTCGGCCTTTCGCAACCACTCTTCCGCTTCGTCCAGCTTTGATTCATCAAGCGAAAGCTGCCCCCGCTCCAGCAGCACCGGCACATCCGCGGGATTCTGCTTCAACAAAACGTCGAGGAGCTGTGAGGCCACTTCAAAATTCCCGAGTTCCCGTTCGCAGCCGGCGAGTTGCAGGCGAATGACTCCGAGGTCCGGCGATTTTTGGGCGAGAACCCGCAACCTCCGTCGAGCCTCAGCACAGTCATACTCAATCAGCAAAATCGCCAGCTTCAATTCAGCCGATTCATTGCGAGGTTCCAGCTCAACAGCTCGCCGAAAAAACTCGATGGCCACATCCGCCATCGACCATGTGAGATCGCCCTGCCACGCTGCCAGTTTGGATCGAGCAGCAGCGTTCCCGTCACCGGAATCGGGTTCGATCCCCGTCATCTGAGTCCATAATCCCAGACAGCTTTGCGCCAGTTCGGGATCGCGATCTCGAACAGCCCCGTCAATCAAAGCTTCCAGCAGGTCCACAACCTGCGTATCCCCCAGCAGATCTTCACTGGCGATCAACCAGGTCTCGGCGCGGGAAGTATCCCCGGACCGAAACATCAGCAACGCATCTTCAAGCTGAGTTCGTTTGCCCGTCTGTGTCGTTTTTCTCAACAGTGCTTCTGCCTTTTGCCATTCACCAGCCAAAGCCGCACTGCGAACAGACAACAGATGTGACTCATGGCCGCAAAGCCATGAATTCTGACACCGCCGAAGCAGTGCATCCGCACGACTCAATTCGCGACGAGCCAGAGCGGTTTTTGCCGACTGCAAATGGATCAGTGGGGGAACTTCCCGGATACAGAGTCCCCCGATCGCAACCCATATCAGCAGGTAAAGCAGGCGTTTGTTGTTTTGCCGGAGCATCACAGTCCCGTCTTCGAAAGAATCTCCGCCTGCCTGGAAGTCTTCATTCCTGCAGTGCACAACTGAAGAGACGCAGTTGTTCTCCCTTTTCCGCGCCGCACGTGCAACCCTGTTGCAATTTCTTCCGGAAAACCCCGCAATCCGGCTGATTCACAACCAACGACCACAGGGGAATCTTCCGCAGCCGGCGGGGCGTCCGAAGACACCACTGAAATTCCCGGGATCCGCGTCCTCCATTTGAGCAGGCAACTCTGTTTTGCAAACTGCAAATAGCGACAACGGTCATTGCATGGTAAGCTTCGGCGGAAAGGAATCCGCAGCCGTCAGCTGTCGTGGAAATTCACCAGAGAATGAAGACCCTTCTGTGTTTCAGATCCTAATTCGAAAAGTTCGCTCTGCCGGAATTCGCTGGCGTCAGTATCGGGACCGCCGAATTTGGCACGCCAATCAGCAGCAAAAACTGCGGCTGGCTAAAGACTGGCTGCACAGGTTCGCTACGTCCGATGCGGAGGTCCTGATCGGTGCCAACTTTGTCGAACTTGGAGGCTGCCGCCAACACATGCACAGTCTCGCTGAATTCTCAGCGCTGAAGACCTCACTGGTTCCGGAACAGAAAACCGTCGACCAGCTTTCGCCCTTTGACCTGACGCCGGTCTACCAGCAGTTTCTCAACACTCCTCCACCGG
>JAFMMM010000146.1 GCA_017859815.1 Planctomycetota bacterium | reverse complement strand
GCAGGGCAACCAGAATGGCGATGATCGCGATCACCACAAGAAGCTCAATCAGCGTAAATCCACGCTTTCTGCGAGTACGCACCGTCCCAGTAAGGCTCATACTTCAATACCTCCAAATAATTATTCGGACAAATGACGAAAAACTACTTGCAGGCTTTTCGACCGCACGCAATCACGACGGATTGTGGCAGCAAAGCACTAACCCTGTTCCGAGAAAGCAGCACCGAAGAATTTGCCGGAAAAATCCCCTATCCGACGGGTTTATCACCACAGGATGAACAAAAAAACAGTAGCCGAACTGCCCACTGTCTCGCCCAGTGCGTTTGATGCAGGGGCCCGTTCCGCAACGCCAATCCCTCTGCAGAATTGTTATTCAGCCTCCACGGCAATCTCCGCTGCTACAAAAAAAGGGCCGGAGACATGGCTCCGACCCTGAATTGGATCTGTAACAAAAGACCACTGACAAAAGGATCACATTCCCAGCATCCCACCCCCGGAAGAGCCGTTGCCACCAGCTGCCTTCTTCATCTTCAACTCGATGTCCTGAAGACCCTCTGCCGGAACGTCAATCTCCATATTCGCGATTGCTGTCCCTGAAACCGCTCCCATCATCGCCGCAGGATCCGTCGATGACATGTCGTCGTCCGAACCAACCTTCACCGTGTACTTCCCGGGGACGATCCCGTCACCCGTCACGTAGGTGGTCGCCTCAAACGTGCCATCCTCCTCCACAACGGCATAGGATGTGCGAGCACCGCCGTCTGCACTGTCCGGCAAAAACTGCAGACTCACTGAACCGTAGGGCTGACCGTCCAGGGTCACTCGACCACTCAATGGAACCGTCTGAGTACGTGAACCAGATCCGTCATCCCCACCACAACCCGGCAGAGACAGCAGCACGAAACCGAGAAAAATACCCGTGATTGATCTCAACAAAGCGAACACTCCTGTCTCTGTTCAACAAACATTCGCCCGCAAAGACTTCCGGAAGGGCGAACTCAAAGATCCGAAAGACAAACTCCCGGCCACTGAAAAGCAGCCGGGAGTAATTCTGGATTCCGTCAGGAATTCTGATCGCAAATACGTGATCAGAACTCACCGACAATTGGCTGACCGGCTTCAGTGCTGCCAATGTAGGTATGCAGAGCAAACCAAAGCGATGCCTGTCGTGCCCCCTGCATGTTTTCGCTGATGAATCGCACGGACCCGTCGCCCAGCAGGAACTGACCGCCGCCGGTGTGCTCAGAACTTGCACCGGGCCAGTTATTGTTCAGCCCAAAGCACGCAAGGTAAGTCGGAGGATGAGTGTAAGGTGCTGCTTTCCACCAGTAACCCGCTGCCTGTCCGTCCGGACGCAGCCACTGCCGTGTACCAGTCTGACCAATACCTCGCAACGCTGCGGAGTCCATCACGTCCCCGTTACTGCCCGGATCAATGAATGGCGTGCGATAGACGGAGTTGTTCGCTCCGCCACCACGACGCTGGCCGCCCATGGCCTGATGACCCGGGGCACCCGGACGAGGCTGATAACCCTTGGTTGATACCTCACCAACACAAATCGTGTTCGAGGTCCCGTCTTTGAAATCTTCCAGACGGACGCCAGGTGATCCATTCTGGAATGGGCCCTGTGCCCAGTGTGGACCGCGGTAGTGCCAGTCCCAACCCATGTTCCCGGCATAGTTCGTGTGAGACAAACCGTGCTGGGAAACAGTGCCGCCAAAACCCGGGTCCGACGGACACTGAAGTGTTGGAATCACCTGAGACACGATCGTCTGACCATTGGAAAGCGTCTGGTACGCACCTGATGCCTGGTCAAACATCGGCAGGTCAAACCGAATCGAACTGTAAAGGTTGCCCTGCTCCAGATATGGAAGAATCAGAGACATCCATGTGTGGTTACGCGGAACCGGATTCGTGTAATTCGCACCCAGGTAGGCAACCATCACCTGAGTTGGAGGAAAACGGCCATGTGTGTCGTGGTAGTTGTGCAGAGCAAGTCCGATTTGTTTCAGGTTGTTCTTGCACTGCGTGCGACGGGCGGCTTCACGAGCCTGTTGCACCGCCGGCAGCAGCAGGGCAACCAGAATGGCGATGATCGCGATCACCACAAGAAGCTCAATCAGCGTGAATCCACGCTTTCTGATAGGCTTGGACAGGTCTTTACTCATGAGCAACACTCCCGGATGAGGCGAGAAAGAGTTCAGAGTGCCAGGATCAGTAACGATGGCAGGCTGAATTCAACAGTGAGAATTATCACTGTTTGCTTCTACATTCTCAAGAATTTCAAGTCAACTCGACACTCGCAATTTCAGGCTCTGTTCGGGCGGGGCCGGCCTGTTTTCCGAAGAAGTGTTCCCAACCCGGATATCTTCTTTTGCGTCGTCGCACGAGAGAGTTATCGGGGCAGGTCATACTGGCGAGCGGATCCACTCGCGGTTGCGCGGACGACGGCCCACAAAGCAGGTTGTCCGATGAGATCGACCGGTGACATCACTGCTGGCACGTTCTGCGTCCCCCACTGCACGCCCAACTTCGCGTTGGCCATGACCCGCACTGGAACTCGCAGCATCTGTTCATTTGCTGCGGCAAATCCATCACCCGAAATCAGCCGGTAATGACGTGAAATACCGTCGGATGACAGCGTGTGCAGACCACTCCCGGTACCACTGCGGACGCCAATCGTATCAATCATCCTGAGAAGACAAATCGGGCTTTGCTGCCGCGACGAATTCCGCAACAACCGGACAGGCCCGTCGTGGCGAATGTTCACCACATCCGTTCCTCCGTCGCCGTCGAAATCAAGTACCGCGAGTCCACGACCAATCTGGGGGCTCTGCAACGCCGGACCGCTCAGCCCGGACACATCTGTGAGACTGCCCGTTCCGTCGTTTCGCAGCAACAGCATCGGCATCTGCCAGGGTCGGCCCGATGCTGAGTAGTCGTCAATGTCGCCATTGGCAATTACAACATCTGTCCACCCGTCGGCATCAAAATCTGCAGCCTGCGCACCAAATCCAAGCAACTCAAATCCACTTGTCGGCGCGCCATGCTGCTGAGTTACGTCAAGAAAAAGCCCACACGCCTGACCACTGTAGAGCGAATTGCTTTCGCGGTAGAAGTTCGTCACGAACAAATCCGGGAACCCATTCCAGTCAAAATCAGCGACAGCCACCCCCATCCCGGCATGAGTTCTGCCGTTTTGCGGGACTGCGACGCCGCTCAATGAAGCCACATCAACGGCCTTAAGGATCCGGCCATCCGGGTCGTCGACTGGAAATGTCAGCAACTGGTTTGGCATCCCGTCGTTGGCGACGAACAGATCCATGCGTCCGTCGCAGTTCAGATCCGTCGCCACAACTCCGAGAGCACGGCCTGGCAGTTGCTCGAGTCCAACTTGCCGGCTGATATCTGAGAACGTCCCGTCTCCATTGTTGAGCAGCAGCTGGTTAACAGCAGGTTGAAGTTCACGGGGATCGCACGTCGCCGGCTGACCGGACGCGTTGATACAGACTCGCTTCCACTCTTCCACGTAGTTGATCACGAAGATTTCCGGATTCCCATCGCCGTTCAGGTCCGCGAAACAGGCTCCGCTGCTGCACGCCGACGCCGTCTCGAGGGCCTGCACACCGACATCCCCAAAAGTCCCGTCACCAAGGTTTTGGTAGAGTCGGCAGCTTCCGACATTCGCCACCAGCAGATCAGCGAATCCGTCATTGTCGAAGTCCTCCACGGTCGCAGCCATCCCGTGAGACAACTCCCGAATGCCTGCTTCAACAACGCAGGAATCAAAATGCTGTCCCCGCAGATTCCTGAACAGTCCATCATTCAGGAGCTGCTCTGTTGGTGGAATCTCTTTCCCCCGTGTCAACTGCCCCTGCGGCAGGTAGATGTCCGGCCACGTATCCCCATCAAGATCAATTACTGCAGCTCCACCACCCACCGTCTCAGTGATCAGCTTCTGTTCACTGCTGCCATTGTGATAGGAAAAATCCAGCTGAAACTGGTCAGCAACATCCTGAAACGAGATCCCCACCGCGGCTGCAGCAGGTTCGGTCTCCGTCAGATCAGACACTAACTCGGCTACAGGAATCCGAATCTGCGGCGCGGGCGGTGCTTCCGGACTTTGCGACGGTTCCGATTCCGTTTGCGGGTGAATCCCCAGTGCCTGTTCCCACAGCCTGGCTTCGTCGCCTCGCCGAATATTTTTCAGCCGAGCAGCAATCTCCCGCATCACTGGCTGTCCCAGCTCCAGGATCTCGGCCTGCGGCCGGAGCATGCGATAGGCAAGAAGTTCCAGCTGATCCAGCTCACCTGTGAGCCCATGGTACTCTGATGCCTCTTCCGGCCGTCCCATTCGATCGAGGGCCCGGGCCAGCAGGTGCGTCATCTGCGGTGACCAGGGATCGCGTGCCACTCCATACTCGGCAAGTTCCAGCAGTTCTTCCCAGCGCCCGGATGCTGCGAGGGATTGAGCTGCCAATTGCCAGACTTCGACAGGGTCATCGGGCTGTGGCATGAAGTCTGTCGTCAGTCGCTCCGGCGGAATTGTTGCGGCCGCACGAAGGAGCACTGTCAGGCCATGGTCCGAAGTTGCAGCTTCCGTTCCGGCAATGATCTCCAGAGCATCCGTCGGATTTTCCCCCTGCAGCAGGTACCGCACCAGCGCTGTCCTGCTGACCGCATCTGCGGGATTTGCAGCGACAAATCTGCGCAGGTTATCAATCGCTGCCGCAGACTCCTGAATCGGGCGTCCCGCCAGAATTCGCATCGCCAGTTCGGCGACTGTGAATTGCCTGCGTACGGCAACTTCATCCAACGCTTCTAACAGATCTGACCGACGCATTTGCAGTGCGTACAGCGAAATCAATTCCCGCAGTGGCGGCAAATAGTCCGGATCCGCAGCATGCGACTCACGGAAGCGACTCTCCGCGACAACCGCATCTCCCATCTGCACAGCAAGGGCACCCTGAGCAAATCTGGCTTCAGCAAGATCGTCATCGCTGATCTCTCTCAAACGCTCAGCCAACAGCCACGCCTGTTGCAGGTCGCCGCGATCCTGCAGAATCAGGATCATCAGCAGCGCGGCCCGGGTATTGGCAGGATCCTGCTGCAGCACCTGTTGCAGTCGAGCTTCCGCTGCAACAGCTCTTCCGGCCCGCAAAGCAGCCTCGGCGTACCGCACCTGGTCAGCGATCTCACGAGAATTCCCCGTCGTGACCGGTCTCTGCTTCAGCAACAGCCTGGCTGAAACGCTGAGCACCCCCGCCACCATCACTGATAACAGAAGCAGTTGCCATCTGCGGCGATTGATCTTCACTCTGTACACTCTCCACGAGCATGGCGAGGGGCGATTTGTTCCACAACCAGTGATCCCCCATCACATCCTATCGGCGGCGGTTCTGCTTTTCGACCGCAGCATCGCTGCAGGACATTTTGAGAAGCGCAATCAGCCCGCAGGATTGCCTCCGCGCCGCAAAAATCAGTGATTCGAGGGAGGCAGCGCCCCTCTTTGTGATTAGACTGTCGTGTCGAAACTACGTGATTAATTCATCCAGGAAACGACCTCGCTCCGTTCAGCCGCCTGAACTCTGATTGTCGTTTTTTCTCTCCATGGGCCAGCGAACGTCCAGCATGTCTTCCGGATCTGCAAATCTCCTGCCGGAACTTCGGTATCTGCTTGCCCGGTGCCGGGATCGCGCCCGGTCTCAGATCATTCGCCGCGGCTTTGCCGCGACAGCCATCGTCTTCTTCGCGGCAATCCTGTTTGCCTGTCTGGCAGACTGGATCCTGATCCTGTCATCGCCAACACGGCTGCTCATGCTGCTGGGCATTCCTGCCTGTTCAGCAATGACTGCGTGGCTGCGTCTGCTGCGACCTCTGCGGGTTCCCGTTTCAGAACAGGAACTCGCGGCAGCGGTTGATCTGCAATACCCCGGGCTGCAGGAATCCATCTCGACCCTCGCCACGACAGACCCAACCGATTCCGCATCGCGTGCGCTGTTGCAGGGGCTGCAGAAATCCGTGCGGCGGCAGCTCGAATCAATTCACCCCGGACGGATCATTCAGACCGAGGTCTCCCGACGACTCCTTCGAATCGCTGTTGCAGTCATCGTGCTGCTGGTACTGCCTGTACTGATCTGGCCCGACCCGACAAGCCTGCTGCTGAATCGCCTGCTGACTCCCTTCGCCAATCTTGAGTCACCAACGAGGTTGTTCTTCGAAGTTCCGAATGGCAGTCGGATCGTTGCTATCGGAGCGAACACAACAGTTGTGGCGATCCCCGGTTGGCGATCCGGCTCGGCAGGTCCTCTTCCTGACGCAGCAACGGTGGAGCTGATCTCCGCTCAGGCCGCAGCTGAGCAGCTGTCTCTCACCTGGAATTCGGAAAAGGGGCAGTTCGAAACGGTTATCAGAGACGTCCGCGACGATCTCCGCTACCGCATTCGCAGCGGTTCCGCAGTCTCAAAATGGCATCAACTGACCGCCGTGTCTCCACCCCGGATTGAAACCGCAGTGCTGCTTGAATCTCCGCCTGCATACTGTCTGAAGCCAGCGGTTGAGCATAACGGTGTCGTCGGTGAGCTTCGCATCTTTGAACGCAGCCGGATTGAAATTCAGCTCCGCTTCAACCAGGCGGTGGATACGTTTCTGTTGAAGTGGTCAGAATGGAAACCGCTGCCATCCGTAGCCACCAACGACAAGGATCGATTTCTGAAAGACCAGGAAGAAGGATTGCTCCCGGAAGAAATTGCCGCCCTCGCAGCCGGTGAAGCCATGGCCGAAGAACTCGAGCGCGAGTCTCTCTCCCCGGCCGATCTGACCACTACGGTTGCTCCCGATCGTCTCTCGGCCAGTGTTGCCTTTACCGCAACCGGCAGCGGCCGGATGGAATTCCTGCTCACAGACAACTCCGGACTTGCGAACCAGAACGAGCCGGAACGGCGGATCACACTGGTTCGGGATGCACCGCCGGTACTGACCGTAACCGGACTTCGAAATGGACTCGAAGTTCGTCCGGACGACAGCATTCCTCTGAGATATCAGGTCACAGACGACTTCGGCCTTGGCTCAGTTGAGTTCCTGATCGTTCACAACGAGAACGATGTCCTCAGCATCCCTGCCTCGCCCCTCATCCCCGGAGAAAAAACGGTCGAAGAGGAATTGCTCCTCGATCTGTCACAGTTCTCTGCGAAGTCGGGGGACCTTCTTGAGATCACGGCTGTCGCCACAGATCAGCGACCTGAACCAGGACCGCAATCGGTCACCGCTGGTCCGTGGAGCCTGATCATCTCTGAATCGGCAGCCCCGCTTGGCAGGGATGATCTCACCGAAGCAGATCAGCAACTGCTGGATGCACTTCGAGCGCAACTGGTCAAACTGGATGAAGACCTGCAACAGCTGGAACAGTCGCGTCAAACAGTACGCCAGAACTGGGGGCCGGATCGGCAGCAGGAAACAGCGCTGCTGGCAGAATCACAGCAAACCGCAGGCAACCGACTGCACCAACTGGCCGGGGAAACCGCAGCTCACCCGTTAATGCAGCAGCAGGCGGCAGATTTGTCCGCCCAGGCCGAGGCGTTGCGGAATGACACCGCAGCTGCCTTGTACGGAGCCGCAGAATCAGAATCGGTACCGGCCGGACAATTCCTGCTCGACGCTGCCGAAGAAATGCGATCCGTTCGTGCGAAACTGGCGAAGACCATCGATGAAATCCATCGGCTGGCCGACCTCGAGCAGGAGCTAACAGAACTCAATCGACTTGCAGTGAACGCTCAACAACTCGCCGAAGACTCCCGGCAATACCAGCAGCAACGTGATTCCGGAATCCCTCAGGAAGGACAAACCGAACAACAATTCCTTGATCAGCTGTTTCAGGAACAGATGCGACTGCAGTCGGAACAACAGCAACTCAGTACAGATCTGGCAGACCTGCTGCAGCGACAGCAGGAGTTGCTGCAGGCCGCCCGCGAAGCTCAACTGGAGCAGGCCGAGTTGATCAGCGAAGGTCTGCAGATGATTGCCGCCCGGCAGCAGAATAATGCAGACGGTATCAAAGCCTCTGCCGAGTCTTCATCAGCCACCGCACTGCTGCAGCAACTCCAGCAACAGCTGACCAGGCTGCACCAACAGGTCTCCGAACAGCAGCCCGGTATTGAACTCCCCGACCCTCTGCCGGTCAGCAGCATCGAACCTCAAGAACTGTCCGATGAAAGTGCGGATCACACCGATGTTCTCAACACGCTGAAGACGTTTGCCAAACAGCTCCGGCAGGCTGCCGAACAGCTTGCTGATTCCGACAACGAAACCATGCAGTCGGAGATCACCAATGTTGATCAGCTGCTGGAGGACCTTGTTGCAAAGCTGTCCGAACCCATCACACGGGAAGATGCTCCACCCCCAACGGCCGACGCTGATTCCCCTTCGCAAACGCCCCCGAATGCTGCCGTCGAAGCAGCAATGAAACTGCTGGAACAGGCGATACTCGCAACGGCAGAGTCCGCATCTCGGGACAATGGCACAGCCCGCTCAAAACACTCTGACGCAAAGACAGCAGCAGAATTGCAGCAGGCCATGCTGAAAGCCCAGGGCGGGCAATTTTCCGAAGCCGCACGAATCCTGCAGCAGGCAGCCGCAGTTCCGGAGGAAACGCCCCCCGGCGAAGAAGCCCCGATTAACAGCGTCCTGCGTAAACTTGCGGGCTCGATGGCCCAATTGCAAAACAGCCCCGCTGCACGACTGGAGATTCAGCAGCGGTCACAGCAGCAGATTGTGGATCAATCTCAGCCAGTGCCGGAAATGCTGCAGGATCTGGCAGAGCGCCTGCAGCTGCCCGCAATCGGACTTACACAGCAGGGGCAGGCTGCAACCGATGCGGCTGATTCCGCTTCCCGGGCGGTACGGGATGCTGTGTCCACGGCTGAACAACTTCAGCTGCAACAGATGACACAGGCCGGTCAGGACGCCGCTGCGGCAGCTGCACAGTTTCGCGAAGCCATCCAGCAGTCACTGCAGGCATCGACCGGTCCTCGTAATCCCGCCAACCCAGTCCCCACAGACGTCGGAGAAAGCGTCGGAGATGCACTCCACAGTCTGCAGCAGGCTGCTGAGATGATGCTGCAGGAATCAATGAATTCATCCGATTCGACACAGGATTCGTCACAGCAACCGACATCAGCAAATGCACAACAGTCGACGGGTGATCAACCCGGCGCCCCGGAACCGGGGCAGCAGGGCAGTCAGTCGTCCGCAGATGAACAGTCTCCCGGGAATCAACGCGGCGGCCCGATGCAGGAATCGTCCGGCCAACAGAATTCCGGTCAACCATCACCGTCCGCCGATCAGTCCGCTCGTGAACTGGCGCAGGCCGCTCGCTCGCTGCAGCAGGCGGCCTCACGGTCCATCCCCTCGCAGTTCACACCCGGCCAGCTCAGCAGTGATAACGCCTCGAACCAATCCACAGCCGAATCGCGTGGCAATCCGGCACAATTCGACGGCCTTGACCCGCTCTCCAAACTTCTGCAGGGAACTCGGGGAAACTGGGGGCAACTGCAGGATCAACTTGGTGACGATGTTCGTGATGCAGGCCGTGAAGTACTCGACACCGAGTATTCTGAATTGATTCGGCGGTATCGAAAGAATTTGGCGGAGCATCAGAAGTAGACTGCACCGGAATCCGAATGATCTCTGATTCGTCCGACCTTTCCCTTTCCACACAGGAATCCCTGTTTCCGTGAATACCGGCAGCTCACATCCAGCATTGCGGACGATTTCCCACCCGCAGCCAACAGAACTGTTGCCGGCCATCCTGTCGCTGACTGCACAGCAACTGACAGACTGGCTCAGGGAGCAGGGACAACCAGGCTGGCGTTCCGGGCAAATCCGCCGCTGGCTGTTACAGCGACGGATTTCCTCTTTCGCAGAAATGACCGATCTGCCTGCGGCATTACGACAGACACTCGAACAGAGTTTCCGGTTTTGCTCCCTGGAACCTGTCGGACACCAGATTGCCACCGACCGCACAGAGAAACTGCTGCTGCGACTGCATGACGGTGAACTGGTGGAATGTGTCCTGATGCGGGAACCTGACCGTCGCACGATCTGCATCAGTACTCAGGTTGGCTGCGCGATGGGCTGCGTGTTTTGCGCCAGTGGACTGCTGGGGGTCAAACGCAATCTTTCCGGCGAGGAGATTGTTGAGCAGGTGCTGATGTTGCACCGACTGATGCCTGAAACAGAGCAAATTACAAATCTTGTTGTGATGGGAATCGGCGAGCCGCTGGCCAACTACTCTCCAATGATGACAGCCCTGAACCTGCTCACTTCTGACGAAAGTCTGGGACTCGGTGCCCGTCGAATTACGGTATCCACGGTGGGACTTCCAGAGAAAATCCGGGAGTTCGCTCGCAACGGCCAGCAGTTCAATCTGGCCATTTCGCTGCATGCACCGAATGACCAGTTGCGAACCGAGATTGTCCCGGTCAATCGCAACATCGGAATCCAGGAGATCCTGGCTGCTGCCGATGATTTCCACGCTGTGACCGGTCGTCGCGTCTCATGGGAATACGTTCTGCTCGCCGGTATCAACGATGCTGATCACCATGCTCAGCAATTGGCCGACCTGTTACGCGGGCGTGTCGCACACGTGAACGTGATTCCAATGAATGGTGTTTCGGAACTGGGAATGACGGCACCGGAGGAACCGCAGACACAGCAGTTTGTTGGCATCCTTGAGCGGGAGCACATTCCCGTGACGGTCAGAAAACGGAAGGGTGCTGATATCGATGCAGCCTGCGGGCAGTTGCGACTGAATCGCACTCGCCAGGGAGACTGAGACCAGGGCACTGAACCAAAACGAACAGGCTCTGTTCATACGTGGGCGGCGGAAATCGTTGCCCCCAGCAGGTGACTCTCGCCCGGTTCCAGCCTCAGCTGATTTCGATTCACGCAGGCCGTTTCCACGCACAGCATTTCCGTCCACTCATCATCACCAAAGTCGCCCATCCGAGCGCTCTTTTCGATCCACGGGTTCCACACTACAGTGGACTTCGCTCCACGCCCCCGGATTTGTAGCTGACGGTTTAATACAGGGTCGTGCACCACGACCTCAGACTGTGTATCCAGATAGATCCGATCCGTCTCGCCGCGGAATTTCAGCGGAGCGTTTTCCGGGGCACAAAGCTTCTGGTCATGCACTTTGTCAATGAACCCGGATTTCTCCAGTCCGGACACAGTGACCCTGCGGATGTCGCCCACCGCGAGGTAGGTATGCAGCGCGGCCTCGAACTGACACGCCGTTTCGGCACTGTCGGCCAGGGTAATCTTCAAGTCCAGCTCCAGACTCTTCGCCAATGTCACCCGACAGATCAATTCGAAGTCATCGCACTGCGTTTGCAGTACAATGAGCGGGCTGCCGGTTTCATGATCGCCGCAGGAGGTCACATCCCAGATCTGCGTTCGTACTCTGCCATGCAGCGGCAGGGAAGAATCCTGCGGGTGGGCGGCGAACCACGGAAAACAGATCGGAATTCCTCCGCGCAGCGGAAGTCCGGGTTGCAACGCGGACTGGCAACTCATCCAGAGGACAGGATCGTGCCCCGCCGGTCTCCACTCCGAAACATGGGCTCCCTGAAGCACTACTGTTCCTTCCGCTTCGGGCCCGCTGACATTCAGGCTGCTGTGTGCTCCTGGTCCACTGATCCTTGCAATCTTTCCCTGCATCCCGGAACACCTCGATTTGCTGAATTGCCCTGACCTGGCCACGGTCTTCTCCGTGAGTCTCTGCCGGCATCTTCTCGAACTGACACCACGATACCAGTCCTCGTCTCTTCCTACAGGTTTTGCGATCGCGGCATGCGGACTGTCGGAACTCGTGAGAGATGTGGAAAACCGCCGGAAATGATTCTTGTCACAGAACGAAAATCAGGACAGAATCACGAAAGGAGTGGATGCTGATGATATGCATGACTGTGTCTGCTGACCAGAAGATCAGCGGATACGGAGCGAGGATGATGGAATGTCTGGCCACGACAAGCGCGGGTTGATTTTTGGGAAGCTCCAGGAGGAGTTGCAGTCTCAGCTTGATTCTGCGGCAGACTATCATTTCTTCGAAGCTCAGGCGGGCCTGAACGATCTGCAGGACGTGTCCTGCCTCGTGCTTGCTGATAAGGACGGACAGTATCTGCA
>JAFMMM010000531.1 GCA_017859815.1 Planctomycetota bacterium | reverse complement strand
CACATCGATGGGACACTGATGAGGTTCGCGTCCCTCCAGCTGTCGTCGAGCGATCGCGTCGCGTGCTGCCGCCGCTTCAATCAGCTCCAAAGCATGTGTCGGCACGCAGGTCACGCGGCTCACCGCACCCGGCTGATGACCGCTGCGACCGGCACGCTGCAGCAGTCGAGCCACTCCACGTGGAGACCCGACCTGAAGAACACGATCAACCGGACTGAAATCCACGCCCAAATCCAGACTGCTGGTACAGACCACAGCCCGCAGCCGCCCTTCACGCAAGCCGTCTTCCACCCATGTCCGTGTTCCCTGTTCAAGCGAACCATGATGAAGTGCTATTTGCCCCGCCCAGTCCGGCCGCGCCTTTAACAACGCGTGATACCATGCCTCCGTCTGTGAACGAGTGTTGGTGAAGATCAGTGTGGTGCGAACTTCCTCGATCGCCTGAATCACATCCGGAAGTTGAGCCATTCCGAGATGGCCTGCCCATGGAAACCGCTCAATCTCATCGGGAATGATCGAATCAACGACAATCCTTTTGCGTGACTCCCCTTCCACGATACAGCCGGCTGCGAGCCTCGCTGCGTCCGAGACGGTGGAATCAACCGCTGGCGTATCAGACTGAGAGTCGTCATCGGGACAACGGCCTTTGCCCTGCAGCACGAACAGAGCATCCTGGAGATTCCCCAAAGTTGCAGACAGTCCCCAGGTCCGCAGCTGCGGACACCACCGCCGCAGGCGTGCGAGAGCCAGTTCCACCTGAACGCCACGTTTCGTTGACAGCAGCTCGTGCCATTCATCGCAAATCACCGCCTGCAACTCACCAAACTGCAGGCCGGCATCGTCCCGCGTCAGCATCAGAGAGAGGCTCTCCGGAGTGGTGACCAGCACCCGCGGCAATCGCTGCCGCTGTCGCTGACGCTCTGCCGCAGAAGTATCCCCAGTGCGGCGACCCACCTGCCAGTGAATCCCAAGCTCCTGCAGGGGGGCCTGCAGCGACGCTGCAGTATCTGCTGCCAGTGCTCGCAACGGCGTGATCCAGAGGATTCGCAACGGCCCCTCCGCCAGGACTTCCGGGCGTTGTTCCGACTCTGCAAGTGCTTCCACAATGGGGCCCATCCACACCGCCAGAGTCTTCCCCGTCCCGGTGGTGGAATGCACAAGGCCGCTGTTGCCCTGCAGATAAAGATTCCATGTTCGCTGCTGGTAACGAAACACAGACCAGCCCTGGGACTTGAACCATGCCTTGACGCGGGCCAGGGCTCGTCGCCCTGCGATCTGGCTGTAGCGTCGTCTTTGAGTCATCAAGCCCTGCCAGTCACGAATATCGAGAAAATGTCGAGAGAGCGACAGCGCTTCGACCGCGGCTCCGGCGCAGCGGGAGTTTAACGATGCCGCCACAGGACCGCAGAATTGTATGCAAAGCTGTGTTGAGGGAAGGGCTGGAGTCCATTGGACGCCAAAAACCGTTCTTCTCAGAGGAGGAACATCAGAAAAATGGCATCGCGGATACATCAAATCCGGCTGTGATTCTGATAGCATGCGGCCAACTTCAGGCCTGTCCAGGGCTGATTCACCGATCAACGCGGGGGCAGGTGCCGGGAAACAACATCTTGAGGTTCGGACTTTGCAGACGCGTCGGGAAAAGTTCTGACGACGGTGCGCTCAAATTCCGTTGTTGGATCAATTTCCAATCCGGGATGCCTGCAGCCGGGTCGCAGCGGCCTGGATGCTCGACCCGCATTTTCTTTTCATTCTGCATTCTCCTGCAGGCTCGTGATTTCGTGGCAAAAGGACCAATTTCATGTCTCGTTTCTTCTTCACCAGTGAATCCGTCAGTCAGGGCCATCCGGACAAGGTTTCGGATCAGGTATCCGATGGTATTCTCGATGCACTGCTGGCAGAGGACCCGATGTCTCGCGTTGCCTGCGAGACCATGTGCACGACTGACCTGGTCGTTCTGGCCGGCGAAATCACATCATCTGCAAAAGTTGACTATGTCGATGTCGCCCGTAAAGTGATTCGCGACATCGGTTACACGTCGGATGACATTGGCTTCAATGCCGATACCTGCCGAATCTTTGTCGCCCTGCACAGCCAGAGTGGTGACATTGCGATGGGTGTCGACAGAGACGGTGCCGGCGACCAGGGTTTGATGTTTGGCTATGCCTGTAACCAGACCGAAGAACTGATGCCAGTGCCGATCGCATTCGCTCATCGACTGATTAATCGCCTGACAGACGTTCGCAAACAGGGTGTTGTGGACTGGCTTCGGCCGGACAGCAAGAGCCAGGTGACAGTTGAGTATGACGGTCGTAAGGCGTTGCGAGTGGACGCAGTGGTTATTTCCACGCAGCACGCAGACTCAGTCACCCAGGAAGAGATCTCTGACTTCATCAAATCTGAAGTCATCAATGCCGTCATTCCTGCAGACATGCTTGATGAAAACACCAAATACCACATCAACCCAACCGGTCGTTTTGTGGTCGGCGGACCGCACGGCGACTGCGGTCTGACCGGACGAAAGATTATTGTTGATACCTACGGGGGATGGGGACGTCATGGCGGTGGTGCGTTCTCCGGAAAAGACTCCACCAAAGTCGACCGATCTGCAGCCTACATGGGGCGCTACATCGCCAAGAACATCGTCGCGGCAGGACTGGCAGAAGAATGCGAAGTCCAGCTGGCCTATGCCATTGGTGTTGCCGAGCCAGTCAGTGTTCGTGTTGACACCTTTGGAACAGGCACGATCGACGATGGACGAATTGGTGAATTGGTTCGTGAACACTTCCCGATGAATCCCAAGGGAATCATCGAACATCTGCAGTTGCGTCGACCGGTCTTCCTGAAAACAGCTGAAGGCGGCCACTTCGGACGCAGCGGTGAC
>JAFMMM010000145.1 GCA_017859815.1 Planctomycetota bacterium | reverse complement strand
GGTATCTGCAGGAAGCCTGCGGTGACGACAGCGAATTACTGGTTTCCGTTCAGCGGTTAGTACGCGCCCATTGCCAGCAGAATACCCTTCTGGACAATCCGGTGATTAATCGGGAAGTGGATGCTTCTGCCGGACTCAGTACCATCGTTGGGACGGTTGAAGATCCTTCGGGGATGTTGGGAAAGGAAATCGGCTCGTATCGTCTGCTGGAGGTCATTGGCGAGGGCGGCTTTGGCATTGTTTACGTGGCCGAACAAAGACAGCCTGTCCGCCGCCGGGTTGCGTTGAAGCTGATTCGTCCGGGGATGGACAGCCGGGAAGTCATCGCTCGATTTGAAGCAGAGCGTCAGGCATTGTCGATGATGGACCATCCGAATATTTCGGCGGTCTTTGACGCGGGGACCACGGCACAGGGACGCCCGTATTTTGTGATGGAGTTGGTTCGAGGACGCCCCATCACTGGCTTTTGCGATGCTCATCAACTTGATCTCAAACAGCGACTGGATCTGTTCCTGCAGGTTTGTTTTGCGATTCAGCACGCTCATCAAAAGGGAATTATCCACCGGGACATTAAGCCCAGCAATGTTCTTGTGACCCTGACAGACGGACGGCCTCAGGCGAAAGTGATTGATTTCGGAGTTGTGAAGGCGATCAATCAGCGATTAACCGAGAAGACCATTTACACACGCTTCACCGCGATCGTGGGGACTCCTCTTTACATGAGTCCCGAGCAGACTGACATCAGTTCAGAGGATGTTGATACTCGAAGTGATGTTTACTCGCTGGGGGTGTTGTTATACGAGCTGCTGACCGGAACCACGCCCTTCGATCGCCGCCGCCTGGAAACAGCGGGCTTCGATGAGATGCGACGAATTATTCGCGAGGAAGATCCACCGCGACCAAGTACACGTCTGACGACAATGCCGCACGGCACCGGTACTCGCGGCAGCGATGCTGATGCCACCGAGATGCTGATCAGAGCCAGTCTTTCATCATCCAGTATCAGTGGCGACCTTGACTGGATCGCCATGAAGGCGATGGAAAAGAACCGAACGCGGAGATATGAATCTGCCGGAGCTCTGGCAGCCGATATCGGTCGCTACCTCGGTAATGAACCGGTGGATGCGCGTCCGCCTGCAAAGCTGTATCTGCTGACCAAGTTTTTTCACAGACACCGACCTGCGTTTGTGACAGCCGGACTTGTGTTGCTGACACTCATTGCGGGCCTTGTTGTCAGCGTACGTGCAACGCGGGAAGCAATTCGTGAGCGTAACGAAAAGGATGATGCTCTTGTTGTCGCCAGACAGTCGCAGAAAGAGGCCGAAGCAGCTCGTAGTGAGCTGGATGAATTTGTGACACGGTTGCGGGAAGCAAGTGTCCTGGTGACAAACGGCCGGGCTCACACAGAGAATGATCGGCTTGATGCTGCCTTCAGCGAATATACGGCGGCAGTGGAAATGCAGCCGGCTTCGTTTGATGCATGGTACGAGCGTGGGGCTCTGCAGTTGCGGCTGGGGCTTTGGGAAGAAGCTGCCGCAGATTTTGAGCGGTCACTGCAGTACGGTGTCCCCGCCAACACTCCGGCCACGTGGGGAATTCCTCAGTTGTTTCTGTTTACCGGCCGTGATGAGGCGTGGGAAGAACTGTGCAATGAACTGAGACACGGCACCGAAGGTGACAATTCAGCTTTGTCTCTCACTACGGTCCGCAGTCTGCTGTTGGGCGAGCGGGATTTGGTGGATCCCGGAGTGCTGCTGGCTCGGTGCGAAGAACTGCTGAAGATTTCAGAATCCCGAGGGGATCGCATGCGTTCTCTTCCGGGCAGAGGCCGCGAATTCGGCGTAACGCCGGGAATGATGCGTGGCCGGCCGGGAGATCCGGAGCGGCTTGGAGAATTAAGACGACCGGGAGGGGGGCTCGATTCTCGTGTCGGCCCGGGGGCGAGAGGGCCAGGCCCCCGTGGTCTCAACGGATTTGGTTTTCCCGGGCGTGCTGCCGGAGGACCTCCGGAGTCAGGAATGGCGCACGGTCCGGGCGAACGACGGGGATCCGGCAGACTACCTGGCGGGATGATGTTTTCGCCACCGGGAACACTGCAGTATTTGACCGGACTGGCCCTGATGAAGCAGGAACGCTGGCAGGATGCAGTGATTCGATTCCTCGAGGCAGAGCAGTTGTTGTGGTTTACTCCGGAACTGGTCCTGCCGCCCCTTGCTGTCGCCTATCAGCGTTCCGGTCAGGATCAGGAGGCGCAGCTGGCCTTTACACGAGCGGAGTCTGCAATTACCGCCTGGTTCGATCGGCTCGAGCAGGACCCAACGGTCCCACGAGGCACCTGGAGTGATTTTGTGGAATTGCAGTTGCTGCATCGGCGAGCTTATCAGCAGTTAAAGGGTTTTCTTCCCGCTGCTGATGGCAGAGCAGAGTCGATGCGGCAGCGAAGTCTGCAAATCCTGTTTGGGACAAGTACAGCAGAGTTGGAACAGACGACCGGAGATGTGCCCTGACGGTTGAGTTGCATCACGAACTCCCGTAGTCGCCATACGAAAGTTTCTTTAAAGGCAACCATTATGAATTCTTCCCTGATTTGGGTCGCGGGTGGACTGTTGACAGCATCAGTGTCCGCGTCGCTTGCAGTGCTGGACGAGCAGCCTCGTAATCGACCGGCAGGTCCCGGTCGTTCTGACAGGCAACCGCTGCCGCGTCCTGATGAGCAGGGCGGCGGTGGTCGGGGGGGATTCGGCTTTCCCGGTGGTCCTCCGCAATTCGGCCCGTCGGGGGCTGGAGGACCGGGCGGTTTCGGTGGTCCTCCCGGATCCCGGCCCGTCATTCAACTTCTGGAGGAGTTTGACAGCGACCAGAATGGCTGGCTGAATGCAGAAGAGCGTATTGCCGCGCGTGCCGAAGCCAAAACGCGACAGGCAGGCTCTGGGCAACGCGGCCGGGGTGGCAGACGGCCCGGCGGTGGCAGAGGGCCCGGCGGTGGTCGGCCCGAAGGGACTCCTGGCCCGGCAGTCTCGCCCGATCAGGTGCAGAGTTTTCCCGACCAGGAATTATTTGATCCAACCGTGCTGAGGACCTTCTTCCTGGAATTTGAGAACGACGACTGGGAAATGGAACTTCAGGACTTTCACGGCACTGATGTGGATGTCCCGGCACTTCTGACGGTGGATGGAAAAGCCTATGCGAATGCGGGAGTGCGATTCCGCGGAATGTCGTCGTACGACATGGTCCCCGCCGGCTCAAAGCGTTCGTTTAATGTGTCACTGGATCTCGCTGACGACGAGCAACGGCTTTACGGATACAAAACTCTGAACCTGCTGAATTGCAACGGCGATGCTTCGATGATGAGTACACTGTTGTATTCGCAGATTGCAAACCAGTATTTGCCGGCACCGAAGGCCAACCATGTTCATGTGGTCGTTAACGGGGAAAGCTGGGGTGTCTATGTCAACACTCAGCAATTCAACAAGACATTTCTCAAGGAGCATTATCCATCGTCCAAAGGGACGCGATGGAAAGTGACCGGAAGCCCGCGAGGCGATGGCGGTTTGCGGGTTTTGGGAGACAGTCCAGAGGACTATGAACGTCAGTATGAGATGAAGTCCAACGACGGGGAAAAAGCGTGGAACGCATTGATCGCACTGTGTCGAACGCTGCAGGATACGCCTGACGATGATCTGATCGCTGCACTGGAACCCATGCTGGACATTGACGAGACACTTTGGTTTCTGGCTTTGGACGTGGCACTGGTGAACAGTGATGGTTACTGGACACGGGCCAGCGATTACAGTCTGTTTCGGGACTCAAACGGCGTCTTTCACACGATTCCCCATGATATGAATGAGGCCTTTCATGGTGCGGGGCCAGGCGGCCCCGGAGGTCCTGGCTTTGGTCCTCCACCGGGGGGATTTGGCGGCCCCGGAGGTCCTGGCTTTGGTCCTCCACAGGGGGGACTTGGCGGCCCCGGAGGACCTGGTCAGGATGGAGGTCCACCTCGTGGAAACCGTGGTGCTCCCCGCGAGGGCGGTCAGTTTGGGCCCCCGGGTGATCGACGTGGCGCGGGCGGACCTGACTCCGGCGGTCCGGGGTTTCGAGGTCGGGGGGGACGCGGGTTTGGCGGCAGAGGTGGCGGCGGCATGAATCATGGTTCCGTGGAACTGGATCCTCTGGAGGGAATTGAGAACGGCCGCATGCCGCTGCGATCCAGACTTCTGCAGATTCCCGAGCTGCGAGAACGCTACCTGAATCATATTCGGCAGATCGCTGAGGAATCGCTCGATCCGCAAAAGCTGTTGCCAGTCATTGAGTCCAGCCGGGAGTTGATTTCTGAGCGGGTTGGACTCGACACACGCAAGCTGTCAACAACTGAGGGGTTCAACTCTGCAACCGCAATCGTCAAGGGCGAACCGGTGGCGGGGTCCCTGCAGGAGTTTATTCAGCAGCGTCGAGCATTTCTGCTGCGGACGATTTCTGAGCAGCCGGCTGGCGAGGACTAAGATTTCCGGCCAATGACATTCGTCGTCGCTGGCACGTGTTGGAAATCCTGCGGCGATCTGCGACTGACTGCCGGTTCCAAAACGCAAATGAACGGGCTGTATGACTTCCGTCACGCAAATGTGGCGGAAGTCCTGCGAGCCTGTTTCATTGATTCGGACGATCACTGCTCTTCGATGCAGTAAAGCCATCGATCAGAGCGGACGAACAAGCGGTTGCCGTCAACCGCAAAGCTGCCATTGAAAGGCGAGCGATCGCCAAGGTCGTTGTCCGCAAGCTGTTCAAATTCGGTATTGGCCTGAACGATCACCGTTCTTCCGGACCGTGTGAGATAGTAGATTCGGTCCCCCGCCAGCAACGCAGAGGAATAGACCTGCCCTGCTCTGTTCACGCGACGCTCGTAGTGCAGTTCACCGGTTGCTGCTTCGGCGCAGTAGGCCGTGGCTCTGCTGTCGTGCATCCAGAAGAGTTTCCCATTTCGCAGGACTGGAGAACTGACATTCGATCCTCTCAGGCTGGTCCAAAGTCGGTGAGTTTCGGTGACATCGCCTCGTCCTCCAGTGCGCACAGCCAGTGACGCCGTGCCCGACCGCCCACCAAGAAAGTAAACAACGCCATCATGGGCGACGGGGCCGGGGACCATGTACCAGCTGATATCGGTCCTGCAGGTCCACAGCAGTTCACCACTTGTGGGTTCATAGGCACGAATGGTTCCATGAGTGCCAATGATGAGTTCTTCTTGTCCGGCAGTGTTGATCACCACCAATGGTGTATTCCATGCCTCCCGAATTTCACCAGCTCTCCAGACTTCCCGTCCGGTCAGTCGATCCAGAGCAACCAGTGACTGACTTTCCACACTGGCATTGATGAAGATCAGATTGCCGTGAATGACTGGCGAGGCTGCACTTCCCCAACCATGGGTTCGTGAGCCGACGCTGGTTTTCCAAAGCTGCTTCCCTTCGTGATTCCAGGCAATCACTCCGCTCTTGCCAAAGAAACAGCAGACGAGATCAGCGTCGACCGCCGGAGAGCTGGCGGCGAAGCCGTGCTCGCGAATTCGCTCTTCTTCGGGCAGTGCCGCAGCAACCGATAACTGTCGCTGCAGCCTTCCTGACAGACGGTCAAAGCACAACAGATGTCGCTGCAGATCTTCCTGACGGCCCGGCTGGTCGGGAGTCACCAGGTATCCGGTGTAGCATGTGACATAGACAGCGTCATTCCAGATCACGGGAGTCGAGGCACCGGGACCCGGAATCTCTGACTTCCAGCGAATATTCTGATCTGCGCCCCAGTTGAGCGGCAGGTTGGCTGACGGGCTGATTCCCTGAGCTGTGGGGCCTCGAAACGATGTCCATTGTGACTGGTCGGGATCTTTCGCAATGGCTGCCGGTTGACTGGCGCACAGGACCGCGAACAGTGTCAGCCTTGCGGAGAAACGATCTGAAACCTGCATGGTTGTTCTTGTCCCGGAAAATGTGAGTGCGGGCGGCCACGATTGCCGCCGGAATGTCTTCAGGTCGCAGTAACAGAACATCACTGATTTTCTGCAGCGTCCACTTTCTTCTGCTCTGCAATCGTCACCTGTCTTTTTTTCAGGGTCTCTTCCAGTTGACCGCGACTGGTCACGGCAGGGTCAATCCAGGCTGTGGCGATCCCGTCGCGAAATGAGGCCTGTGCATATTCCACACCATCTTCGCGTACCAAAATGTCATGAACGGCAAGCGAGCAGGCCAGGCAGTCCAGCCCCTGAATGCGGAACTGAACCTGCTGAAGCTGCTCCGGCGGCAGCGATCCAATCGCCCGAACGGAGAATAATCCCTGCGAATTCGAACGCACCTGCTGATTGAGTCGTTCGATCACCTGATCCGGATCAGCATTTGAGAACAACTGGGAGTCGGCAGCCCACAAAATTTCCGCGGTGCTGTTGGGGTAATCCAGTTGTCTGAGCTGGATCGCGGGGATGGAAGCCAACAGCTCTGTAAACGCTGCAGATCGTTCCGGGACAAACAATCCCTGCACGCGAACAGTGATCGTGTGCTGAGGGTTGAACGACACATCTTCGGTCGAGATGTGTGTTTCCGGCAGTGGCGCAGGAGTGATCGGATTGCGGACCGGTGGGACTGTTTCTCCAATCATCAACTGCTGCGGTCGTTCCGCTGCCGTTTCCAGCGGCAGTCGATTGTGTTGATGCGGTTCCGGAAGTCGATCCGGAAGCGCGGTGAACAGCGGGCTGGCGATAAGCTCATGCAGCAGCGAGCGGAGTCCACCGCCACGCCTTTGTGCAGCTGCAGCAATCTCTTCCATCTCATCTCTGTCTGCAAATGTCATCGTTCGACCAACTGCAAATTCGGCAAGTTGCTCGGTCAGTGCTGCCAGTAATCGGTGGGAGTCAGCAGCGAGCAGTTGTTTCCACTCCAGCACATCGTCGAACGTCCTTCCGGAGCTGGTTGTTCCGGACGCGTCCACTTCCTGTCCCATTTTGAAGCTGATCCCGATCAGCGGATCGATTAAGCCGCGTTCCGCCGGATCTCCTTCACCGATTGATCGGTAACGGGTTCGGAAACCACCAATCACGTCAAAGGCCTCGAGGGCAAATCCGGGGGGATCGATGCGTCGATGACAGCTGGCACAAACCGGATCTGCCTGATGAAGTTTCAGCTGGTCGCGAATCGTAATCGCTCCCTGTACATCGGGCTCAATCGCCGGAACACTGGCGGGGGGATTTTCTGCTGGCTGTCCCAGCAGACGGTCCAGCAGAAAAGCCCCGCGTGTCACAGGAGATGTGGTGGTGCCATTCGCGGTGACTTTCAGGATTGCCGCTTGAGTCATGAAGCCGCCGCGTGGACAGTCGTGCGGTCGAGCCACTCGCTGAAGTCCGGTTCCGGTAATGCCTGGAACTTTATAGTGCGTGGCCAGCTTCTGATTGATCAGCAGGTCGTCAGAGTGGATCAGAAATCTCACATCCCGATCCCTGGCCAGCAGGTCATGAAACCAAGCGCGGGATTCTGCCAGCATACAGTCCTGGAGGTATGGGCTGAATTCAGGATAGAGGCGACGATCCGGATCGGTCGCCGCAATTTGATCCAGCTTGAGCCACTGCCCGGTGAAATCGTCGATAAAGCGTTTTGATCGAGGATCTGCCAGCAAGCGTTCGGCTTCAGAATGCAGCACTTCGGCTGTGGCCAGCGAGCCATCCGCTGCAGCGGCGCGCAGCTGTCGGTCCGGCTGCGATCTCCAAAGCAGATAGGACAATCGCGATGCCGTTGTGTACAGCGGCGGACTGTCATCCGGCGTGACGTGAAAGAGGAAGTCCGGGGAGATCAATGCCGCGCGAATCGCAGCCCGCATGGCCAGTTCGTAGCAGTCGCCGTGGTCAAGGCGATCTTCGACAATTTGCAGCCAGGCGTCAAGTTGCTGGTCGCGCAGTGGTCGTCGGAAAAGTTGTGGTAACAGACTGGCAAGCTGCTGTTCCGCGGCCACCAGCGGCTGGTCAGGAACCACGGTCCACAATCCCGGTTCCGGATCCAGTCGATTCATCCCCGCACCCAGCTGTCGGGGACGCCTGCGTAAGGGGTAGCGAATTTCCGTCGGGCTTGCCTGGGAAACTTCCTGCAGGGGATGATTTCCGAGGATTTGCTGATGACTTAGCGGAGGCCACGAATCGTAAAACGGACCCTCAATATCCAGCCAGTCGACGACAATTCCCGGGCCTGTGAATTCCATGGCTCGCCGTTTCCGAAAATAGTTGGCGGTTGGAGCCAGAGAGGCAGCATTGAAACCAATCAGTTCATTGTGGTTCAACCAGACGTGGATTTCATGCTCCAGGGGTCCTGCAGCTGGTGCATCAAAGTAACCCAGAACGGAGCTGGGATGCTGGCCACCACGGCCATCGCCGGTCAAACGGACGACAGACAGTCGAGCGGCCTCGGTTCCACGTCCGGGAAGCACCGTTCCCTGATTCCATTGAAAGCTCCACAACGAGGTGCGAACACGGTATTTGCCCGGATAGATGGTGACGTGCTCGATGAAGTAGGGGCTGACTGATTCATCTTCATGACGGAACAATCCTACGCTGGCGCCGTTCCGGAACGAGCCCCAGCGTTCATGAGCTCCCTGATCAAGATGATTCTGTTCCGCTGCTGCCGGAAATTCCGGGTCCACCTTCCCATCTTTCAGCAGGACACCATCGCCATTCATGACGATGTGAGCGACAAAGCCACCGCGATTCACCAGCGAGATGCGGCGTTTCCGCACCTGCGGCGGAACCGGGCGTGTGGCAACAGCATCGTCAAGGATCTGGTCGGCTGTCTCAAGATAACGAGCCAGATGAACATGCGAGATATCGAGCATTTCTGCATTGGTATCAAAACCACCAGCCCCCGAATCTGCCGGAAGATTTTCGGCGACTGAAATACCGGGCATGTCAAACAGGTCCCGGACCGTATTCTCGTACTCGCGACGAGTCAGTCGCCGCAATTGCAGTTGCTTTGCCTGCTGCGTTGCAGATACGGCAAGCAGCAACGACCGCAGGGGCTGCAGAGCCTGCTGTCTTTCGTCGAGATTCGGTGCAGCGTCGGCGTCGGCGGGCGGCATTTCTCCACTGGCGATTCGGTCATGGATCCGAATCCAGCGACGCTGCAGATCGGGGTCTGTGAGATCAGCGGGGAGAGACTGGAAACTGATTCCTGCGGTGGGGGAATTGTCCGAGTGGCAATCAATGCACCATCGTTGCAGGAACTCAGCAGGGAGCTGTTGTGCCAACAGTTTCCCTGGAGCAACCACAATCGATAACAGCAAGGCCACTCGGCAGAACGAATAATCCCGGCTGAGTGCACCCGTCATGCCGAAAACTCCAGCCCCGTCATTGTGGATGTTCCGGACGAGAACCGATCAATCGGCAGTCCCAGTCTCTGCAGCATGCTGACATACAGATTGGAGAGCGGATAGTTGTTGTTTTGATCAAAGGACAGATGTTTCCCGTGACGAAAACCGCCTCCAGCCAGCAGCACTGGCAGATTTGTGTTGGAATGAGAGTTCGCGCTGCCCATGCAGGTTCCGTAAAGCACCATGGTGCGGTCCAACAGCGTGTGACCAGCCTCACTGGATTCACTCAGAGAGGTGAGGAAACGGTTCAGGGCGTCGAACTGACGTTCCTCATGGCCGCGAAGTTCTTCAAGGACTTCCGGACGGTTGCCATGGTGAGTGATATTGTGAATCACGGTCGTGTCGATAAACAGACTGATGATTCGAGTGGAGTCCGTTTCAAGGGCCAGTTTCATGACATCAAACATCATGTCGGAACGCTCCACAAATTGTCGAGGGTCTATGTTTTCGGCGGGAGGACCTGCATCCACCTGAGGCTTTGGCCGATGTTCCCACGCTGCAGCCTTCTGCAGGCGTTGTTCCAAATCACGTACCGCTGTCAGATATTGCTCCATCCTGCTGCGATCGACCGGGGACAGTCGTTTGTTCAAACTCCTCGACTGGTCCGCCACGAAGTCCAGTGTACTGCGACCCTGATTTAAGGAATTGACGCGGGCCTCAATTTCCTCCGGTCGTCCCTGGACAAACAGCTGTTCGAATAATTTCCGAGGGCTCTGTTCAGAGGGAATCGGGGAGCCATTGCGGGTGTAACTGAGCGTTGCGTTTTCGTTGGTGATGGCCAGGACCAGTGACGGAAATCGTGTTTGGTTCCCCAACTGCTCCGCTGCGACCTGATCCAGTGAGACGCCATTTCGAAACCCGCCTCGTTCCGGATGCGGTGTACCCGTCAGAAAACACTTCTGGGCGGTATGTCCACCGGTGACGCCCGGCAGACTGACGCCGGAAAAGACCGTGAACTGCTCACGATGGCTGCTCAGTCGCTGCAGATAATGGCTGTTGGTCCAGTCCTTTCCGGATCCTTCCGGAAAAAAGTAGCGCGGAAGAATCCCCATGTTGGTCTGAATCGCGACCATTCGTCGGGGAGATTGTGATTCCGGACTGGCATCGTGAGCCTGAAGCGTTTCCAGGAAGGGCAGCGTCATCGTCACGCCAGCGGCTTTGAGTGCTGTTCGACGCGAGGGACAGAGCGACATGGCAGGTGTTTCCTTCCAAAACGAGGGGGCAGGCGTCGTACACATCCTATGGAAGAATGGATGGCAGGGACAATCCTGCATGCCCAGGGATATGCACAATTGTGCATGCCTTAAGCGGCGGTGCGACACGACGATCGGCGAGCGACATTTGCGCTGCCTGAAGCATCACCGTTTCGTTCCGGCAGGAACGTCAGCCTTGTCAGCAAGCTGCAGCCGATCAATGGACTGCTCACGCGTCCCGCAATTTCGGGGCGGCCGTGGACCACGAAGCGGCGAATGACGGTTTTGCAGCCGTCCGCCGCCGCTGGAAGATGTCCTGCTGCCCGTGGCATTTCCGCGGCTGCAGTGCTTTACTCCCGAATTAATTCCACGTAACAGTAGTAGGCACCGTAGACCGTGCCGTCGGCGGTCAGAAACCGGGTGGAGAGTTGGGTCTTGCCAGCTGGAAGCTGCAGGGTAAATGTGACATTGGTGGCGTCGGAGGCAAGACGATCCTGACGGATTGTCTGCCCGGCAATCTCAATTTCGGCGGCGGTCAATGGCAGTCCTTTGCCGGGGCGAGCACGGTAGGCCTGTACTCCCGGGACCGGAGCTCCGGCAGCAATCTCCGCGCTAATGGGACGATCAATGACATCGGGCCAGCGACGCAGTTCGAAGCGATACTTTCCCGCTTGTGTGACATTAACATTCCAGAAGCCAACGTTTTTTTCGCCATTCATGCCATTGCGGACCATCGCCTGATTCCATGGTGTCAGTCCGGTCGTGATCCAGTCGTGACAGGTGAGTCGAGCCGGATTTTCCGCCGGGTGGCCGAGCGCAATGCTGACATCGTTTGCAAACGTGGGTTCCAGTTCAGCCCACCATTGTTCATAAAACTGCTGCATTTTTTTCACCCGTTCGGGGTGCTGTTCGGCGACGTTGTTCTTCTGGCCAGGGTCCCGACGAATGTTATAGAGCTGGTCCTGGTTGACGAGCCGCCAGCCGGCGCTCATGACAGCGCTTTTTCTCCACCTGATGGGGTCGCGTACTCGCTGAGAATCAGTCACCAGCATTCGATCGGGCCAGTTACCCCGTTGCAGTGACGCTTTTTGTTCCAGCAGCGGCCGCAGGCTGACGCCATCAAATTTCAGGGACCGATCAGAAACCGAAATGTTGCACAGGTCCAGCAGTGTAGGCACGATGTCGACATGGGCTGTAAGATCGGGAACATCGCGTCCGCCGGTGAATCCGCCCGCTGGCCAGTGCACAAACATTGGCACACGGTGTCCGCCGTCATATTCGCTCCCCTTTTGGGCACGCATCCCGGCATTAAAGACTTGAGCGCCTCCGGCTGTTCCGTTGTCCGTGGTGAAAATGAAAATTGTGTTTTCAGTCAGTTCCTGCTGCTCAAGATATTGCCGCAGCTTTCCCACATTGGAGTCAATATTCGCAATCATTCCGAAGAAGTGTGACAGTCCGGTCCCCAGTTTTTCGTACGGTCCGGCTGCTGCTTCCGGGGCATGGTTCGGCCCATGTGGAGCATTTGTGGCGATATATGCGAAGAACGGCTGTTTTTTTGACTGACTGTCGGCAATGAATTGTTTTGCGTAGTTGAACCAGACATCAGTGCAATAACCGTCAGCGGCTTCGGGCTTTCCGTTGTGCCAGTAACTTCCGTCGAAGTAGGCATTGTCCCAGAAGTCCGGTGTT
>JAFMMM010000530.1 GCA_017859815.1 Planctomycetota bacterium | reverse complement strand
ACACGGTGCCACCCACCCGACACGGTGCCACCCACCCAACACGGGGACACCCACCGTTATTGGTGCCGTCGGTGCCATCCACCGTTGTCCAGGCGTCTCGCCTGCCGGTGCCACCCACCGTGGAATTTGAACAAGGTGCTTGGTACCTAATTCGGCCAACGAGCCGAATATGCGGTTTCTTAGGGTTGGGGGGCTCGCCCAACACCGGATGCAGGCGGATCGCCTTACCGGTGCCACCCACCAACACGGGGCCACCCACCCGACACAGTGCCTGGCACCAAATTCGGGCATTTGCTGACGAATCCATCCGACCGGGGCTGCCAACGAGTAGACCGGCACACCGCCAATCGCCGAAGGCACCAGCCGCCGCTCGGGTGGGAGGCGGACGTTTCAGGGCCGCGATTGCCACAGACTTCCCACCGGCTGCGTGGACTGATCAACAAGCTTCCACAATTCCTTCAACAAGTTATCCACACGTTTGAACGAGTGTCGTGACTGTGGTTCAGACGGAACTGATATGTCCGACCGATCACCACCGGGCAGATTCCCAACCGGCAACAGCTGTGATACCGCAGGGCGGCGATGCCGGCTGCAAATCAAACGTTTTTCCCACAATCTGCGAACTCGTTATCCCCGTCCATGCCGGCACCAGGCAACGGGCTATCAACGGGTTTTCAACAAGCTTTCAATACGTTTTCGCCTTGACGCTGCGTCTCGCGGGCAAGAAATGCGAGATCGTCCGTCTCCCGGGGCCTCGATCCGACTCCACGCAACTCTGCGTCGGTATCCTTGCGGCAATGCAGCGATTGGATCAGTGCGAATTCTCGAATCTTGCGTATCGGTGTTCGGCTTCCGGGCCGAACAGCCCAGCTGCTCTTCTCAGGAACAGTCAAAATTCCTGCGTTGAAGTCCGGTTCGAATGAGTGCCCAGTTGATACACTTCGCGGGCTGCACAACAGAAGTCAGCGCACGTATTTGCAACCGCAGAAAACGAACCCGAGGGAAACACATCGATGGAAGCCGGAATTGTCGGCCTGCCGAATGTTGGCAAAAGCACGCTGTTCAATGCCCTGACCTGCTCGGCAGCGGCCCAGAGCGCTAATTACCCGTTCTGTACAATCGAGCCGAACGAGGGGGTCGTCAGTGTCCCTGACGATCGTCTGGATCGAATCACCAGGCACATTCCGCCTCAAAAGATCATTCCGGCCACACTGAAACTTGTCGACATTGCCGGAATTGTGAAAGGCGCCAGCGAAGGCGAGGGGCTTGGCAACAAATTTCTCAGCCACATTCGCGAAGTCGACGCGATCTTACAGGTGGTCCGATGTTTCGAAGACGACGACATCACGCACGTGGCTGGCGGGGTCAATCCACTGGCCGACATTGAGACCATCGAAACAGAGTTGCTGCTGTCTGACATGCAGACGCTGGAGAATTCCATGCCACGAGCGGTCAAGGCAGCACGCTCGGGGGACAAGGACGCCAAAATGCGTCTGGCGGTAATGGAGAAGTGTCAGCAATGGGTCAACACGGAAAAGCCGTTGCGAGTCTGCGAATTTTCTCCCGAAGAACTGAAGGTTGTTCGCGGTCTCGGCCTGATGACCGCCAAGCCAGTCCTGTTTGTGGCGAACGTGGCCGAGGACGATCTGCTGGGGGAAGGCGAACTGGTTCAGGCAGTCCGCGAATACGCGGAGTCTTCCGGTGCATCAGTGGTCCCGATTTGCGCAAGTTTCGAATCGGAACTCGCAGAACTGGACGAAGCCGATCGCATTGAAATGCTGACATCATCGGGGCTGACCGAACCTGGGCTCGCCCGCCTCGCCAGGGCCGCCTACCGAACGCTGGGACTGCAGAGCTATTTCACAGCCGGCGAAAAAGAGGTTCGCGCCTGGACAATTCCAATCGGGGCGACGGCGCCTCAGGCTGCCGGCGTAATCCATACCGACTTCGAACGGGGTTTTATCCGCTGCGAAGTCTACTCGTTGGACGATCTTGAAACGCACAAGTCTGAAAAAGAGATTCGTGCCGCGGGAAAAATGAGAGTGGAAGGCAAGACCTACATCATGCAGGACGGAGACATCTGCCACTTTCTCTTCAACGTTTAGTCGGCGCAGTTTGAACAGTCACCAGCGCGCATTTGTACACACCCAACTGTGAAAGTCATGGTTGATTCCACGCGATGCTTAGGGTTGAATACCGGGGTTTCCGCACCGTTGCAATTGCAGCGTGCCATCCGTTCCTGCAGCAGTTCCAAACACATCAGGCGTGGTCACTGAATCTCTGACCTCCAGTCCTCTCCGGACCTTTGGCTGAAAGCACATCTCAGTGAACAAGACTCACCATCGCTCGCCGTCGTGGCTCCGGATCCGCTATCTGCTTCTCATCGCATCGTTTTTCGGCCTGCAGTCAACTCAGAATCTGGCTGCGGATGAAAAGTCTGCAGCAGAATCTGACTTGCTGATGATGGTCCGTTCCGGCGGCACGGGGCGATTTGTGTTTGGCCGCTGGGGCGCGGTCAACTCATCCGTCAGAAATCTGAGTGATGAGGCAAAAACTGGCCTGATGGTCGTTACTCCATCATCCGGAGCTTTGCAATTTGCGCGTCGTTTGGAAGTTCCGGCACGCACATCATTTGACACAACATGGCCGGTGTTGGTGACGGGGAAGAAGCCGGACGGGCCGGTGGATTTTCGCTACCTGAATTTCCCGAACGGTGAGGATGACGGCACGATTCGCAGTCGTTTGGGAGATTCTGATCTGCCATCGTTTGCGGTGCTTGCATCGCAGGGTCCGCTGGGGCTTGCCGGTTACATTCCCGACCCAAAAGCGGATCGTGATGGCGAAGACTACTTAATGCGACTTACGCAGGCGTTGCGTTATCAGAAACTTGCCGT
>JAFMMM010000144.1 GCA_017859815.1 Planctomycetota bacterium | reverse complement strand
ACGCTTCGATGATGCGGGATGCCGGTGCTTCTCCCCCCCCGGCTGATGAATCTGTTACCGACAGAACGGCCGAACCGACTGCTTCCAAAACGTGGAAGACGGTTCCAATTGCGACCACTGTGAATGACGTTTTATCGCTGCTGGATTCCACCGACCGCAACGATCAGATCTTTGTGCATCCACTCATCAGCGGTGGTACGGTGAGGTCAAGGCAATTGAGCGGACTGGCCTTCGCCGCCGGACACCAGGCCATTTTCTGGCCCGTCAATTCTGCGGACACTGGTGATCTTCGGACGGTGTTTGAAGCGATTTCGGTTTGTCCGGCAAAACTGGTGATCGCAGATGC
The DNA here is from genome assembly GCA_017859815.1 of Planctomycetota bacterium. Taxonomy (GTDB): domain Bacteria; phylum Planctomycetota; class Planctomycetia; order Planctomycetales; family Planctomycetaceae; genus SXXK01. Next base: position 11,922 of record JAFMMM010000144.1, on the reverse strand, counting down.
AAAGCCGTTTTGCCATGCACTGCTGAACCACGAACTACCGCTCCCTCCACGCATCCTCGACCTGTCTGTTTTGGACTACCTTCTTGAAAGTGGTGCCCGGGGACACAGCACTGCAGACATCGCCGCACGATTGGGATTTGAAATTCCAGGATCAGCCGCGAACAGCAAACCTCGCGGTCGCCGCCAGAAGACGATGTTCGACGAAGAAGATTCCTCAGACTCCACAGTAGCAATGGAAACTCTGGATGCTGAGCTGCAACTGCTGTCGCAGATTTCAGCGGAACTGCTGACTGACCTGAGGAAGGCGGAACTGGTCAGTCTGTATGAAGGCCTGGAAGAGCCACTGATTCGCGTCCTCGCCCGAATGGAACACGAAGGGATCACACTGGAATCGGCGGAACTTCGTCGACAGAGCGATGAGATGAGTGCCCGTATTGAAGAGTTGACGGAAGGCATCTATGCCGCTGCCGGCCGAACATTCAACATTGATTCGCCGAAACAGCTCTCAGAGATTCTCTTCAACGAGCTAAAACTTCCTGTCATTCGCCGCACCCAGACGGGCGCGAGCACCGACCAGGAAACACTGGAAAAGCTGTCGGAACTTCACGAGATGCCGAATCAGGTTCTGGAACGGCGGCACCTCAGCAAGCTCCGGAACACCTATCTGGACGCACTCCCACAACTTGTGTGCGAGGAAACAGGGCGGATTCACGCGACCTTCCACCAAACAGTGGCAGCGACAGGGCGGCTGAGTTCCAGCGACCCCAACCTGCAGAACATTCCGATCCGGACCCCCGAGGGCAAACAAGTCCGAGCTGCATTCCTGCCGGACAATCCGGGATGGACGCTGCTTTGTGCGGACTACTCTCAGATTGAGTTGCGGATGCTGGCTCACTTCAGCGGCGACCCGGCTCTGTGTGCCGCGTTCGCCGCCGGAATGGACATCCATGCGGCCGTTGCGGCTGAGGTTTTTGAAGTTCCCACCGCAGACATCACATCGGACCAGCGGCGAATTGCCAAGGCCGTTAATTTTGGCGTGATCTACGGGCAGTCACCGTGGGGTCTGGCCGCATCCCTCGGCATCGAAACTGACGAGGCGTCTGCCTTCATTCAAAACTACTTCGCCCGCTATGCGGGTGTGGAAGCATTTTGCACGCAGGTGCTCGAAGAAACCGCTGCCACGGGATTTGCAAGGACGATCATGGATCGTCGCCGTGCAATCAGCGGAATTCGCCGTACGACCGGGCTGAATCGCAACATGGCCGAGCGCACTGCAATTAATACGGTGCTGCAGGGATCTGCCGCAGATCTGATCAAGCGAGCCATGTTGGATGTCGCTCAACTGCTGCAGGATTCCGGCAAACAGTCCCGCATGCTGATGCAGATTCATGACGAACTGGTGCTGGAATGCCCGCAACACGAAACAGACTGGCTGGCAACAGTGGTCAGGACCAGTATGGAATCGGCAATGTCGCTGCACGTACCGCTTGTCGTCGATGTCTCTGCAGGACCGAACTGGCTGGATCAGACGGACATCCGGAATTAATCAGGGGGCCAGTGCTTCCTCAGGCCTGTGCTTGCTCAGTCGATTTCGCATCAGGAGGTCCTGTTTCACCTCCGATTGCCTGGCTGACATCCATCTGGTCGGCCAGACGTCTGTCCCAGTACTCCAGGTAAGTCTGGTAGGCTTTGTGCTGATCACGTTTTGATTCCAGCAAATTGCGAGCGTCGGCCGTCAATGAATGTTCATCGTCTGTTGTGATTCGCCCCAGCAGTACCTGTGTTCGCAGAAAGACGAAGTAGGTATCAAGGACATCGCAGCGACAGTAGTCGTTGATCTCGTCCACCTTGCCATCGTAAAACATATCCTGAACCAGCGAGCCATCAATGCCGGCCTTGCCGGGCCGATGAATCAGATGCGCCAGCAAATTCAGACCGCCATTCATCCGGAACGCACTGAAGTTCGTCAGCAGATCCTGCAGATCCAGATGGGCCGCCTGGTTATAGCGATTGCGAGCCTGTTCGAAGGAACGCGAATCAATGTTGAACCACGCCGGAATACCGATTCCGAATCGGAAAGCAGCAACCTCCATCACTGGAATGTCATAGCCTCGTCCATTGAACGTCACGAATGTTGGTCGCTGGTAGTGATTCCAACCCTGCCAGAAACCTCTCACGATCTGTTCCGGACGATAGTGCGGATGATCGAGGACAGACACGTCAATCAGAGAGAAATCAGATCGCACTTTCGCTACAGCCACCGAAACCGGAAGCACAAAAGTCAGCGGCAGAATATCCTTGCCAGTTTCTTCCAGCAGCTGACTGCGGTAGCGGGCTACGGCCTCACGCGGACTCAGACGCTCTTCGGGATAGCGGACCTGCTGTATCAGATTGCCATCGCCAACGGTTTCCACATCAAAGATCAGATAACTCACATCGCTCATTGCAAAATCTCCGGTCTGCCTCAGGAAACCCGGCCGGGCAAAGCCAGGACGTCATTCCCTGCGGTAACTCGCAGCTTCCCGACCCGCCGGTTCGGCCGTTTGACAACGGAGAACCCCGGAACGCCAGAATTTCGGACACTCAAATTGGTATCGCGCGCGATCCAACGATATTCTGCGCGTTGGCACTGCCCGATACCGCTGGGGGCCGCCGCAGAAATCTCAGTTCTCTGCAAGTTTCCTGAATCATTTCTTCGGGGGTTGCGTCCGGGGCGTTATCGTTGCCCCTGGCAATGGGGATCCTGCTTCCCCTGCGACGCAGACCTGACACCGACGGTACACTCACCAGAACTTCGAAATCGCTTATGTCTGCTTCCGAACCATCCGAATCCGGCAGTCCCACTGAGACGCCGCGCGAACTCGCGACTGACGAGCAGCAGGCCGTGGCAGACCTGCAGGCAGCCTGCACCAGCATGAAATCCGAAATCGGCCGAATTATCGTCGGCCAGGATGACGTCATCGATCAGTTACTGATCGGACTGTTCTGCCGTGCGCACTGTTTGCTGGTGGGTGTTCCGGGGCTCGCCAAGACACTGCTGTGCAGCACCGTCGCTTCCATCCTGCAACTCGATTTTCGACGCATCCAGTTCACTCCGGATCTGATGCCTTCTGACGTCACCGGAACCGATGTGCTGCAGGACGACCCCGAAACCGGACGTCGTACCTTTCAGTTCGTTGAAGGCCCGCTGTTCACAAATGTTCTGCTGGCAGACGAAATCAATCGAACGCCTCCCAAGACCCAGGCTGCTTTGCTGGAAGCAATGCAGGAACGTCAGGTCACGGTCGGTGCGCGAACGTGGCGGTTGCCGGATCCTTTCTTCACGCTGGCAACTCAAAATCCCATTGAGCAGGAAGGAACCTATCCGCTGCCGGAGGCACAGCTGGATCGTTTCATGTTCAACATCATCGTCGACTACCCTGACGCCGACGAAGAACTGGAAATTCTCAGGCAAACTACCGGCAGCCGCGAGGTCCAGGTTCAGCCCGTGCTGACCGGGGAGCAGATCTGTGTTCTGCAGCAGGTCGTTCGCAGAATCCCCTGCGGCGACCATATCCTCGAATACGCTCGAGACATTGTTCGGGCCACGCGGCCCCAGGAGTCAACCGCCGCACCGTTTATCCGTGAGTTGGTGTCATGGGGGGCCGGGCCTCGCGCCGGACAGTTCCTTGTGCTGGGTGCACGAGCGCATGCGTTACTGCAGGGACGAGGTCATGTCACAACTGACGACATTCGTGCCGTCGCGGGGCCGGTCCTGCGGCATCGAATCATGACGAACTTCTCGGCGGCCAGTCAGGGAATCTCCACAGACGATCTGATTGCACAACTGCTGGAACATGTCCCGGTCGCGCTGCATGAAAGAGCCCGCAGAAACGTGCTGAATCAGGGCTGAAGAGCTTCCCCCCCCCGAATTCTGCATCCTCATCCATGGAATCCTGATTACTGCACCCTGACAACACCCCGCCTCGGAAACCTTCATTTCACTACGAATTGACAGTGTTTCCATGCGATTTAGAATTTCGCAGTCTGCTTTCGTTCCGGAAGCAGACTCGGTTATGAAACAAGAAGCTGTCACACAGCACCACGAAAGCGGCAATCCTATGAACAACGATTTTGTCGAAACGCGGTCCTGCAAAACGTCAGGCGGGACTGTGACAGAGATTCAACGCGGTCAGGCACTTCACGGCAGGAAACTGACCTGCCTCGCTCAACTTGCCGTCGTGTGCATGGTTGCCGCCGTTCCTGCGGATGAGCCAGCGCAGCGTCCGACAGCAGCCGATTTGGTTGGCAGCGACATTGATGGTGCCCCGCTTGATTTTTCACCGCAGGGATTCTTCGCCGGGCCGATCGATATTCCGGACATTGCCCGGTACATGAAGCTGCCGCATCGGATGTATTTTGAGCCGTACATCACTGACGCCATCCGAATCAGAGTTCTTGACGAGCGATATCCGGGCCACTCCGCCCGAATCCTGAATGAAGCAACGGATGCGGAGATTCAGGAAGTTGCAGCAATTCAGTTGTTTCGCTTTGCCCGAGAGGGTTTGGCCGATATCTCTCCGGCATCCGAAGCATTGCAACAGGCTTTGGATCAGTCCAAAAGCCGCCGGGTTCGGTCTGCGTGTTTCCGCGCTGCTGCGGCCGGCGGCCTGCAGAGTTTCGCACAGCAGATTCTTGAGTTTTCAGAAACGGCCTCCGACGCCGAACGCGTTATTCTTGAGGTGGCATTGCGTGACTGGAAATATGCCCCGGCGGCAGAGATGTGGAAACGGCGACTGAACAGTTCCACTTCCTCGGCAACGTCCCTGCAGTTGGCCTGTCAGGGTCTGGCGGCTCTGCAGGAAAACTCTGCCGCAGACCAGATGATTCAGATCGCAGGTGATTCCCGTGCAGACTATCTTCGCCGCATGGCCACTGCCGAAGCCGCAGCTGTACTCGCCCCGGAATCTTCACGTAATCTTGCCCAAAGACTGATCAGCCGGACTCAACAGGAACGAATCCTGGCCGTTGCTTTGTTGAACTCCAGTCAGCCGGAGAGTTTGCAGGCGGTGCTGCCACTCTGCAGTGACGCGGAGAATGCGGTTGCCGCTGCAGCGTGGGAAGTCATTTATAAGCGTGACAATACGCTGCTGCAGCCACTTCTGGAAATGGGGTATTCACACAAGGACAAGGCGGTGCGAATTACGGCCGCGCGAGTGATGCGGGACTTTCCGGACTCTCAGCGAGTGAACTGGCTGCATCAATTGATCAGCGACTTTCATATCGAAGTTCGCAATGTCGCTCGGCGGATGCTGTTCTCAGTATCGGAGACGACACCGGACCTGAAACCACAGATTGTTGGACTGTGTGCTGACGCTCTTCAGGCAAACTCAAAAGACTGGCAGGGAATTGAACAGAGTCTGGTTCTGCTGGGACAGATGCGCAGCTCCGACTTTTCCGCTCTGGCCGTGGAACTGCTGAACTATCCCCGCGACGAGGTCATGGTCTCTGCAGCATGGTTGATTCATTTGTTTCCGGACCTCGCAGTGCGTACTCCCGTACTGCAGGCCACGAAAGATGCCGAAACATGGCTTTATGAGCCCGCCGAATTTGAGCGGGAACACGGGATGAAGCAGGCATTCCTGTTCGAGTACCTCGGCATCATGCGTGTGAAGGACATTGAGGAGATCCTTTTGAAACAGCTCAGCAAGACTGTGCCGGGCGTGCTGGAACGCCGCAGCGCGGCCATGTGGGCACTTGGGCTGCTGTACGAGAACAATCCGGACGCGGCCATGGTGAAAAACATGCACGGCCGTATTCAGGACCGAAACTCGCCGGATCCCGAGAAATTCCCGGTTCGTCGTTTTTGTCTCCTCGCACTGGGAATGATGCGATCCACTGGTTCTCAGGATGTTGTGCAGGAAGCGTGGGAAGTCGACTCCGCTGACGAGGGGCTGCGCGGCGCAGCTCGCTGGATTCGTCCTCTTGTGGGCATGGAAATGACCGAGCCGATTGAGCCGTTCCTGCTGCAGATCGGCGGCTGGCGACTCAATCCCGTTGACGACTAATTGCTGCCGACGGCAGACATCAGGTTTGAGAGCATTTGGATCGACTGGAATGACCACCGAGAATCGTCCGCAGCGGGACATGCTGCAGGATCCCTGCTGGCAGGCTGAAGACCTGGGTGCGCCGATGCCGGACTCTCCGCATGCGGCGTCGGCATGTCTTCCGCTGTGGCAGCACAACATCGATTATGAAGAGAATGTTCCGGAGGTCGTTAACCGGCTTCAGGCTGCGTACCCCCGATTCTGCCTGCATCCGTTGATTCGATCACTGTGCCGGAAAGTGTTCGGCGATGAAAATCGAGGGCTGATTTTCCCATCCCGCCGAGTGGCACTCAGCGCACTTCAGTACGTGCGATCCCGAGGTGTGAAATCAGCCAGACTGCATGAGCTGGACCATCATGGTCCCACCGGCGTGGTCTGTGCGGAAGACTTTTCTGTCCTGCGGGAATACTGGCAACACTCCGGCCGAATTCTTACTTCCCGCGCAGCGGAACTACTGCTTGCCGGCGAGCCGGTGTCCATTTCGGAAACCACTGCTCGCACAACCATCCGCCGCCGACTTGCGGACTTCAGTGGGTGTGCAGAGGCTGATGTCAGACTCTTCCCCTCGGGCATGGCGGCGGTTTGTACTGCATGGGAAATTACTCGCAGGATCGATCCGGATTCGCCAAGCCTGCAGTTTGGATTCCCGTATGTCGACACGCTCAAGATCCAGCAGCGATTTCCTCCGCAGAAATGGAATTTTCTGCCAGCAGGAGACGCTGCAGATCTGGATGCGCTGAAACAGATCCTTTCCCGCCAGAAGATCAGCGCTGTCTTTTGCGAATCTCCGGCGAATCCGCTGCTTACCGAGCCCGACTTACAAACGCTCAGATCCCTTGCCGATGAATACGGATTCCTGCTGATCATCGATGACACGCTGTCAGCGGTGATCAACCGTAATCTGCTCGATCATGCTGACTTGCTTGTGACCAGCCTGACAAAATACTTCAGCGGCATTGGTGATGTCCTTGCCGGATCGCTTCGCATTAACCCATCAGGACCGCATGCCGCTCGCATTCGGGAGGCACTCGACCAGGACTTTGAAGAACTTCTCTGCGATTCAGATGCAGACGTGCTGGAATCAAACTCCCGCGATCTGCAGCAACGAGTCACCGTCATCAATGCCAACGCGGCCGTACTCGCGGAGAGACTGCGACAACACCCGGCTGTTCAGCAGGTTTTTTATCCGGCTTCGGCGACCTCATCCGACTCCGCAAGTCCCACCGGCGGCGGGCTGATGTCGATCGTCCTGCGTGATCCGGAGCGAACTACGGCACCGGCCTTTGACCGTCTGGCCGTGTGCAAGGGACCTAACCTCGGTACGAATTTCACACTGTGCTGCCCCTACACTCTGCTCGCCCATTACTCCGAACTTGACGAAGTGGAACAATGTGGCGTTTCCCGCTGGCTGCTTCGCATCAGTGTGGGAACGGAGCCACTGGAGCAGCTTTGGGGAAGGTTCGAGCGGGCTCTGCACAGATGATACGGGTGGACATCAACGCCGATTCGGGCGAATTGCCGCCCCCCGACGGGCTCGCTTCAGACATTGCGATGCTTGAATACGTCACCTCCGTCAATGTGGCCTGCGGGGGCCACGCGGGCAGTCGTGACCGCATGTTGCTGCTGGCCCGCGAGTGCCGGAAAACCGGGACGGCTTTTGGAGCGCATCCGTCATTTGAGGATCGAATCGGATTTGGCCGAATCCGCCCGGCAACGATCCCGGCAGAGCTGAGACAGCAATTGCAGCGGCAGTTAGCACTTGCCAACGCCGCAGCAACAGCGGCGGGAATTCGTGTTTCTCACGTCAAACCTCACGGCGCTTTGTATCACGAAGCCGAACAGAACCCGTCGGTCCGCGAACTGTTGCTTGAGGTCATCAGGGAAACCTGCCCCGACACGACCGTCATTGGGCTGGGCGGCGGCAAACTCGTGGAATCGGCACGAAGCCGAACAATGACCGCTTATGAGGAATTCTTTCCTGATCGCGCGTATGTGGCAGACGGCAACCTGAAAGCGAGAAACCTGCCCGGTGCATTAATTACAGATCCCGAAGAGGTTCTGCAACGGGCGATCGAAGCGATTCGATTCGGCCGCGTTCGCACCGGGAGCGGATCGGCCGTTTCGGTTCGCGCCGAAACATTGTGTCTGCATGGCGACCATAAAGGTGCTGTCCTGACAGCACAGCACCTGCGACGCGGCCTTGAAAAAGCCAAAATCTGCGTCACGGCACCACCGCTGACAAACGGAAGACGATAAACCATGCTGACAGAAACCTCGTCTGCCACACGGGTTGAAAGGCCCTCTGGAAAAATATGCAGGCTTTGCAGGTTAGTATGCTAAGCCGGACTTGGCGGAACGCGATGTGCGGATACGCACACAGACCGCAGTAATTCCGGAAAGTAACGAACGATTCTGCTGCTTTCCGCGTAACGTATAAGGATGCGATTGAGACTTCTATCCTGGACGACTCGGTGAACCGTGCGCAGGTGAACTCGGCAAGGCAGCGATGTGCTGCTGTTTTTGAGGCTCGTGAAATCACAGTGATCCAATCGTCTGCACAGTACCCCGCAAAAATTAAAACGGCTCATGACAACGATTGACGGCATCGTAATTACCGCAGGGATCGCCATTCTGGCAGTGCTTTCCCTGCGCGCGATGTTTTCGCACACTCAGGGCGATGATTACTTTACGGGCGGTCAAAGTGGTTCCGCCGCGATGCTGACCTTCTTCTCGTACGGCGCCGGCACCTGCAGCGATTCGCCGGGGGTGATTGCTGCCAGCACGTGGCGTTCCGGCATGTCAGGATTATGGTGGCAGTTCATCTGGCTGATCCTGACTCCATTTTTCTGGATCCTTGCGCCCGTCCTGCGGCGTCTCAGAGCAGTCACAACGGCCGACTTTTTTCTGGTCAGATTCGGGCGATCCACAGCAATTCTGTATTCATTCTTTGGGGTTCTGATCAGCATTGTGATCATTTCGGGGGTTCTCTTTGGGACATCCCGGCTGCTGAATGCCGTCACCAATCCACTGTTCGATGACCTCGCAGCCGAACTCAACATCCGCTATCCCATGATCAATTTATCGTGGGCCTCCAACCAAAGACCGCTGATTGCGTTTCGGCCATTGCAGGGTGACGCTCTTGCGGCCATTGCACTGGCGATCCTGTTAAGCGTTTTTGGAATGGCAGGTGGACTTCGCGCTGGCATGCTGATTGATTGTCTGCAGGGAATCCTGCAGATCGGGGTCACTCTGATCCTGCTGCCTGTTCTCTATTCCCGCATGGGTGGCTTCGGTTCACTGGGGCGGTCTGCCTCGTTGAAGCCAGGCATGCTTGACTTACTGCTGGATTCTCAATCACACCGGCAGTTTGTGGACCCGATGACACCGCTTTATGTGGCTGTTCTGGGAATTGCGGGCCTGCTTGGCATGCTGGCGCATCCACACCTTGCAGTAGTTTGTGCATCGGTTCCGTCAGAACGGCATGTCCGAGCGGGCTTCACAGCCGGGAATCTGCTCAAACGAATTCTGTCCATCATGTGGGGACTGTTCGGCCTTGGCTGTATCACCCTGTACCTCGGTGCACAAAGTCCGTTACTCACCAAAGATCAGCCTGCTTCAATGCGGTTGCAGCAGGATTTGCAGGCTGCTGCCAATGCTGGCACCGAGGAACTTTCCGCCACGGAATTGAATCGTCTGGAGACGGTAGACCGCCGATTTTCTGATCGAATCTTTGGCGTCGCGATGAGGGATCTGCTTTCCCGGATGCCCCCCGGTATTCTGGGACTGGCAGCACTCATGTTGATTGCAACGGGTGTCAGCCACGCAGCAATTCAGATGGTGACCGGCAGCGGTCTGATCTCGGTTCACATCTTCCGTAATTATCTGATGCCCCAAAGGCATCCGCAGTTCTATTTACTGGCCGGACGAATCTCGGGCCTCGTCATCGTGTGCTGCGCTGTTCTGTTACAGATGACTTTTCATGACATTGGTGACTTTCTCAGGCTGTTCATTCAAATTCCGGCAATTATCGGCATCAGCATGTGGATGGGCATCTTTTGGACACGCTGGAACTCGGTCTCTGTATGGACTTCTGCATTGACCGGATCTGTGGTCGCGCTTCTTTGCACAGTTTGGCCAATGGAAATCTGGCAAATCTTACCAGCGATGAGAGAGACAATGTTCGTGGAGTCCGGAGGAGGCCTGGTTCTGCTTGATGTGTGGGCACTCATCCTGACCATGGGCAGTGCGATTGCTACCGGGACAGCATTCACATTTGTCGCGGAGTTGAATCAGGAAGATCTGCTGGAATTCTTCTACCGTGCGATCCAGACAAAAGTCAGACCACGCGACAGTGCCGTCAGAATTACCGAATTTCAATTCTCCGAAGACGACATTGTGATACCCAGTTACTCACTTCTTGGGCTGCAGATTCCCGGACCAACACGGGAGGGCACTGCGGGGTTTTTTCTGGTCGCTGCTGTTGTCGGAGTCGTGATTGTCTGCACCAAAATCATCACCGTGGCCTTGTGACCACGCCCGCTGCTTCTGCGCCCACATCAACTGCACCACGAAGAATCCGCAGCAGCGAACTCACGGCACTCTGGGACGGCTCGAAAAGTTTTCCGGGCGCGGTCCCTGACGCAGTTGTCCTGACCATCGGTTGCAAGCGTTTGCAAGCCGGCTCTCTGCGAAACTGCAGCGCGGCCTGCGGAACCGAGTTTCGCAGGACCGGCAGACTTGAACCCGGCTAGTTTGCATCAACTGGCTTGCCATTGACCGACAGGATTCGCGAGTTGGTGAGCGAGTTTCCAAATCGTTCAAAGTCGCGAAAGGACCAGACCACACGTTTCTGGCGGTCCACTTCGATCAATTGGGGATTCTCCGGACCAGCGTGGCAATTGTTGATCAGCAGATTCCCGCTCGGCAGCAGCTGCAGGGAGGTCACCCAAGCCAGCTGAATGTTGGGCAGATCATTTTGGTGCAGGCTCCATACCACCTGACCTGCCGGCGTTACTTCCAGCACGGAGTGTCCATTGCCTGTTCCGATCAGCGTGTTGCCATTCTTCAAACGCATTGCGGAGAAGGCCTGATTCCCAAAAGCATCGACGCCGTGTCCCGGGCGTGGCTCCCGTCCGAAAAGAGGAATCGAGTATTCCCAGACGCTTTTGCCTGCGGAGTCGTATTCCCGCACAAGTCCTTCATTTTCATGACACACCAGGTATGTTCCGCCATCTGTTCGCCGCACAAGCCGAGTATCATGATGCGGATCGGGGCGAACGACTTGCAGCGGGATCCTGCGGACAATCGTGAGATCCTTCCGCAGTTCAAGTAAACGCGATGATCCGGACTCTGCAATCATCGTTGTTCCGTCCTGCAGCCGTTCGAAGGCATGAATCTCGATGCGCTTGCCGACGTTATCTTCCTGCTTCGCAGCATCGTACTCCCAGACAATGCGATTGTCTGCGGGATTCAACTGAACTACACGAGTCCAGTTCAGCTGCATCAGGACGTCGCCATTCCCAAGCACATGCAAATCATGCAGAGGACCGATGCGGTGCTCCCATTCGGTGTTCCCATCTTCTCCGATGATTGCCACACGTTGTTTGGAGGAATCCGCGGCAATAAATCTCCGCGTTTCAGCGCGTTCTGCAGCGGGCAGGAACCGAGGACCAAGCAATGCCAGCAAAAGACAGCATTGAAATCGCAGCGACAGCGTCATGAGAAATTCCGATCTGAACAGGCAATGGAATGTGGCGTGGCGGGCAATGGCACGGGAGCGGTACGCAACGCTGAATTGACCGTACTTTATGCTGCTCATCAGTGTAATCACTCGATC
>JAFMMM010000143.1 GCA_017859815.1 Planctomycetota bacterium | reverse complement strand
GATGAATAGTGGTCTGCTGGACACATTTTTGTTCACACGCAGTCACGATGTGTTCGAACTCGCCGTCGATCACGGCAGATATTCCGTGATGTTCTGCATTGGTGATTCCGAGCACGAGCAGTTTGGTCAGAATGTGGCCGTGGAAGGAGTCCGTGTGGTGGATGACGTGACCACCGCGATGTTTGCAGAATACGAGACCGAGGTGGACGTGCAGGACGGCCGCCTGACCATTGAAATTGGGCGGCCGGGAGAGACCACGAACACCTGCCTGCTGTGGTGTGTTGTGCGCGAACTGCAGCAGTGACATCCAGTGCGGGCAGCGACTGCGTCAAAGATCGCTGCGGAGCCTGGGTTTGGATGGTCGTGGAACCAAACCCAGCACGAACACGGGCAAGGTGCTCAAGACATGTTGCGGACGCAAGTCAGCCGCTCCGGTGATCCCCTAAGCAATACAGTGGTCGCTGGCGGATCAGCCAAGCTCAGGAAACGACTGGGTCAGATCAAGCGGGTCACCCGTGCTTTTCTGTTCATTCAGCAGATGCCGGAAAAGGCGTTTCTTGGTCGCTGCGGCGTCGGGTGCGTCGGACAGATCGTGCAGTTCTTCGGGATCTTTGGCCAGATCGTACAGGACGGAGACGCCAATATTGGGGTACAGGATCATCTTGTCTGTACCGACGGTAATCATTCGCTGCGTCATCATGAAAGCGCCGGAAACAGCTTCGCGTGGTTGGGCAGTGGAGTCGTTGCGCAGCAGGGGCAGCAGGCTTTGGAATTCCACATCGGCCGGGACTGCTGCTTCAGCGAGTTGCAGTGATGTGGGCATGACATCCTGCAGGTAAATGAATTCATTTCGCCGGACATCCTTCTCGACACCCGGACCGCAAACAATAAAGGGGACGCGTGCGCTGTGGTCGAACATGTTCTGTTTCCCCATCAGCCCGTGATTTCCGCAGGCCAGTCCATGGTCGGCAGTAAAGAAGATCCAGGTGTTTTCAGCCTGTCCCGATTCTTCCAGCTTATCGAGGATGCGTCCGATTTGCTGATCCATGTGAGTGATGATCGCGTAGTATTCCTGGCGATTGACCTGAACGGACCATTCTGTGCGTGGAACGGGGGCCAGTTTTTCGTCGCGGATCCCATACACATCAATTTCATGTTCGTATTTGGGGACGTAGCTGGCGGGGATCCGAATTTTTTCTGCCGGATACATGTCCACGAATCTCTGCGGGGCCTGGCGAGGATCATGAGGAGCATTGAAAGCGATATACATGAAGAAGGGACGGACATCGGCCTGAGCGATTTGCAGATAGTCGACCGCGTCGTCACCAACAACTTCGCTCCAGTGTTTTCCGCCTTCCCAAAAACCGCCTCGTTTTTGATCCCAGGGAAGCCAGTTTGTGTCTGTTTTTGACAGCGGGCGGTTGTAGCCGGCGTCGGTTTGTTTGGGCATTCCGCCGCGAACATGTCGTGCGATGTCGAAGATTTTGGGGGGATCAGCTTTGACGTGCCATTTGCCGGTGAAAAACGTTTGGTAGCCGGCCGCGTTCATCAGTTGCGACCACATTTTTTTCTTTGGAATCCACTCTGACTTCAGCGTGGATGCAATCTCGCGGGCGTGCCACAGGTGGCGACCGGTGTTCAGCATGGTACGGCTTGCGACACAGATGGCACCGTGCCAGCCGCCCTGGTTGTAGGCTCGGGAAAACGTGGTGCCCTGTCGCGTCAGACGATCCAGATTCGGAGTGTGAATTTCGTCATTCCCGGTGGCTCGCAGGGTGTCCCAGCACTGGTCATCCGCGAAGATGAACAGCACGTTGGGGCGTTCAGCGGCGCGCGGGCTGGTTGTACAAAGCAGAACAAGAATGGTGGAAACGGCAATCCGCAGCATGGAAGTCCCTACCCGATTAAAGTTGGCAAGTTGCATTTTGACAGTTTCGACACTCAGTGACTGGGCGTCAAGTATGTTGTTGATTCGGTCGAATCGAGTTTCTCCGGCAGATGCAACGTGGTAAGCTTCGTTCCTACTGTGTTTGGCGAACGATCGTCTCTTCGGATGGGCCGTGTTGGTGATCCATCCGGTCAATCCGCTGGTAGAAACGAAGACTGACATTTCCCACTGAAACAGGGCAGCAGGTCCGGCCATGCGTGCAAGTGCCATCATGATCATTGGGGTTTTATGTGCTGCGGTGGTCGCCACGGTCTCGCCGCAGGTTGCTGCGTCGATGATACCGCGGCCAGGATCGGCGACTGCTGAAGTCTCGGTTGATCAGTATCTGCAGCAATGGTGCAGCGGTTGCCACAGTGGTGAGCAGCCTGTCGGCGGCATCATTCTGCCAGTTGCGTTGCCGAAAACGGCTGGCGAAACCCTTCACGTCTGGGAAAAGATTATCCGGCGGTTGCAGAACGCAGATATGCCGCCAGTTGGTGAACCTCACGCCGAAACCGCTCAATCCGAATCCGTCCTGCAACAGCTCGAAGATTGGGTGGACGAATATTCCCGGCAGCATCCAGCACCGGGACGCACGGAATCACTGCGACGTCTGAATCGTACGGAATATCGCAACGCTGTCCGTGATCTGCTGGGGCTTGATGTGGACGTGGAGAATCTGTTGCCTGCGGATGAGTCCAGTCAGGGGTTCGACAACATTACTGTCACCGGTCTCAGTCCGGTGCTGCTGAATCGGTACATCGCCGCGGCACAGAAGATCAGCCGTACTGCGACAGGGGCTGCAACAAGGACACCGGGTGGAGCAACATTTCGCGTTGCCGGGGATGTGACTCAGGATGGCACACGCGTGAATGGGCTGCCTTTGGGGACTCGAGGCGGACTTGCGGTGGACTGGTATTTTCCTCGGGACGGGGAATATCAGGTTCAGGTTCGATTGATGCGGGATCGCAATGACGAAATTGAGGGGCTGCGTGGCGGGCGGTCAGAAATGGACATCCTGCTGGATCGCCGTCGGGTGCGGAGATTTTCAATTGCGCGTCCGCAGGGCAGAGATGATCGGGAAGTTGACGCGGCGCTGGTGAGCAGATTTTTCGTGACGGCCGGTCAGCATCAGCTGGGAGTGACATTTGCAGAGCGGAATCGTTCGCTGCAGGTGACAGATCGTCAGCCATTGAACGTCAGTTACAACTTCTACCGTCACCCCCGCCGAGGTCCGGCCGTGTATCAGGTGACGATCACCGGGCCCTACGGCGACTCTGTTGTCGGAAACAGCACCGTGCGGCAGCGAGTCTTGTGGAAGGCTCCTGCCGCCGGGGAAGAATCCGAATCTGCGGCACGGGAGATTCTCGCGCCGCTGGTGCGCAGGGCCTTTCGCCGCGCGATCACAGATGCGGACCTGCGGTCATCGCTGAGATTGTTCCGTGAAGGCGAAGCAGAGGGCGGTTTTGAGTCCGGAATTGAACGAGCGATCGCCGGGTTACTGGTCAATCCACAATTCCTGTTTCGTGTAGAGCAGGACGCGGGATCCTCATCCGCAGGTGTTGGTGCCGCGGCCCCCATTTCGCAATTTGAACTGGCATCTCGACTTTCCTTCTTTCTTTGGAGCAGTCTGCCGGACGAGCAGTTACTGATGACGGCGGAAGCAGGGCGGTTGTCCGACCCTGAAGCGCTGCGTGCGGAGGTGGTTCGCATGTTAAGGGATCCACGTGCAGAATCGCTGGTGACAAATTTTGCGGATCAATGGTTGTACCTGCGTAATCTTGATGCGGTGACACCGGACGCGCGGTTGTTCCCCGACTTTGGTCAGAATCTGCGGGATGCGTTTCGCAAAGAAACCGAGCTGCTGTTTGCGGACATGCTGCATGAGGATCATCCGGTGACCTTTCTGCTGGATCCTCCCTGGACATGGCTCAACGAACGGTTGGCTCGACATTACGGAATTCCTCACGTGCAGGGAGACAAATTTCGACGAGTTACGATCGCGGCAGATCATCACCGTGGCGGGATTCTTCGACACGGCAGCATTCTTTCTGTGACGTCCTACGCCACGCGAACGTCGCCGGTGTTGCGGGGGAAATGGGTGCTGGAGAATTTGCTCGGGTCAGCACCACCGCCACCGCCGCCCAACGTCTCTGACCTTGAAGACAACACTGTGTCCGCTCAGTTGCCGGTTCGCCAGCGACTGGCAGAGCATCGCGCGAATGCGGCGTGTGCAGTATGTCACGACCGCATCGACCCTGTGGGATTCTCCCTGGAGAACTATGACGCTGTCGGCCGCTGGCGAGAGACCGAGTATGAATTTGCGGTGGATGCTTCCGGCGGCCTGCCGGACGGGACTCGCTTTGTCGGAGTGGAGGGTCTGGAGCAGGCTTTGCTGAAACGACCGGAGTTGTTTGTCAGAACGATGACGGAAAAGCTGTTGGTGTTTGCGTTAGGGCGAGGGTTGCAGCCGGCAGACGGGGCTGCAGTGCGACGAATCGTGAAGGCGTCCGCAGCCCAGGAGTATCGCTTCTCTGCTCTGGTCGTGGGAATTGTATCCAGCGTTCCGTTCCAAATGCGTCAGTCTGCTGAACCTGTTGTCGAGACAGCCACCGAAGACGGGCAGTAAGGGAGATTACGAGGATGTTTGTCAGTCGAAAACACTTGCCGCGGCGAACGATGCTGCGTGGGGCCGGAGTCTCGCTGGGGTTGCCGTTGCTGGATGCAATGATCCCTTCGTTGACGGCGACCGAGCGTACCGTTGCCAGCAAAGACAGGCTGCACCGACTCGGATTTGTTTACATCCCGATGGGCTGTGATCACAGTCGCTGGACGCCACAATCCACTGGTGTGCTGAGTGATTTGCCACCAATTCTCAGCCCGTTTGAAGCAGTCAGGCAGCAGGTTTCTGTGATCAGCCAGCTGGAGCTGAGGAATGCCTATCCCGGGACTCATGCCACATCCAATGCTTCGTTCCTGAGTGCGGCAACGGCACGTCGGACGGAGAGTACGGATTATTTTCTGGGCACGACCGTCGACCAGATTGCGGCGAAGAAACTGGGGCAGGATACGCAGTTGCCATCACTGGAATTGTCGATGGATCTGATTGCAGCCGTTGGACAATGTGACAACGGCTACGCTTGTGTGTATCAGAACTGTCTGTCGTGGTCGTCACCGACAACCCCACTGCCTCCTGAAGCTCATCCTCGCATTGTTTTTGAACAGTTGTTTGGCGATGGTGGCAGTACGGAAGATCGTCGTCTGGCGCTGCGACGGCGTGCCAGTTTGCTCGATGCGGTGCGGGATGAATTCGTTCGTTTGCAGAAGACACTGGGACCGGCTGATCAGCAGCGGGTGATCGAATACCAGGACGCGGTCCGGGATGTGGAACGCCGCATTCAGAGGGCGGAAGCCGGTGCTGCCGACAGAGAGCTTCCCGATCTGGACCGTCCGGTTGGTGTCCCAGCGACTTACGGCGACCATGCGCGGTTGATGTTTGACCTGCAGAAGCTGGCGTTGCAGGGGGATTTGACGCGGGTTATCACATTTCAGATGGCGCGGGAAACCAGTAACCGGACTTATCCGGAAATTGGAATCAGTGAACCGCATCACCCGCTGACTCACCATGGCAATGATCCGGAAAAGATCGCCAAAGTCGCCGAGATTAATCGATTCCACGTGTCACTGTTTGCTGATTTTCTGAAGCAACTGCAGGAGATACCCGAAGCTGATGGAACGCTGCTGGATCACGTCCTGTATTTGTATGGCAGCGGCATGGGGAACCCGAACCTGCATGATCACCTGAATTTACCCATCGTTGTCGCAGGAGGGGCAGCCGGCAACATGAGGGGCGGTCGTCATTTTCGTTTTGACCAGCCCACCCCGTTGGCAAACCTGCATTTGACCCTGCTTGATCGCGTCGGGATTCCGCTGGAGCAGTTCGCTGACAGCAGCGGCCGCATTAACGGGCTTTTTGAACCGGTGAGTTTGTAGACCGTCTGGAAGATCGGAAGTCAGAACATGCTGAATTGTCTGCTGACAGGCTGCCTGCTGGTTATCTGCACCGCGGCAGATGAAATCCCGGCCGGGGCCATCGTGCCCGAACCGATCGCGCTTCCTCGTGCACCCATTGCCGATGCAGCGGAGTTGCAGGATGTGGCCGGCGTGCTGCGATTATTGAGCAGCGGAGCTGACGTCTCCGCGGCACAAGCCGACGGGATGACTGCCCTGCACTGGGCTGTCTGGCATGAGCGACCACAGCTTGCGCGGCAGCTGCTCCAGGCCGGAGCGAACGTGAATGCGGCGACGATGTATCAGGAACGTCCGCTGGCGGTGGCATGCGAAGCGGGAAATGCAGAACTGGTGCAGTTGTTGCTGAAGGCCGGAGCTGATCATTCGCTGCCACGTGCAGGCGGAGAAACTCCGCTGATGACCGCGGCCAGAACCGGCCGGGAATCGGTGGTGGAAATGTTGCTGGCGGCCGACGCCGATGTGAATGCTCGCGAACGCAATCAGCAGACTGCAGCGATGTGGGCTGCCGCTGAAGGCAATACCAACGTGCTGAAGCTTTTGGCTGCGGCTGGCGCCGACATGCAGACTCCTTTGGCTGCCGGCTGGACGCCCTTTTTCTTTGCCGTGAGGGAGGGGCGGACCGAAACGGTGCGCTGGATGCTGCAACAGGGCGCCGATGTGAACGCACCGATGCGGGGTGAGAAACGTAACCAGGGCCCCAACGCACTGCTGCTGGCGGTGATGAATGCGCATTTTGAAACCGCTGCAGCGGTCCTTGCTGCAGGGGCAGATGCGAATGCACAGCCCAATGGCTATGCAGCGCTGCATGCGGTGACCTGGGTCAGGAAACCGGTTCGCGGTGACGGAGATCCCCCGCCGCCGGGTTCAGGTGATTTGGGGTCTCTGCAATTTGTCAGGCTGTTGGTGGAACACGGTGCGGATGTGAATCTGCGTCGTAAAAAAGGACGCTCGGGCTTTGCAGATTTCACCACCACAGGATGTACCGCGTTTGTTCTGGCCTGCCAGACCGGGGATATTCCTTTGCTGCAACTGTTGTTGCAACTGGGGGCGGATCCCACGATTCCCAATGCGGACGGTGCGACAGCTCTGCTCGCCGCTGCCGGGATTGGTGACCTTGGGAGTGGTCTTGAAGCTGCCGGCACAGAAGAACAGGCGATTGCGGTCATTGATCTGTTGCTGAACCTGAACCTGGATATCAACGTGGTGGATCAGAATGGCGAAACAGCCGTTCATGGTGCTGCCTATCAGAACTGGCCGCGGCTGATTCGGCACTTGTTGGATCGAGGGGCAACACCGACCACGTGGAACCAGTCGAATCGCTGGGGCTGGACGCCCCTGATCATTGCTCACGGATTCCGCAAGGGAAATTTCCGTCCGGATGCAGCGACGATTACCTGCCTGGAGCAGGTGATGCGCGAGGCCGAGTTGCCGATTCCGGTGGAACCGGGAAAAGATGTGAAAGCCAATCAACAGAGCTGGGACCGGAAGCCACCGCTGCCTCCGGCTCAGAAACCACAGCAGCAGCCCGCGGCGGTCAATACGACAAAGGCCGCGCCATCCGGCAGATAGCGCTTGCCCTGTCCGCTTGTGCGGAAATCATTCGTGCGGGTGATTTTGCCGCGGCCAGGTCGAAGAGAGGTAAGCCATGCAGCTTCTGCTCGTTGTGATCAGCATACTGCTGACGGGTCTGCCAACATACGCTGGTACCGACATTCGCAAAGGTGGCTCTGTGGTGGCTCGAGTTGACGATCACGGGACCATTCGCGTGCGCGGCAGCGGGGTTGGTCGTTTTGATTCCGGCGGCGCGATTCGGGTTGGCGGGCGTGTCGTGGGCAATATTGACAACGATGGCACAATTCGACGTGGTGGCAGCGTGGCTGGAAAGATCGACGCTGGCGGCAATGTGCGGATTCGTGGCAGGGTCGTCGGGAGGGTCGAAGACAGCGGTGATGTGCGGCGAAAGGGATCCGTCATCGGATCCGCTCGAGGGCTGAACAGAAGTCAGACAGCAGCGTTGTTTTTCTTTGACTTCATCAAGTTTTAAGGATGTACGACCAGTCGCCCCGCTGCTGCGACTGGCCGCGATTCTGCCTGTTCGCTCTGGTTATTCTTCAGCCGGAACAGTAACAGTTTCTGCCGGCAGTGCGGTGATTTTCGCGTCTGCTCCCTTCAGGTGATGATCGAAGAAATCGTCTGTCAGTTTGCGAATTGCGGGCAGGCTGAAGGCCGGACCGCCGTGTCCTGATCCGGGTAATTTTTGCAGGACTACCGGCACTCCGTTTTGTTTGAGCAAAGCTTCCAGCTCAACACTTTGTGCATAGGGCACCAAAGCATCGTGGTCTCCATGCAGGATCAGAAATGGTGGTGTTTTCCGAGAGACGTAAGTGACCGGGCTGACAGCTTTGCAGCGTGCTTCATCTTTTCCCAGACCACCACCAATCAGCTGTGAGTAGGGATCGTTATTGCCCAGGTCGAAAACACTTTTGACATTGGGATCGTCGGCGGCCTGCTGGATGACGGTCCAGAAGTCCGTCGGTCCGAAGATATCACAGACGGCCTGCACGCCATCGAAGACATCGGGATTTCCGCCCACTGGTTTGAAAGCGCCGGTGCCTCCGGAGGTCCCGACAAGGGCTGAAAGATGTCCGCCGGCTGATGAGCCTCCGACGCCCACTTTGCGGCGGTCGATCCCATACGTTGCGGCGTTCGCACGCAGAAAACGAATTGCGGCAAGGCAGTCATCGATTTGTGCCGGGAAGATGGCTTTCTGACTGAAACGGTATTCCACACTGGCAACCACGTAACCACGCTGCAGCTGGTGCAGCCATGGCACTCCGGATTTGCTGCCGGCACGCCAGCCACCACCGTGGATCCAGACCAGCAGCGGCCGCGCTTTGCTTACGTCCGTCGGATAGTAGATATCGAGGACCTGAGCTTCGTCACCATTCGGAACGTAGGCAACATTCAGCTGGGACTGAAAACCGTCCGGAAGCCTGCGCGGTTGGTCCTGAGCGTGGGTGGAAAGACAGCTGATGGTCAGAATCAGCACGGAAAGCAGGGAGAGACGAAACCGGGTGCTCATGATGGAAGACTCCAGACAGAAGTTTGGGCAGGCTGTTGCGGAGCATAGCCAATTTCGGAGTCTGTACCATGAACTGTCGGCAGACGATCCGGCAGAGACTTGCGGCCATCACAGTACGGTTGCTCACAGCACCCTTTGACCAGACACGCGGTGATCAGCCGACATGCAGTCCGTCGGCGCCATTTCGCAGAATTTCATGCAGGACATGAGATTCTTCCACTCCTGTCAATCGCTGATCAAGCCCCTGGAAACGGAACTGAAAACGACGATGATCAATCCCCAGACAGTGCAGCGCTGTGGCGTGCAGGTCACGCACATGCACGGGGTTCTGAGCGACATTCCAGGAATAGTCATCGGTTTCTCCGTAGGACTGGCCTTCCTGAATGCCGCCGCCGGCCAGCCAGATGCTGAAACAGCGGCCGTGATGGTCGCGTCCACTGCCGATGGCCCCCTGGCTGTAGGCGGTCCGCCCGAATTCCCCGCCCCACATCACCAGAGTGTCGTGCAGCAGTCCGCGCTGTTTCAGGTCCTGCAGCAACGCAGCGGATGGCTGATCGACGTCGTTGCACTGTGCCCGCAGATGGGTTTGCAATCCGTTGTGCTGATCCCAGCCGCGATGGAACAGCTGAATGAACCGCACGTCACGCTCTGCCATTCGTCGCGCCAGCACGCAGTTCCATGCGAATGTTCCGGGCTGTCGTGCATTCTCGCCGTACAGGTCGAAGGTACTTTGAGGTTCCTGTGACAGATCTGCGATCTCAGGAGCGGCCATCTGCATCCGGTAAGCCATCTCGTACTGGTCAATGCGAGCTGAGATTTCCGGATCGCCGGTCTGTTTCAGTCGTTCCTGGTTCAGTGCCGCCAGAGCGTCCAGTTGTGACCGGCGGGTGGTGCGGCTAATTCCCGGCGGGTTGCCGAGATACAGGACCGGGTCATCGCTGCTGCGAAGCTGCACTCCCTGGTGGCTGGAAGGCAGGAAACCGCTGCCCCAAAGTCGTGAGAAAATTGGTTGTCCGGGATTCTTGCCGTTGCCCTGGGAAATCAGCACAACGTAGGCGGGCATGTTGCGATTCAGACTGCCCAGACCATAACTGAGCCAGGCCCCCATACTGGGATTGCCGGGAATCTGCGAACCGGTGTTCATCCATGTGATCCCGGGATCATGATTGATTGCTTCCGTATGCATGGATTTCACGATGGTCAGTTCATCGGCCACCTGACCCAGATGGGGCAGCAAATCGCTGATCCACTGACCGCTGTGACCGTAACGCCTGAAATCCACGATCGGTCCGCAAACGGGGAAAGCTTTCTGCCCGGCGGTCATTCCTGTTAATCGCTGGTCACCACGGACACTCGCGGGAAGTTCCTGACCGTGACTGCGGCGCAGATGCGGCTTGTAATCCAGCAAATCAATATGTGACGGCCCGCCAGACATAAACAGAGAGATGACGCGCTTCGCCGTGGGGCGAAAGTGCGGCAGGTCAGCTCCGTTGGGATCCGCGGCAGAGGATTCCTGCAGCAGCGATCCGAGGGCCATGCCGCCGAGGGCCATTCCTGACCGAGTAAACAGGCGACGGCGAGAAATTTGAAGGGGTGCATGCATTGGGCGAGTTTCCGGAGTGCTGGCGAGATCAAAAGAACGTCTGTTTGGTGTTCAACGGTGCTGAGAATGTGACTACTCGCGAGTCAGACATTCGTCGAGGTTCAACAGTAGTGAGGCAATCGCAACCATCGCGGCGCGTTCTGCCGGTTGGTCGGCCGCCTGCACACCGGAATAATCCAGCCACGCCCTCGCATTGTCTGGCTGTTGTTCAAACTGGTTGAACTGTTCCTGCCATGCCTGTTGCAGAAGTTGCATTTCTCTGTCCGCCGGGTTGCGTCCTGTCACACGACGAAACCCGAATTGCAATCGTTGCTGCGGCTCACCGCCGTGCTGATCCATCTGCTCGGCCAACCCGGCTGCCGCTGCCGCATACTCTGCCGAATTCAGCAGGACCAGTGCCTGCAGAGGAGTATTCGTGCGGTCTCTGCGAACCACGCATGTTTCTCGATTTGGAGCGTCAAAAACCATCATGGACGGTGGCGGCGACGTGCGTTTCCAGAAGGTGTACATGCTGCGGCGACGCAGCTGTTTTGTCTGATCGGGGAAATAGTGTTGCGCAGTAAAGGCTGGCAGATAACCGTAATGACTTACTTGCTTCCACAGTCCTGACGGCTGACTGGGATAGACGGAAGGACCACCGATCTGCGGATCCAGCAGACCGCCAAGGGCCAGAGCGTGGTCACGCAGAATCTCGGCCTGCAGACGGTATCGCGATGCGCGGGCCAGCAGACGATTGTCAGGATCACGTTCCAGAAGTTCCGGTGTGACATCGGAGGACTGTTGCCATGTCCGGGACGTGAGCATCATCTTCAGCAGACGCCGCAGATCCCAGCCCGACTGCACAAAGTCAGCAGCCAGCCAGTCGAGCAGTTCCGGATGTGACGGGTAGTCCCCCTGCACTCCAAAGTCCTCGGTGGTTTTCACCAGGCCGCGTCCAAACAGCAGCTGCCAGAAGCGATTGACAGTGACTCGCGCGGTGAGTGGGTTCGCGGAATCGGTCAGCCATTCTGCCAGGTCCAGTCGAGTGACCGGCTGGTCGTCCGGTAGTGTACCGAAGAGTTCCGGAATTCCCGCTGTGACAGCGTCCCCGTGGACATTGTACTGGCCGCGAACCAGGATTGGTGTGGGGCGATCCGGGGCTGCATGATCCATCACCATGACGGTGGGTTGCCCGGCCTGCTGCTGTTTCTGCAACACTTTGATCTCGGTGTCAATGCTCTTGCTGAATGTCTGCATTGGTGGGTGAGCGGCAGCGTAGGCGTCTGTCAGCGCCGCATCCTGCCGGGAAGTTCGCTGGCCGCGAGGAATCTGTAACAGAGCGGCGAGCACATCTTCCGGTGTTTGATTTTGCGATGAAACGGCCGTGTGGAGAATCCTGCCATAGGGAGCCTGGCCGTAGGCGGTGACCCCAGCGGCTGGCGCGAAACCATCGACGTCTCCTGGAAGATTCCAGCCGGAAATTTCGCTGTCCGCCGCCTGCCATTCCGCTGTACTGCAGATGTAGCGGACTGCTCCGTCGTTGTCGGTGATTGCCAGTACAGCAAGCAAGGCCGCTTTGCTGCCGCCTTCCCAGTCTCGCCCGGTGACAGCCAGCAGATTGCTGCCAGCCTGGAGCATTGGGAGCACGTTGAGAGTTGTCGGAGTCCGCCAGTCAGGATTGGTGCCTGCGGACGCACCATTTAAGAAC
>JAFMMM010000142.1 GCA_017859815.1 Planctomycetota bacterium | reverse complement strand
AAGAGTCACCGTTTATGGCAGACCCGTTCACTCCGCACGGCGGGTTGCCAGCCACCGTTTGCAGGACTGTCCCCAGAAGCGAGCCAACCGAAATTCCTGCGGGCGCGCAAGCTCCCAGGGTAATCCCAGTATCGCCCCCCGGATCAGTCAGTGGTGTACTGATTTGCAGATGAAACTCTCAATCCGCGGATCGGTCCCTGGGATTTTGAGGTCTATAACGGTGGCATGCAGGGATCCTGCTTCGTCAGCAATTGTGCAGAGACGATTCAGATCTGTTGGCCCGTTGATGCAGATCTGGCAACAAGCGCGCCGCCCGGTGCCAGCAAGGCTGGGTTTTGGACCTCGCGTGGCGAGACGGTTCCGGACCGTATCATGCGTCCCTGACTTGACATCCGTATTTTTTGCGGCGGGTCGAGAGCAACTGTGATGCATGCGGGTTATCGACAGCATACGGGTCACGCCCATTTCACGATCGATCGCAGGCATGCCGGCGCCACCACTGCGAACGACGAAGTATTCCGGGGAAGCCTCGGAGAGAACCCAGTCTTCATAAACGGTAAAACTGGTCGAGCAACATTTATGAGGGTGGAACGCGATGGCCCCGCGCACTATGTGATCAGCGTTTCCCCATTTCCTGCCGATGTGATGAGTTGGAGGACAACTCGGAGGGGAGGGGGGAAATCGCGCGCTGCCACAGAATGCGACATCACCGGGTGCTGTGGTATTCTGCATTGAACTGAGACGGCCCCGGAAGTTGTCGCAACAGTACCCTTCCGGGTAGAATACGGGGGCGGACTGGACGCCTGATCATGTGCAGTCTCCGAGACGCAGTTATCGGAAGAGGGGCGGCACTCAGACCCATCCTCGACCGGGTTCCGGCCGACCGCTTCTCGATGAATTCGATTGCCCTGCTGATTGCCTAAGGTCGTCAAAATGTTCGGAAAAAGTCGACTGCTCCTCTACCTGCTGATCGCCTCACATCTCTCGCTGGCGTGGGCGCATCTTCCTTCAGACAGAAGTGCAGGCTACCTCGTTTCGGCTCTCCTTCTGACACTGTCCCTCGCGATCTGGCTCGTTCGATACAGAAATACGCCAACACGGTGGTCGATGGAGGCAATGCTGCTCATCGGCATCGATCTGTTGCTGCTCGGATGCGCAATCACAACAAGAGACTCTCGCTTCGCTGCCCTGGCATTTTTTTCAGCAGTGGGGGTGTTGTTGAGTACGTACTCCACGCCTTTTGGCGGGCGATCCCTGATTCATCTGCTGGTTCTGCCGGCCGTGCTGTTTAGTCCGGCAATCGTCGAGCCAGTGCAGCGTCTTGTCTCATGTGATGAATTGATTGCCAGGGTCTGCAACACTGCAGTAGCATCAACCAACGCAGGCGTTGTCCGGGACGGCGCTGAGATTAGATTTCATGAAAATTCGGTCAGCGCTGCTGACTTCAGGCACCAGCTGTTTGGTGTCCCAATGCTGTGGGCCGGAGCTGCGATATGGCACGCCTTCCAATGGAGAACACTGCCTCAGTTCGTGATGCTTCTTCCGACCGTCATGTTCGCCGGTATCTTCGCAACCACCTGCTCGGTTCTGATTTCCTCGATTGCATTCACCACGCAGGTCTCCGAACCGTGGCCCGACGGATTTACAGCATTTGTTGCGTTCATCCCGGGACTGATTGTGATCCTGAGCGGCGACGCATTAATTCTCTTCCTGACATCCCCGATCCCAATTGAGGTTCCGGATGCGGAGACAGCGAATACGGACGAGGCAAGAATCTGGATTAATCCGCTGGTCGTGATTTGGAACAAGTGTGTCGCAGCTGCCTCACCTGCCGAGATCGACCATTCCACCGACCGGATCCCCAAATGGACTCAACTTCTGATCGGTCTCAATTGCATCGCAGCTTGCTATTCGCAGCTGTTCGTCTGAATCCTGTGTCCGGATAAGGGGCATGCATCGGGAAGATCGCTCGGCAAAGTGAACAACAAGTCCTAAACTCACAGCCAAAAGTGCGCTGCCTAAGAGTTGCCTTTGTTTTGAACTGGAAACAACGTGACGTCAGGGGATGAAGACAATTTCAACGAACAGGAACACGAATCCAAATCGGGAGATTTGTGGGGGTTTCTGCTGTCACCAACAGCGATCACCCTCGCTGTTTTGAGTTTCGCGGAGGGTTGGCTGCTGTCACGGCAGATGCGACTTCTTCTGCTGAGCGCGCCGTTCGTATTCGCGTGTTTTTTCTTTGCCGTATTAACTGCTCAGATCAATGACTCGGAGCTGCAGCTGGAGCAACGATATCGCAACATGCTCAGCGAAAGCGTCATGAATGAAGACAGAGACGCACAGGAATCGGTCCTGCGCAGCCTCGTGGGACTGAAGCCACAGGATATCTCGCTGCAATTGCAACTTATTGACGTGCTGCGAAGCAATGGTCATGTTTCGGAATCGACCAAGCTGCTGCAGCCGCTGCTGCTAACAGACTCAGAGTCCAGTTCCGCAGCTCACCTGCTGTATGCGAAATACCTGATCGCAGAAGAAACCGCTGCAGCACGTGAACAGGCTGTCCAGCAGCTGGTCCTTGCAGATGAAAAGAACCCGAACAATCCAGCAGTGCTGAGACTTCTGGCAAGGACGCTGGTGAAACAGGGGGCGATCACGCTGGGACTGAAGCGATTCAAACAGCTGGCCGAAGCCGACCCCATTATGGGTGGCCTCGAGTATATCAAGTTTCTCAACATGACCGGGGATCTGCCAAGTGCTCAGGATACAATCGACAAAGCTGAGCGAGAGTTGAAGCTGAAAACTGACGTCGATACACCTGCCGAATTGGATGTTCTGCAACTCGCACAATTGTATCTGCTGACAAATCGTTCAGGCGAGGCTCTGACTCTGCTTGAAGATGTCCTGCCGAGACTGAATTCGTGGGACGTGCAGATCGCCTATTCAGAAGCTCTGGTTGAGTCTGCCCGAATCAGCCTGATGCAGGCCGAGAGCCCCCCTGACGCAGCTGTCGAAAAAATCAACACTGCGTTGCAACAGAATCCCGCCAGCACCACGGCCATTCGGCTCGCACTTGCGTTATCCCTGCAGGGAATTGGATCCCTGGATTCTTTGGACAGCTTCAAGGCAGCCGAATCTCTCTGTGCTGCGGAATTGGAGAAGTACCCCAAAAACCCGGAGCTCAGGCTGCAACTCGCACGTATCCGCGGAATTCAGAAACGCTACGCGGAAGCTGCGGAGCTGCTTAAGGATTTCCCCACGAGCGTCCCAACCCGACCTGTCTCAGAGCGGATTGGATTTCTCTGGAAATCCGGGCAGCAGGATGCGGCACGGGAGCTTGTCGCATCACGTGAACCGTATCTGGAGCAGCACCCGGAAGATCGCACGGCGGCATTTCTCCACGCCTCGGATCTGGTCAGTATTCAGCGATACGCGGATGCACGGAAAACTCTGTCCCGCCTCGACGAGCCGCAGTCGTTACCCATGCAGTACATGAAGCTTTTGGGCGACGCTTACCTGCACGAATTTGATCAGCGATCCGGTAAGCCGGAAACTCACAGCAGAACGGCCCTCACATGGTTTCCGAAACTGGAAGACCGATCCGATGCGGGTGCTTTGCTCAATCTTCTGGAAGAGGCCAGCAAACTGCCACCTGTCCGAATCGAGGTGGCAGACAGGCTTCTGCGCATCGCCCTTTCCGGTGGCAGTTATTCCAGCAGAGCTGCACGAGCACTGGACGAAGTTCGTGCAGCAAGGTCAGATATTGATGGACTGTTGTCCCAGCGCCTCGGAGCAGTCTGTCTGTACGCGGAGCAGTATAACGACGCCTTTCGTCACCTCAATCTGGCCAGTATTATCCAGCAGGGGCAGTCTGCAAGAACCCTGAACAACCTTGCGATTGCAATCATTCGCGGAAAGCTCAAGAGCCCTGAAACAGCCATGGTGAACATCAACAAGGCCCTGCGGCTCAACAACCAATTTCAGCTTGAAATGCGGGGGCAATTACTGGGAACAAGAGGCGAGATCTACAACGCACAGAAGATGTGGCGTGAAGCCAGAATTGACCTGGAAGAGGCTCTTAGTCTGCTGCCGAAATCAGATCGCCCGGAAATTCATCGCCGGCTGGCGGAAGCACTCCGTGGTCTTGGTGAAATCTCACCTGCAAACAAACAGGATGATGTTGCCGAGCAGTTACTGAACGAAGATGCAGAGACCTCCGGCGACTCAGGTCCCCAATGATCCACGCAACGTCTGCCCGAGGCGTAGAAGCCAGTCCGTATCGTGCTGATTCACCCGCAGGGTACCGTCGGCTGTCAGCAGGTGATTGTATTTGACGGCTGCCCCCGTACTGAATAACACGACCGACTCATCGCTTCGGATCCAGTTCTGGTCCCGTAGTTGCAATGCGGCACGCCAGATGGCGCCACTTTCCGGGGCACCATGAACCCCCTGTTCACGTGCGAGTTCAAGAGTCCCGCGCATTAATTCGTCATCCGAAACCGTCACTGCTGTGCCACCGCTTTGCCGGAGAATGTCCAGCATCAGAAAATCACCCACAGCAGCGGGAACCCGCAATCCCGAGGCGACTGTCGTGGCGTTCTCAAAAACACCAGCCTCGCGGCTGCCGTTGTGAAAGGCCCTGACGATCGGCGCGCACCCTGCTGCCTGAACAACCACCATGCGAGGCCGATCACTGCCAATCCAGCCCAGCTGCTCCATCTCATCAAATGCTTTCCACATTCCAATGAGACCAGTGCCGCCACCGGTTGGATAAAGGATCACATCCGGCAGCTGCAGCGTTGAGCCTCCACGTGCCTCCCCGAGGTCGAAGGCCAGTTCATACCCCATGGTTTTCTTCCCCTCGATACGAAAGGGCTCCTTGAGAGTGGACAAATCAAACCATCCGAATTTGTCGCAGGCTGCACGACACAGTCGGCCGCAGTCGTTGATCAAACCATTCACCAGTATCACTGTTGCTCCGCCTGCCACGGATTCGAGAATATTTGCGGGAGGTGTATCTTCGGGAACAAAGATGACACACTTCATCCCCGCCCGAGCCGCATAGGCCGTCGCCGCTCCCGCTGCGTTTCCGGCAGAAGGCAGAGCTACGGTTTCCACGCCCAGAGCTCGAGCACGAGTGATCGCCGCTGACATCCCCCTCGCTTTAAAGCTCTGGGTCGGGTTTGCACCTTCATCCTTTACCCATAGTTCCGCAAACCGTGCAAACTCCCCTCGAGCAGTAAGTCGCAGAAAAGGAGTTCCTCCCTCGCCCAGACTCACCGCATCAGAGGGATCATCCACCGGAAGGACTTCGTGGAAACGCCACATGCTGCGATCCTGCCGCTGCCGCACTTTCTCAGGCGTAAAATCCTGCAACTGATCCAAGGCATATCGGGCCAGCAATGGCTTGCCCGACGGACTGAGCCCCTGCAGCTGATTGATATCAACGGTTTCTCCAGTGAGTGAGCACTCCAGTGTTTGATGCACCGCGCTGGCCCTTCGGTCTTGAGACGATCACGCGTAATTCGGTAAATTCCAAAACGCAGAATCTGACGGCAGCCTCTGTCAGTCAACCGGTTTGCGGACTGGATTCAGAGATTCGCAAGGTAGGCAGTGGTTCGCAACGGTGTGCGTTGCCGGACAAGTCACCTGTAATGACCCAACTACGGTAAAGCCCCGACCAGATTCATTTCGGCAAGGATGCCTGACTGTGCTGACTCAGCTGTCGCTATTGGAAATATGGACAAATGTCGCTCGACATGCCGAACGATTCTGCGTGGGTGCACTTTGTGCAGCTCTGTGCATCATCTGGCTGCATGTTTGCGGACTGTCTGGTGCTGCCCTCACTGGAATACTACTGGCTGTTCTGTGCACCAGCGGACTAAGCTGCTGGCTGAGTGCTGATCGGATCGCCGCTTCGTGGATTTGCCTCGCATTTCAGTGTGCCTGCCTGATTGCAATTCCGACAGGACTTCCCGGACTCGCAGCGATCCTCAGTGAATCGCTGACGTTCTCTGCCAGAACACTTTCTCACACCGCCTGGATTCCCGCGAATTCCATTTATTTGATCCCCGGTCTGCTGGTCGCCATCCCGGGCTCAATGCTGCTGTCGATGACAAGGCTGGTGTCCCCCCCTGCGACGGAAGACAACTGGACCTCGCGATGGTCTTTGGGAGCCGGGCTGACCACTCCCCTGCTGCTTTCGTCAGCACAGTTCCCTTTGATCCTGAGTCTGCAGATCATTTGTGGATCCACCGCCATCGCTACATTGGCAATCCGGCAGTTGAAACGGCATTCAGCCGTCTCCACCGCGCAGCAGAAACCGAAACTTGAATCACAGCAATGCGATTCTCGCGGGCGTGTATCTGCAGCCTTGCTGCTGGTTTTCGCTGGCATTGTTTTGATCGCGCTGACACGGCTGATGCAGGCATTTGTTTCGGCTGACCCAATTATTCTGATCGCGGGTGTCGGGATCGCGATGGCCGTCTCCATGCTGCTGATGAGATTCTTCCATAGTAACACTTTTCTGATCAGCATCCTGATGCTGTTGCTGTGTGGCCCCGTAATGCTGGCAGCGTCTTACCCGGACCTCACCGATCTCAGTATTTTTGTGGCTGCAGAACGCACAGGAAGTTCCATTCTTCTGTTCCGCACTTTGCTGGCAGCAGGCATGTTTTTGCCAGGTGCCCTGGCCGTTTGCCTTGTGTCATCACGCTCATATCTTCCGGAAGGCTTCACGACTGCTGCTGTCGCCACTGGTATGTTAATCGGGCTGAAACTACAGGGGTACGGAATTACCGCCACTTACCTGCTTCTGTTTCTTCAACTGTTTTCCTGCTGTCTGTTCATAACAAGCCACCAATTCAGCCGGTTCTCGTCTCGGCGGCGTCTCGGCGTCCTTGCGATGCTTCCCGCCGCAATCTTATTGTTTCTCCAGTCGCCGCCCGACTTCAACATACAAAGCCGTCTATTGAAGTCACCGCGATCTGTAGCAGCCCTCCAGCGCGGCTATGGAGCAAACCTGATCCCAGCGACAGACGACGCAAGAATCATGCAGACAGATACCGAGAGTGGAGACGACCTGGCGGTCTGGAATCGACTCGGTTACATCCGTGAGTTTCGTACGAATGGTGCTTCCCCCGCATATCTCAGCACACATACGGCGATTTGCCCGCAACCGGCTCAGGAAATCCTGCCGGTGATCTTCGCCCTCTGCAATCATCCGCTCACAAACAGTCTGCTGCTGATAGGGGATGATTCTTCCGCCGGCCTGCGAACCGCCGTGTCGTTTCCCCTCAGAAGGATTCTGACGATCCGACACTCCAGCGGCGCAACCGCCCTTGCGAAGTCTCAGTACTCCGCTGCGGGACAGAAGTCGCCTTTTGCTGACGATCGCGTTGTTACTCGCTGCGGCCCTGTCGGCGTTGAATTACGTTGCCTGACTCCGCAGAAATTCGACAGTCTTGTTGTCAATGCCGGTCCCGATTCCCCGGGCAGAATGTCCCAGGCCTTCTCTGTAGAATCCTGCCGACTCTACCGCGAAATTCTCACACCGGGAGGGATTCTGGCAGTTCGATTCCACTCGAATGCTGCGGGATCAGAAACGATTCGTCGCCTTCTCTCCACACTCCGATCATCTTTTGACCGAGCCGGAGTCGTTCAGCTTTTGCCCGATGAAATGCTTCTCCTCGCATCTGACAATTCCCGCGAATTGATCTCCCCCCAGTTCTTTTCGAATCTCCAGAAGCCTCATGCGAAATCGGCTCTGTTCAGCTCAGGCTGGGACTGGGCCAGCGTTTCGGTCCTGGCGATGCTCGACTCAAATGATCCGATCGGCATTTTCTCAGATTCCCCGCTGCCGCCGCCCATCTCAGCGGTCAACCCATGGCTGTTGACCCGCCACACAGTTGAACGACTGAGTGGCAGGGATCTGAAATCGGAACTGCGGCAGGACCTGGCACCTCATCAGATGCAAATTGCCTCGGCAATTGACGTGAACGATGACCATCATGAAGCGAAGCGACGACTCGCCAGCATCGCTCAGGAAAAAGAGATTCTGGCCGGACTGCCGGATCAGCCCTGGACCTACCGCAAGTCGCTGCGCATGGAAATGCAGCGCAGCCCGAGACGAGCTGTTGAGCGTTATGTGAACGGGCAAATTCAACGTACCCCTCACCCACTTGACCAAATCCGGCAGGACTATTTCGAACAGTTGGGCGCGGCACTCAAATCCGTCCAGGCCGGTGCCCCGGATGCCGCTGCACAGATCCGCAAGCTGGAACGATTCGCCAGCTGCGGCGAGCCCCTGCTCTCGCACTTTGCAAACTATGAAATCGTCAGACTCCATGAATTGGCTGGCCATCCCAGTCCGGCCGATGAATGGAAGCACCGACTGAGAATTGTGCTCACGGCAGAGGACACGGACGCGTCAGTGCGAGCAACGATCGCAGCTCTCGAACAGCTTGTTGAGCGCCCGGAACTGGTCGATTCTCCGACCGCTCGCTACGACCACCTGAATGGTCTGCTGCAAAAACTCATCGAACGCTGGGAAGCCAGAACTCGCTGGGACCCGATTTCAGCAGAACAGGTGCAGACGGATATCGACGAATCAGTTCGAGTCTGTCAGCAAACTCTTGACCAAATGGATGAGCTTGGCGCAGATCTTCAGGTTGAATCCGAACACCTGAAACAGAGGCGGCAGTACATCAGCGAAGCACTAATTGTCCCACTCAGGAATTACCGCAAGCAGGTTGTTTCACACAGAATCCGAAACACTCAGGAAAATCGCCTGCAGAAGGATGAATTACCGGCATTGCTTGACCCGTCCGACATGATCAACAGTAACTAACCCACGGCCTCCCCCCGCGAATGGGTCGACGATCCGGGACGCCGAAAGCAGATCAGTCGCCGGCCCCTCCGCCTGGCTCACCTTCAGCAGCTGGCTCACCTTCAGGAGCTGGCTCACTCTCAGGGGCTGGCTCACTTTCAGGGGCTGGCTCACTTTCAGGGGCTGGCTCACTTTCAGGGGCTGGCTCACTTTCAGGGGCTGGCTCACTTTCAGGGGCTGGCTCACTTTCAGGGGCTGGCTCACTTTCAGGGGCTGGCTCACTTTCAGGGGCTGGCTCACTTTCAGGGGCTGGCTCACTTTCAGGGGCTGGCTCACTTTCAGGGGCTGGCTCACTTTCAGGGGCTGGCTCACTTTCAGGGGCTGGCTCCGTCGGGGAGTCGGATGATTCTGCCGGGAGGGTCGTCGTGGCAGATTCGCTTCCGTCAGACTCCTCAGTCGATTCCTGAGTCACAGTAGACACCGCAGTTGCCCCTGCCTGATCGGAAGAACGGTCAGTCTCTGCAGCAGCCGGGCGGATCAGTTTACTGAGATCCAGCGTTTGCCCCAGTTGTAGCGCCCACGTCCCGAACTCGTTCTGAAAGACCATTTGTCGAGCATCAATCTTCTCAATTCGACCGGATACCGCAGAGACCTGAAACTCGCTTCCCTGCGCGAGTTTCTCCGTCTTTCCTGTGCCTTTGTTGCGGAGCCATGCAGACCACTTTCCATCTCGTGAGACAGTGGCTGCCAACAGTGTCAGTCCGGCAAAATCATCCTGCACCAACAGCGTCAGTTGTGCAGAAGCTGACTTTGGTTTGGACCCACCGTCAATCACATTTACGGTCACCTGGTAGTCACCCGGGGCAAACGTGCGAGGCGGCGTCCAGCTGATTAATCCACTGGCAGAATCCACCTGCAGCCCTTCCGGGGCTCCGCCCCCCAGTGAAAACTTCAGTTTCTCGGCGCCGCCATCATCGGTACCTCTGGCCTGCAACTGAAACTCCTGTCCCAGAATCACAACAGCGGATTTGTCCAGACTGATCGCTGGCGGTTCATTTGGCACCTCGACATCGACGGAAAATTCATCGGTTATGAAAACGTCTTTGGCGTTCTCCTGAAAAAAACGAACCTGGAATTCATACTCTCCTGGAGCCGTTGTGTCCGCCGTTTCCCAAACCAGCACGCCGGTCTCGGGGTCAATGGACGCGCCGGCTGCTCCCCGAACCAGTTCAAACGTTGCTTTCCCAAGTGCACTGTCCGTTTCCTCGGCTCGGGCCGTCAGCTTTACATCATCCCCCGGCTGAATCTTGCGGTCCGAGAGTCCCGACAGGCGAGGGGTAAAGGTCTTCGGCGGCGAGGGAATCACAAAAGGAGAATTCGCCAGGATGGATTTGTAGTCTTCGAGCGTGGTGTTGCGACGCTCCCACATGACCGGAAACAACTCCACAATACTTCCCGATGGATGTTCACTTGCTTCAGAGTTCATCTGAGCACGATCCACGGTCAGCATCCCATCCTTCACTGCGGTCACTCGGAAAAACTCCAGCCCGATGCGAATTAGAAATGGCTCAAATTCATCGCTGTCTGCCGCGATCGGGAAGCTCTCCGGCAAACTGACCTTCAATTCGTCCGCATCAGCCTTGAAATCTTCAGACACCCATCCGCGGGGAAATATCTCGGCTCGGTTTTCTGTTCCCTCCACACTCAGCCCCTCGGCCGTCAGGTTGACCGTCAGTCGGGCATTTCCGCGGGCACCACTGCTGTCAATATTCAGGCTGGACACGCGATGCATCAGTGCAGCCTGATCAAATACGTACAGAAAACGACTCAAACCCTCGAGATCCGTCTCTGCCTTACGGATTTCCACTGAGACGACATTGTATTCTTTCTGGTCAGACCGGCTGGATGGCGTGACTTCAAAGCCGGGACCGGAAAAGCCGGCATAGCGACAAAGTTCGACCAGCCATTCTCTGTAGAGTCGCTGCGCATCATCAATGTTCGAGGGCAAACTGTGATCGGTCCACTCCGCCAGCTTGTTCTCGGCCATCCGCAATTCCAGCAGACGATCAGCCAGGACCTCAGCCTGCCCCTGCGAGGTACTCAAGCCGCGTTCCAGCGTTCGCACTGGTCCGAACAGCCAGCCATCAACAGCAGATCGACCGAAGTAGATCAGCAAAACTCCCAGCAACGCTGCACCCAGAATTTTTGTTCGTCGTGTATCGTCCATTACTCGGGTCACTCTGACTTAATGAAGAACTCGGTAGTTTGGAACCATTCGGATCACTGCAACGGCAGTTCATCCTTCACGAAACGCCTGACTCGGCATCTTCCGGTTCGGGCAGAACGACCTCCATGATGACTCGTCTTTGATACTCCTGCGAAACTGCAGCCGGACGTCGATCGATGTCAAAGGGCTTAACCCCGTATCCCTCTTCCCGAAGCACACGGGAGAATTCGTTAATGTCACTCTCCGTTTTCGCCCACGCCTCAAACCGCACTGCCCCCAAACCATCCCGGGGGACCGCTGCCATCGAAAAGTTATCAACAAACATTCGATCCGCAGCCGGCATCAGTTCTCGCAGTCGACACACCAAATCAAGCCACTGAATATCCCGGTCGTCCCAGCGACCGATTTTCGAGGCCCATTCGAGACTCTGCTCGCCAGCTCTCAGCCGCTCTCTTGCTTCAGTATTCTCGATGTCAACCAGACGTTTGTCCCCGCTGAGGGCGCTGATCTTCCGCTCCCGCCAAAAGTACCCGCCGGCAATGATCAGCACTGCCCCTAAAAGCGATGCCAGCATTTTTGCTCGTCGAAAATCTCGTTTCTCCGGGGCGCGACGCGGGGCGAGCAGGTCAATCCCCGGCAAACCACCGGAGCCAGTGACACCCAGCGTCCCTGCAGATGCCAGCAATTCGCCGCCCGAAAATGCTGCAGGGATCCCACTCAGCAGATCCTCCGCAGGATCAAACCGCACGATTCGAGTCACTCCCAAACGCCGCCCGATTTCTTCCGACGCAACATCGACCAGTTCACGCAATCCAACCAGAACCAGACTCTGAAACTGAAGATTGGCCAACTGATCTGAGGCGGCCAGCCGCGCACGTGAAAGTTCAGATTTCAGCACTCGATCAACGGAGGCGGCATCCGAAACGCCGACCCCGCTGTGGCTGAAGATCACTGTTCCCTCGGCAAGAAAAATGATCTCGGTAAAGTCAGGCCGCATCACAGCCAGTACTTGCGTTCCATCCTGTGAACCGACTCGGCCCACAATTCCGGATTCCTGCAGGAAACGCGGTGCCGCATAGCAACTGACACCCACAGATTTCATCGACAGCCCGGCATCAGCCAAACATCGGCGGATCTGTTCGACAAGCGACTTGGGAGCCGTGACCAGAAGGACATCCCGAGATACCGCGTCTGCAGCAACCGGGATGGGAGTGAAGTCCATCAACACAGAATCCACCGGCACCGTCAGCTTCATCGCTGCCTGTAGTGCGAGCAACTCCGGCACTTCGGCGTCCG
>JAFMMM010000141.1 GCA_017859815.1 Planctomycetota bacterium | reverse complement strand
CACACGCTGCGGGCTGTGTCGTACTTGCCTTTTTCCTTGGCAAGAATCAGTTCCAGCGTGGATTCACCGGAGAACGGCAGTCGCCCGGTGAGCATGTGATACAGCGTGACGCCGAGTGCGTAAATGTCTGAGCGATGATCGACATGTTTGGCGTCACGAGCCTGTTCGGGAGCCATGTACAGCGGGGTTCCCAGACCGGTTCCGCTTTGCGTGACCGAGACGTCTTCGTCCAGCGCTTTTGCCAGTCCGAAGTCAGCAACTTTCACAACGCCTTTTTTCGTGACGAGAATATTGTCCGGCTTAATGTCGCGATGAACCATATTCTCTGCGTGAGCGTACTGCAGTGCTTCGGCACACAGAATGGTCACGTGGACGGCATCACCGACGGAAAACTTGCCAAGCTTTTCCAGCCACTTCAGGATGCTGAAGCCATCGATGTATTCGATGGCCGCAAAGTGGACACCTTTGTACGAGTCAACGGCAAAGATCTTGACCACGTTGGGGTGGTCAATTCGTGCCATCGATTTTGCTTCCCGCTCGAATCGCTGGACGAATCCTTCTTTCTTTGCCAGCGCACGCGTGAGTGTCTTGATCGCAACCAGCCGATCCAGACTGATCTGGCGAGCCAGAAAGACTTTCCCCATGCCACCCTGCCCCAGTTCCTTCTTCAATTCGAAGTCACCGAGGTGGGTCACCTTTGCAGTTTTCTTATTGGCAGGGTTTTCAGACACGATGGTTGCCTGGCAATACACAGGGTGCGGGATGAACCGAAATACGAGAGCTTTTCATGACTTGAAATTATCGTGATTTTTGAGCTTGCGGCAACTGAAAAACAGCGGGCAAAGTCCGTCAAAAGCTCATCTGTCAGGATTCGACAGGTGTCCCGTCAATTTTTGTCGCCAGCTGATGCTGTGGCTGCAAAAAACTCAAATCCTGTTTCGATTGATGACATGATTCCGATTATTGTAATCCACCGTCGGGGAACTTCCTGATACCCGGCAATTCAAAACAGGCCAATTCTGAGGCATTTCGCACATACAGCCGACCACGATTGACCACTGGGACATTCCATGTCCGGTCATTCAGAGCCGTAAATCGGGTGATTTCACGGAACTTGTCGGAATCGGTCTCAACCACTGCCACGTCGCCATTCTCAGCCTGAACAAGGAGCTTGTCCTGCCACAGTAACACGTGACCAAATTTGTAGCGACCGCCCTTCCACATCCGTTTGCCATCGCTGAGACGCACGCAGGCCATAATCCCGTCGTCCAGTCCGTAGACAAAACCTTCATGGAAGACGGCTTCATTGAACTTGAGTTTCAGACTGCGATTACGCTTCCAGACTTCCACAGGGGTCATGATTTCGCTGCCATCCTGCAGCGGCCGTAGCTGGGAAGGATCAAGCAGCACGCAACCGGAGTCATATCCACTGCTGATGAAGATCTTGTCATCGACACAGATGGGCTGGGCCACGTTGATTCGAGGCTGATTGGTCCACGGGTAGAACCACAGGCTGGTGCCGTCTTCCGGCTGAAATGCCTCCAGTCCATCACCGTGAAACACCAGCAGCACGGTTTCACCCTGCAGTGTCTCCAGCCGAGGAGATGTATAACCTGCCGGGTGTGTTCCGGAACTCCAAACCAGTTCACCGTCCTGCTGACGATAGGCAGCCACTCCGCGTCCCGACGGACTGCCGGCGTCGACGATGACAAGGTCTGCAAAAAGTAATGGCGATCCGCTCATGCCCCACTCGGCCATCTGGCTTCCGGCATCTGTGCAAATGTTGGTCTGCCAGATCGATTGACCGGTGCGGGGGTGAAGTGCATTGAGAATTCCAGTGGCGCCAAGTGTAAAGACGGCATCCGGAGTGACGGTCGGAGTCGCGCGAGGCCCCACGGCGCCCAGTGCAGTCTGATACCGCGCGGGATCCTCGTGTCGCCACAATTCATCTCCCGTGGCTGCGTGATAACAGACAACGCACTCCTGTTCCCCTCGTTGTTCCTGAGTCAGCAACAAGCTATCCACGATCACGCACGAGGACCAGGCGTCACCGATCGGATGTCGCCAGAGTTCCTGTGGCGGCTGGTTCTGCCAGTCCAGTGTGCAGAGTGGTTCCGAGATGATCCGGTTTCTTCCTGGGCCACAATACTCCGCCCAGTCATCGGTCGTGATGTCGAGCGGAGACGTCTCAGCGGTTTCATTAAGCAGCGTTTCCGGCGCGTTCCGGCTGAGCCATGCTTCCGTTTGCTGTTGTTTCGAAGGTCCGCTCCAGACCCATCTGACCCGCGGCCGCATGTCCCCATCAAACCAGACTTCGGCAATGGAAGACTTCACAGCCCAGCCAACAGCCACCAGGATCAGCAGCCGCAGTGCTCGCTGTGCCAGAGGTCGTCGATTGAAAACGATCAGCCAGGCCGCCAGCCACAGCAGCAGGATTCCCGACCCGATGTAGACGCGAATCATCGCGTTCGTCGCCCCGTCGGCTTGTCGGCTTGTGAACCACGTCACGACAGGAATCAGGAAAGTCACCAGAAGACCTGCGATCAGGCTACGCTTTGACGAAACGGAACGTGGATGGGCGGCAGGGCTTCCCGACTGAGATTCTTTTGCAGGCTGTTGCTGATCTTCTGCCATGTCTGTAACGCTTCCTGACGACGGGATTGCTCCGCTGATTGGGGTCATGGTGACGACTCCAGCGACCAATGCAGAATAACACAGCGCTGGCGTGCCTTCGAGAGGAATCAATGGAGCCTCAAACTCCGGATTCTTCGCCGTCGATTCGGGGAGCCGCGTGCCGAAATCCGGAGCCGAACGTCCGCGATTCTTCCACCAACTTACAAAAGTGACGCACAGAGCATCTGAAGTATCGCCCGCAGTGCCGCTGTTGACTATGATGTCGCGGAAGGGTGTTGCTGCAGACACATTGGTTCAGATGCCGATATTCTCAGCACCTCTTTGCCGGACTTTGCATGGATCACTGCTCCTGCATCACGCTATTCCGCGTGGTCAGTGCAAAATTCCGCCTGATGTCCGGTCCCACCACTCTGCACTGATACGCCGTCGTTCTTCAATCCTGCATGGACTGCCCGGCGTTTTCTGTGCGGCTCACCGTTTATTCTCATCAGTCCGCATCACTGTTGTCTGCTGGCTTCGGCTGTTGCTGAACCAGGCGACTGACATTGGCAACTGTTGGTCTCTTTCGGGATTCATTCTGATGAACTCCTTCCCGAGTTGTGCGATGCTTCTCCT
Source organism: Planctomycetota bacterium (assembly GCA_017859815.1). Taxonomy (GTDB): domain Bacteria; phylum Planctomycetota; class Planctomycetia; order Planctomycetales; family Planctomycetaceae; genus SXXK01. The sequence continues at coordinate 9,111 of JAFMMM010000141.1, read as the reverse complement.
GTCATCGTTTGTCAGCCTGTCTTTGCGCGGTTTCGCTGTTTTGGCGGTCCTCACTGTCTCGGTTGCTGCCGACGACGCTCGGCGGCTGGAATTCTTTGAGAACCGTATTCGGCCCGTCCTGGTGAAGCACTGTTATGAGTGTCATGCTGCCAACAGCACGCCGATTCAGGCAGGACTGGTCGTTGATACGGCGGCCGGATTGCTCAAGGGAGGGGACACCGGCCCGGCAATCATTCCGGGTGACAGCAGCGGCAGTTTGTTACTACAGGCGTTGAGACACGACGGTTACGAAATGCCTCCTGCGGGGAAACTTTCCGACGCAGTGATTTCTGATTTTGAAAAGTGGATTTCAGACGGGGCCCTTGACCCGCGCGAAGGCGTGGCTGCAACAGATTCCCCGGGCATTGATTTCAAAGCGGCTCGAAAATTCTGGTCGTTCGTACCGCCTCAATCAGCACCGCGACCCCAGGTTCAGAATGCAGCCTGGCCTGTCAGCGAGATTGATTTTCACATCCTCGCCCAGCTGGAAGCACGAGGGCTAAAGCCCGCAACGAGGGCGACGAGGCTGCAGTTACTGCGACGAGCCACATTTGACCTGACAGGTCTCCCCCCTGCCCCGGCTGAAATTGATGCATTCCTGGCGGATGACTCACCCCAGGCTTTTGCGAAAGTGATCGACCGGTTACTGGATTCACCACATTACGGGGAACGCTGGGGACGCTACTGGCTGGATGTGGCCCGCTACTCCGAGGATCAGGCGCACACATTTTCCGTCCGGCCCAACACCAGTGGTTACCGCTATCGTGACTGGGTGATTGGTGCCTTCAACCGTGACCTGCCATTCGATCAGTTTGCGAAACTGCAGATTGCCGCCGATTTGATGGAGCTCCCGGATTCGCAACGGTATTCACACCTGCCAGCCCTGGGCTTCTTTGGTCTGGGAGCACAGTACTATAAGAATACCGATGCTGCCCGCGCGAGAGCCGACGAGCTGGACGATCGGGTCGATACGCTGACGCGAGGATTTCTCGGACTGACGGTGTCGTGTGCACGCTGCCACGATCACAAATTCGATCCGATACCAACGCAGGATTATTATTCGCTCGCCGGGATCTTTCACAGTTCGCGTCTGCAGACAGTCCCACTGGTGCCGCAGGCTGAAGTGAACGCATGGAACGATGCTCAGAACCGAGTGAAGGAACTCGAAAAGAAGATCACTGAAAAAATTGCGGCGTCCGGACCGGCCATCCGCGAAGCCGAACTGCAGCGAGTATCGCAATATCTTTCGTCGGCTTTTCAGTTCAGGCAACTGGCCAAAAGTGCTCAGCCGATGAGTGCTGATGAACTGGCAAAGGCAGAGGGACTGGACGCCGATTTTCTGAAACGCTGGATCAAATTCCTTGACGAAAGCAGCAGTGATGTCGACTCGGTGAAGGCCGTTAGAACTGCAGTGGCGGAACTGCCGGAGACAACGGCCGCCGACGCCGCAGTACCTGCTTCTGTCAGTGCGGCTGCCGCTGATTTTCAACGCCATCTGCAGCTGTTGCTGAAGCAGCGGGACGGGCAGCTGACTGCCGATGAACAGCAGGAACTGGACCGGTCAGACCGGAAAGGCAATGCTGTTTTTGCCAGTCGAGTTGCCACGTATTCTGCACCGTCAGTTGAGATTGATGTTGAGATCAGCAACGCCAAAAAACTGTATCTTGTCGTGACAGATGCGGGTGATGGCAACAGCTGCGATCACGCGGACTGGATCAACCCCATTCTGGTGACAGCGAACGGCGAAGTCAGTCTGCTGGATCTGCAGTGGAATGCAGAGACGAAAGCGACGTTTGGCAACATCAATCGAAATCGCAACGTTCAGGGCCAACCGCTGAAAATCGGCGGCAAGCCATACGAGACCGGCATCGGAACTCACGCAAGTTCCATGATTGTGTTCGATCTTCCGGACGGGGTCTCTCGATTTCAGGCGGTTGCCGGGCTGGATAACAGCGGTACGGACCAGGGAGGCTGTGGACAGAACGCAACGGTTCAGTTCCGAGTCTACACAACAGCACCGGTCGATTTCGAAGCCGGTTCCCAGGATCTGCTGAATCAGATCGCCGGGGAGAAGGGGTTGTTCGCGATTGACGCAAAGAAACTGGAACAGCGGCTGCCAGACGATCAGAAACAGGAGCTTGCAGCACAGCGGCTGGAAGTGGAACAGTTGAAACAGAATATGCCGGAACGCTATCCGGAGGCCCATGTCATCGGCGAAGCGAAATCTGAGGATTTGTCGGTGTATGTTCGCGGAAACCCGGCGAATCCGGGTGAGCCAGCTCCGCGCAGATTCCTGAAAGTCATAGCCGGTGACGAGCCAGTTCTGTTTCAGGATGGCAGTGGTCGGAAACAACTGGCCGATGCGATCGCATCTCCAGAGAATCCGTTGACCGCGCGAGTGATTGCCAATCGAATCTGGCAGCATCATTTTGGACGCGGACTGGTCGCCACGTCTGACAACTTTGGAAGCCTCGGTGATGCTCCGACGCATCCGGAACTGCTGGATTACCTCGCGCTGCGACTGATTGAACAGGGGTGGTCGCTCAAGGCCCTGCACCGCGAGATCATGTTGTCGGCGGTCTATCATCTTAGCAGTGAGTCGGTCGCAGCCAACGAACAGATTGATGCCGACAACCAGTGGCTGTGGCGGATGCCCAGACGTCGGCTGGATATTGAAGCATGGCGTGACAGCCTGCTGGCGGTGTCCGGACGATTGAATCGCGAGTTGGGGGGAGTGTCGACACGACTGACGGATCCAGAGAACGATCGGAGAACGGTGTATGCCTTTATCAGTCGGCATGAACTGGACAATATGCTGCGGCTGTTTGACTTCCCCGATCCCAACATTACCAGTTCAACGCGTTCAGAGACGACCGTGCCGCAACAGCAGCTCTTTGTGATCAACAGCCCGTTCATGCTGCGTCAGGCGGAAGCATTCGCGGATCGCCTGCAGCAGGAGGCCGGGGAATCGGCTGATGAACAGATTCGCCTGGCGTTTCGACTGGCATTTGGACGTGATGTTTCCGATCGGGAACTGCAGCTGGGACAGGCTTACCTGAGTTTGCAGGATACCGCCGAACAGCAGCAGGGAACTCGGCTGAGCCGTCTGGCTCGTTACGCTCAGGTTCTGCTGGGCAGCAATGAGTTTATGTATGTGGATTGACCTGCAGGAATTTTGCGAGGCTGACCAATGTGCCGTCGAGAATTCCCCGGGGTCGTCACTGGAGAGTGGATGTTGTCTGGTTGGATGGCCGAGATTTCTTCGGTGAGACCCTGACATCCCAACGTGCGCAAGAACACCGTTTTCTGTGGAGCCGACATCATGAAATTGATTCCCGCAACGCCGCTGATGACGACAGTCCCTGGTGTTTCCCGTCGGCAAATGCTGCAGCGGCTGGGGACGGGAGTTGGCGCTCTTGGGCTGGCCGGTCTGTTGCAGGCGGAGACTCCGGTTTCCGGTTCGGCGGGAGGGCCTTTGGCACCAAAGCTGCCGATGTTTGCACCGCGAGCGAAGCGAATTATTCATCTGTTTATGAATGGTGGGCCTTCGCAGGTGGATACATTCGACCCGAAGCCCGCTTTGGAGAAATACAACGGGCAACGGCCGGAAGCAGCAGATCTGAAAACGGAACGAAAGACCGGTGGACTGCTCAAGTCACCCTTCAAGTTTGCGAAGCATGGTCAGTCGGGGTTGGAAATCAGCGAGATCTTTCCGCATCTGGCGGAGTGTGCTGACGACCTCTGCGTGATTCGCTCAATGCACACCAATATCCCGAATCATGAGCCGTCGCTGCTAATGATGACCAGCGGGGAAACTCAGCCCACGCGGCCTTCCATGGGATCATGGCTGTTGTATGGCCTTGGTACCGAGAATCAAAATCTGCCCGGTTTTGTTGTTCTGTGTCCTGGCAAGCCTGTTGTTGGCCCGGCCTTATGGGGAAATCGATTTTTGCCGGGGATTTATCAGGGAGCTCATATCAATAACTCCCGGATGGACCCGGGCCGTGTAATTCAGGACATCAGCAACGGCGGTGTCTCCCTGACGGCTCAGCGGGAGCAACTTGATCTGCTGAAACAGATGAACGAACTGCATCTCGACCGCCGCGGGGGGGCTGACAATGCGCTGGAATCGCGGATTTTGTCCATGGAGATGGCGTTCCGGATGCAGACAGAAGCACAGGAGGTGTTCGATCTTTCGAAGGAAACCAAAGCCACTCGAGATGCGTACGGAAGCGGTGAATTTGCCGATGGTTGTCTGGCGGCGCGGCGTATGCTCGAGCGTGGAGTCCGCATGGTGCAGTTATTTTACGGCAATGGTCAGCCGTGGGATGACCACGGAAATATTGCCGATCATCGCGGTAAAGCTCAGGCTGTGGATCAGCCGATTGCTGCGTTGATTCGAGATCTGCAGGAGCGAGGCCTGTTCGAAGAGACTTTGATCCTGTGGGGAGGAGAATTCGGGCGCACACCTGTTTCCGAAGGATCAATGGGACGCGACCACAACAATCACGGCTTTTCTGTCTGGCTGGCCGGTGGTGGTGTCAAAGGCGGTATGGCGTACGGGGCGACTGATGAATTTGGTTTTGCAGCGGCAGAGAACCGCATGCATGTCCACGACCTGCACGCGACGATCCTGCATCTGATGGGGATTGATCACGAGCAACTGACATTCCGTTATTCGGGCCGTGATTTCCGTTTGACCGACGTGCATGGTCGTGTGAATCACGAAATCCTGAGCTGACAGTAAGGCGGCGTCTGCGCCTGCAGATTGCGTCTTTGGGGCTTGTTCTCCTGAACGTTGTCGCGGGGTCTGCCAGGATGCCGACCGACTCGCCGTATGCTCTCGGCTGCCCGCATGTTGCGTGCGAACTTGCCCTGTTGCTGCTAAAGTCACGAAGCACAGCGGAATGGACCAATGGGTCCGTTTCTGTCTTTACCTGTCACTTGTCGTCTTTGCTTCGGCTGTATTTTGCCGACGGCGATGAGGCTTTACCGGGAGGGGCGAGAATGAACGGTACGGGACGACGCGGATTCCTGCAGCGATCGGTTGCTTCAGTTTCTGTCGGTGCTTTTGCGGCACCGGGATCGAGTCCGGATGACAGACCGGTCAATCTTGGTGTGATTGGTTGCGGAGGGATGGGCAGCGGGCATCTGAAACAGCTCGCACCACGCAAGGATGTGAAACTGTCGTGGGTCTGCGATGTGGATCAGCAGCGACTCGCCGCCGCAGCAAAAATCGTGACTGATGGCGGCGGGCGTGCTCCGAAGGCTACAGGCGACATGCGGGACATTCTTGATGACGCCGCAGTCGAGGCGGTTCTGATAGCTACTCCCGATCACTGGCACACTCCGGCCGCGGTGCTGGCGATGGACGCCGGTAAGCATGTGTACGTGGAGAAGCCGTGCTGTCACAATTTGCGGGAAGGTCGACTTCTGCAGGACACTGTAAAACGAACGGGAATGCAGTTGCAGGTGGGAACTCAAAGTCGCAGTACCGGCTTTGTGAGTGAGGGGATTGAGCGAGTTCTCAGCGGGGAAATCGGCGAAGTGCTGGTAGCCAAGGCGTGGAATAGTCAGCGTCGAGGATCCATTGGTAAAACGCAGCCTTCGGCCCCCCCGGAGCATCTGGACTTTGATACATGGCTGGGCCCGGCCCCGGCCGTTCCTTATCGCTCAAACATGTTACATGCAATTTGGCGATGGTGGTACAACTTTGGTTGCGGTGATATCGGCAATGACGGTGTCCATGACATCGATGTGGCACTCTGGGGTCTGGGGGTTTCGGAATTGCCCTCAAGAATTGCCGGGCTGGGCGGACTGCATTTTTTCGATGACGATCAGCAGTTCCCCGACACTCAGTACGCCGTTTGTGAGTATCCGTCGGCTGCCAATGGCGGCAAAACGAAGCAGCTGATTTTCGAGCAGCGAACGTGGTCGCCTTACGTTCAGGAAGGTTACGAAAACGGGGCGGCCTTCTACGGGACGCAGGGACTTCTGGTGATGGGCCACACAAAGGGATGGAAACTCTATGGACCACGCAACAAATTGATCGCTGAAAGAACTGGTGCAGTGGACTTGCCGGCACATCACAGCAATTTCCTCGCAGCGGTTCGAGATGCAGACTCATCAACAAATGCAGATGTATTGGCGGGGGTTCTTTCTGCCGGTGTTGTGCATCTGGCAAATATCGCGGCAAGAACCGGCCAGACTCTGGAGTTTGATCCGACGCAGCTGGCGATCACAAGCTCGAAAACGGCAGATGCCTTCGTGATGAGGGAATATCGAGAGCACTGGGGGACTCCTCGCATCCTGTGACGGTATTGAGGGAGTGGCTTGTTTTGGGAAGATTTGGCAGTGGCCGTTAGAGCGGCGGTGAGGAGCATAAGAGATGCAGCGATTTGTGGTGGCAATCCTGTTGGTGGCAACCTGCTCGTCCGTGGGGGCCGAAGAGCCGAACGCGTCATTGATTTTTTTGGCAACGTTCGATCAGGGGATGGATGCAGAGTTGGGCCAGGACCGCCGTTTGCGTACGGCTGCCTCACTCGAACGCAAAGTGATTCGTGCGGGAAATACTCGATCTGATCTGCGTCGGATTTCGGAACTGGACGGGAACCGACGGGGCGCATTCCTTCGATTTGGAGGAAAAGACAAACAGCAGATCACGATGTTCTCCGGACTCAATTCCGGTTATCGGAAACAGAATTGGGACGGAACTGTTTCGTTCTGGCTGCGATTGAATCCGGACCACGATTTGGCACCTGGATACTGCGATCCCATTCAGCTCACAGACAGTCGCTGGAATGATGGTTCATTCTTTGTGGACTTCGACAAAGATTTGCCTCGCGTCTTTCGACTGGGAGTGTTCTCTGAGTACGCGTACTGGAATCCACAGGATCGACCGTGGGAAAAGATCGGTGAGCAGGAACGCCCCATGGTCGTTGTCAGGCAGCCTCCCTTTCAGCGAGAGAAGTGGACTCATGTTGCGTGGACTTTTCGTAATCTCAACGCTTCGGATCAAAGTCCCGGAGAAGCGACCCTGTATCTCAATGGGAAATCGGTTGGGCAGTTAAAGCGTCCGCTGCAGATGGACTGGGATCAGGACCAGACAGCTGTCATGCTCGGAATCGCTTATACCGGTGACTTTGATGAACTCGCTCTGTTTGACCGCTGCCTGTCTGCTGAAGAGATTAGTCGCATCACTTCGCTCGACAGGACAATGACAGCGGTGGGCGACGAGTAGTTGACCGGGCAGGAGTCGCTTCTGCGTGTTCCAAAAATCGGCATCTCGATGGGACAGAAATCGCCATGAACATCATATTTCGTGCAGTTGTTTTGACGCTGATGCTTTTGGCTGCGTTTGTGCAGGGGCATTTTGCTTTGGCTCAGGAACTTCCACGGTTGTTCGTTCCTGAACGGGAAGATGCACTCTTTGCAGGGCAGCATAACGCGTGGGACAAGCTGATTCGGGAACGCGGCTGGATCATGCATGAACAGGGTGTTTGGAAGCTGTGGTATACGGGCTATGACCCGGACCAAACTCCTTCCCTGCGACTGTTAGGGTATGCGACATCGGTCGATGGTTTGCACTGGAAACGTCACCCGCAAAATCCACTGATCAGCGATCTGTGGGTGGAAGACATGATGATTGTTCGCGATGGCGATACGCTGTACATGTTTGCGGAAGGTGCGGAGGATCAGGCACAGTTGTTGAGTTCACCCGACGGGATCAAGTGGACTCGCATTGGTACACTGGATATTCGTCTTACTGACGGTCAACCAATCCCCGCTGGCCCTTTTGGCACGCCGGTAGCCCTGAAGAATACCGATGGGTGGTGGCTCTTTTACGAGCGACGTGATCAGGGAATTTGGCTGGCTCGATCAACTGATATGAAGGTCTGGACCAACGTGCAGGACGATCCGGTGATGCAGCCGGGACCCAACTATGACAGTCAAATGATGGCGATGAACCAGCTGGTCCGTGTCGAGGATCGATATGTGGCAGTGCTGCATGGCAGCGATGATACCGAAAAACCCCGGCAGTGGGTCACTTACCTCGCCGAGTCGAAAGATCTGTTGCACTGGGAAAAGGCACCGAGTCCGCTGACACATCCTGAGTGGAATCGATCCAGTGGGATGCTGCTGCGAGACCACGGGAGGTGGCTGTTGTATACAACTCACGCGAGAGTTGATCGTTACACGGAAGGCAACGAATAAACGGTATCCAGGCGCAACTTCGCGTGAATACCGTTTTGATGAAATTCTTGAATGCTTACTTCAGCAGGCCGACAGCCTGAAACTCACCCGGCATTGATGCGAGGGACAGTTCAGAAGAGCTCGGTTGTGCGTTCAGTGTTGCAGTATTACTCAGCGGTGGTAGCCGAGTGAGATCATCACGTCGTAAAGTTCTTCGAAGGTGATGAAGCGTCGACGGTTCTGCAGCTTGTACTGGTCGATTGCGTCCGCGAATTCAGCGACCTCGGGCCGAGCATGACGCTGTCCATCGCGGAACTGGCGACGTTCGATACCGCCCGGAGACCCGGAGCGGGTTCCACTGCGGCGTTCGACAAATTGACCCTGTTGTGTGGGCTGCACGAGATTGGTGTCAGACATGTTGTGATTCCTGAGCACATGCGAGCTGTCGGATCGACAGACCGTTCGGGAGAATATCTGTTGTAACCTTGGCTCCTCCGATTCAATTCGGCAAACAGAATTCTCAGTTTGTCATCGTCTTCGGACTCCCATCGACTGATATCGTGCAATTGAAGTGATTGTGCTGGCGGCAACGAAATGTTGTCGGATGGCGACATCGATTCGGTTCAAAACCCTCTCAGACCAATCTTTACTCAGCCCTTCCCGGATTTCCGCTGTTCCGGCTGAACCCGTCGCCGGGCAAAACCCCGACCGTAAGGTGTAGCACATTCGGCGGGCCAGGTTGGGGGCGAGACACCGTGTGAAGTGGGTGGCACCGTGTGGAGGTGGGTGGCACCGTGTGCAGGTGGGTGGCACCGTGTGAAGTGGGTGGCACCGTGGAGGTGGGTGGCACCTTGGAGGTGGGTGGCACCTGTGGAGGTG
>JAFMMM010000529.1 GCA_017859815.1 Planctomycetota bacterium | reverse complement strand
TACCCGTGATCCTCCAGCCAGCGAGCGGCCCGGACCAGATCGTGAGTTTGTCCCCCAAAGATCTGCACAGAAAGCGGCGTATCTTCCGGACAGGTCTGCACCAGATCCAGTGACTTCGGACGTTCGGACCACAGCATTGTGGCCAGCACAAGGTCGGTGGTTGCCAGCCCCAGACCGCCCTGGCGTCGAATCACAACTCGAAAAGCCAGTTGTGTGTACCCTGCCAGCGGAGCGAGGAAGAATCGCGAGGCAATTTTGCGCCCGCCGATGCAGATGCCGGAACGGATCGCTTCCGCATCCAACGGGGGGGCCTGCCCGGGATTTGTCTCAGCATGACTGTTGAACGATGAATCCATGAGACTGAAGTGTCAATTGTGGACGAGAGTGCCGAAAATGACGGCTTGTTGACATGTTGCCACAAACGCGGCGGCCGAACTGATCGCGAACGGGAATTCCGCCAAAGTCGAGTGCCCGTGTCCCACGGTTGTTGTACAGGCGTTACTCTCGTCTGAGAATTGCCAGCCGACTGATTCCATTCGAAGCAGTCGCATTCTCTGACATTGAATCGGAATCACCGCAGTGAGCGATCTGCCATCTGTTGAGGTTTTGGAATCCCGACACCAGTTTCCCTGCCAATTTACGTTCAAAATCATCGGTTCTGCCAGTAACAATTTTGTCGCCCGGACGCTTGCTGCGGTTCGCACCGAGCTGGAACTGCAAGCAGACCCGCCCTGCTCCATTCGTCAGACCGCGAAGGGGCGACACGTTTCGATCACGCTGGAACCTGACTGCGAAACGGCTGAGCAGGTGCGTGCGGTTTATCGGCGAGTGCTGACTCTGGAGGGACTGGTGATGTTGCTTTAACGCAACACTCGAATTCATTTCCCCAACTTTTCCGGTCATCCCGAATGAAGCACCTGGAAAAGGCGATTGCAGGACCTAGTCTGAAGAACGTTTATCTCTCGAGAAGGTCCGATTGAGACGCCTCGACAGGACTTCAGTAACCGTTCATCGCGGGGAAACCTACTCCATGACAACACCGAACCGTACAATGGTCTGTGCCGCCTTGCTGGTGGTTTCGACCTTTGCAGCTCTGCGGGCCGATGAGAGCACCGTACCTCAGCAGTCGCCACGTACTGCGAATCCGAACACCCGAGCCATCACGGGCGTCAACGTCGTCGTCAGCCCCGGCAGGGCAATTTCGGACTGTACGATTGTCATTCGCAATGGTCGCATTACAGCCGTGGGGCAGGATGCCGCCGTTCCGGAGGAAGCGGTGACGATCGCGCTGGACGGACATTCGGTGTATGCCGGATTCATTGATGCGTACAGCGAGCAGTCACTTTCCAGTGATCGGCTCAACGGAACCGCTCGCTACTGGAACGGCCAGGTCACTCCGCAGTTATCAGCGGCGGATCAAATTCCTGATGCTGGTGAATCAGACAAGCATCGGCGGGAAGGCTTTGTGGCCCGCCTTGTGGCCCCGGCCGAGGGTGTCATTCGTGGCACCAGCGCAGTGGTTTCCACCGGCAACGGTCGTCCGGGACAATTGCTGCTGGCTCGCGATGTTGCTCAAAATCTGCTGCTGACGTTACAGCGGCGATCGCGTGGCAATGGATTCCCGGGCAGCCCGATGGGCGCAGTTGCTCTGGCTCGCCAGGCAATTCTGGACGCCCAGTGGTATCGGGACGCGCGGGCAGCCGTGGCTGCAGACCCGACACTTCCAGCGGTGGAACTGAACGACGCACTGCAGGCCCTGCAACCCGTGCTGAACGGCAGCATGCCCGTGATGGTTTCAACATCGAACGAACAGTTTGTACTGCGAGCCGAACGATTCGCTACGGAATTCGGACTGTCCCTGGTCGTGGTTGGCAACGGACGGGAATATCGTCGTCTGGAAGAAATCGCCGCCCTGAGGCGTCCCATGATTCTGCCAGTGGCATTTCCAACACCGCCTGAAGTCACGGTTCCGGAAGCTGCCATCGGTGTCACACTGGAATCCCTGATGCACTGGGACCTGGCACCGGAGAACCCGGCCAGACTGGCTGCAGCCGGCGTGAATTTTTCATTCAGCACCAATCGACTGGATTCGCCGGATCAGTTCCTCAAAGGTGTCCGCACTGCTGTAGAGCGTGGGTTGTCCCCTGAGGTCGCCTTGCGGGCCATGACCACAGCACCGGCGGCTCTGTTCGGCCTGTCTGCAGACCTTGGTACAGTGGAGCCCGGTCGTTTGGCCAGCCTGGTGATCACTGACGGCGACCTGTTCGACAAAGACACAAAGATTAGGGAAACGTGGGTTGCTGGCGAACGCTTTGAGTGGTCACCTGCGCCAGCGCGACAACCAGCCGGGCATTACAAGTTGCAGCTGACACAACTGGCGAAATCACCGCAGACGGCGTACCTGGAGATCTCCGGCGAAGGTGATAGCCTGAAAGGTCGAATCTCGCGTGCTCCGATTCCATCAGCGAACGGCAATCCCGAAGGCGATACCGCCGACAAGACTCCGGATCAGGAATACGATCCGAAGCCGGAAGCCCCGATCATTTCGCTGGAATCCGTGACGCTGGCAGACACTCAGCTGACCGCTCACTTTTCCGGTGCGGACTGGAGTCAGGAAGGAATCAATCGCCTGTCCCTGACCATGGCCGGGAAGGCTCCTGCGACCGCCGACAAGCCGGCTGCGATTGGCAGTCTGGTCTGGACAGATGGTACATCGGCGCAGGTCATCGCCACACTCAGTAATCCTCCGGCCCCACCGGACGCCGCAGCAAAAACAGAGGAAACAGCGGACGCTACAGACGTCGCGGACGCGAAGACACCTGCGGAAGCTGCTGATTCCGATGGTGCAAGTTTCGCGGTGAATTATCCGCTGGGAGCGTTTGGCCGAAGTGAAATTCCAGCACAGTCGGGAATGATGGCTTTTGTCCATGCGAC
>JAFMMM010000140.1 GCA_017859815.1 Planctomycetota bacterium | reverse complement strand
GCCTCCGCTTCCGGCAGTTCGGGAACATTGGGAGGAGGAGGCGGAGGTGGAGCTCCCAGGATCTGCTCCAGAACCCAGCGTCCCCGCTTCACCGGGGATGTGCGCGTCGGGTTGGATGTCACTGTCAGCACACTCGCCTGCGTCAGCAGACCACCTCGATCGCCTTCCTGCAACGAAACCCGCTGGAACTCCTCGCCGCGGATCGGATCGCCCCCCCCCTGGTCCGGCTGTCCCTCCCGGTTCCCCGCCGTATCACGAATCCCGTACAGCTTCGCCAGCGGCTCGTTCAACCAGGTAAAATCCGCGGCGATTAACTGCAGCAAACTGAGGTCCTCGCGAATCACGGTTTCGATGAACAACTCCGTCTCTCGACGCATCGCACCGCGAAGCTGATCGTTGAATACCGGGAACATTTTGGCATCGGGAGCAACCAGCTCCAGTCGCTGTAACTGCAGCCACTGCATCGCAAAACTTGAAACCAGCGATGACGATTTCTCATCGGCAAGCATCCGACGAACCTGCTGCGGAAGTTGCTGAGACAACTGCCCGGAATCTGCCAGTTCCAGCAGTTCGTCATCCGGCGTACTGCACCAGAGAAAATAACTCAGGCGAGTGGCCAGCTGATGCTCGGAAAGCGGTCTGGGGGCTGGATCGTCCGGATCCTGGTCGCGTTCAACTCGAAACAGAAAATCCGCTCGACAGAGTGCTGCCTGCAGCGCCAACTGCATCCCCGCTTCCCACGGCTCCCCCTGCTCCACAAGCTGATCAGCCAGAAGCGCCAGGCGAGACACCTCCTGTTCGCTGACCGGCCTCCGCCAGGCACGCCGCAGAAATCGACGCAACACAAAGGCAGTCCGTTCTGATTCAGGAAGCTCAGCCGGGTAGTCGAGCAGTCGTCGCTGGGAAGCCGGTCTGGTGTCCAGTGGCCCATCCAGGGCCAAAAATTCGATCCAGAGTTTTCCCGGGGGCATTCCTTCAGCCGGCTGATACTGACCAACCATCATGCGATCTCGCCCCGGCATCTCCGGCACAATGACTTCAAAGGTCTGAGCATTCTCTGCATCGACAGACGTCACCTCAAAGGTCTCCAGAATGCGAGCCGGCTTGCGAATACTGCCGGAAAGCTGAGCCAGCTCCTCCTCGCTGGAAACCTGCTGCAATTCCGCCCCCTGCACAAGAACGGCGATGCGAATCGGCTGCCCCGTCCCGGATTGACCATACGCCTTCACACGAAACCGGTACTCGCCGGATTGCCATTTGTACGGCGTATGCAGAGGACCGGTGGCCACACCGTCAGCCCCGTCGGTTGAAAGCCGGCGGTAACGCCCGTCCAGATATTTCGTCGCGACATCCCCGGACGCCGGTTCTGTGTACTTCGATGACAGGTGTCTTTTGGCAACCGGTGGTGGTACGGGCGTGATGGCTTTGTCCATGATGGTTTCGGCAGCCGCCAGATAACGTTCCATCAGGATGGGTGAAATCGTCAGGACATCACCCACATTGTCGAATCCATGGCCAATGTCATCGGATGGAAAATCCGCGGCGGGGTCGAATGACAAACCGATCAGATCACGGATGGTATTGCGATACTCCAGCCGATTCAGACGCCGCATCGTCACCCGCCCGGGATCCGGCTCCGCATGGCGATCGTTGTAATCCAGCACTTCGCGGATCCGCTGCAGCACCTTGTCACGTACGGCGCCATCCGGCTGCTCAGCATCCGCAGGAGGCATCTCGCCGGCGGTCAGCACGCGAACAACCTTATCCGCAGCCTGACGATAACGAATCAACGAGTCAGCAGTTGTCAAAACATCAAGAGATAACTCTGCGTTCGCTTCCGCACCCGCATGACAATCCAGACAGAACTGCTGCAGAAACTGGCGTTCTGAATCACCAAACTCCGGGACTTCATCGGCCTGCACAACAACGCATTCACTGACAAGTACCGCCGGGCACAGGCACACCAGCAGACGAAGAAACGAGCTGCAGAGATTCATGGATCAGCCCCGGTGGGAATCCCGCCAGTTCAGCGGGACAGGGTGGAAGACTTCAGGGAGGGATCGCTGCGAAGACAGCAACCTGGATTCTCGCTCACAACTCGAATTCGTGCAATGAATGTCTCCGCAGAATCACCGCCGTCAGGCATTTGATTGTCCAGCATGCGCCGCTGGTCACTGTACTTGCGCCGCTGGTCACTGTGCATGCGCCGCTGGTCACTGTGGTCGCAGACCTGTCTCCGCCACCCGCGCACGCAGCAGCCCGGCACGCATTCTTCAGGTGCCGGAATGCAATAACAACTGTCCGGCGTGCTTGTCGAACTCCGGCAACACAGCGTGATTGTCGCAATGGGAGCAACGTTCGAGGTCAGCCCCGAATCCAATCTGCAGCAGATTGCGGCCTCCCTGAGTGGTCTGCAGAAACTTCTCGATCGCCGCCGGTGCTGCCTGCGGCACCGCTGTCACACTTCGCCATAATCTCAGAGCCAGTTCGGCACTGTCATTCAGCTGCCAGCTGACACCCGGTGTTGCTGCCATCAGCAGATCCTCGACAGCACAGCCCGCAAACAGCACGTCTTCTCCGGTCACGCCCCCGTTTGTTCCGGCACAAACAAGATGCACCGACTTTTGGTCCGCATTTAAGCGGTCCCGCAGGGTGGTGCGATTGACAAAAGCACCGATCAGAATCTGATCAGCGGTCGCGGACAGTTGCAGTGCACGCGTCCCGTTGGTCGTCGTGAAGACGACTGTCCTGCCTTCCACGACTGCAGACGGGTACTCCGCAGGAGAATTCCCCAGGTCAAATCCCTCAATCCGTACGCCGCCGCGTTCACCGCCCAGCAACACAGATACTCCGGCCAGACGTTCCCGCATCGCAAACGCAGCGTCCGGCGTCTGGCATGGAATTACTGCTGAAGCCCCTGCCGCGAGCGCTGTTGTGATCGTGGTTGACGCCCGCAGAATGTCGATGACAACTGCTGTCCCGCCATTCAGAGATCCAGCTGGAATCAGATCCGGCAGGAGGTGCACAAACAAGTCTGGATTTTTCATGGAGCGATTCAGATAGCGACAGGTGGTTTCTGTGGGCCGGGTGACATTCCCCGCAGAATGCAGTAGAACGTTGAACAAAGATCACTGCCGAGCGACTCAGTCGATCACTCGGAATTATTCACAGCAGCCATGGGGGCTCAATCATCTGCCCGGGATGGTTGCATCCCACCGCCGAATTTCTCACAAACACAAGGATTCCCAGGTGAAACTGAACACAATTCTTTGCTTTGTTTTCCTCAGCAGTCTGTGCAGCGCCCAGGACGCTCCCACCACTTCAAAGATCTCGCTGGCCGGCCCGGAGTGGACCTCTCTTGGCAGCGACGACTTCGTCAACGTGAACTGCGAAGAATCCACATGGAGCTTCCCCAACGGAGAAATTCACTGCACCGGGAAGCCGGTGGGGGTCATGAGAACAAAGCGGCAGTACACCAATCTGGAAGTCTCCGTGGAATGGCGGCACCTGAAAGCTGCAGGGAACTCCGGCGTCTTCCTGTGGGCTTCAGAGGCCAATCTGGCCACCCTGAAACCAGGCGGACTGCCGGAGGGAATCGAAGTTCAGATCCTCGACCATGGCTACGCCGATAATTACCGCCAAAGACAGGGGAAGGAACCCGACTGGTTCACAACCAATGGCGACGTGTTTCCAACCGGGAAGGCCAAAATGACTCCGTTTGCTCCGGTCGCTCCCAACGGCAGACGCAGCTTTCCCAGCAAGAACGTCAGCAAAGGGACGCCGGAATGGAACCACTATTACATTCGGGCGATCAACGGTGAGGTGCGCCTGTGGGTGAACGGTGAAGAAGTCTCAGGAGGAACCGGTTGCTCCCCCGCAAGCGGCTTTCTGTGCCTTGAATCGGAAGGATCGCCGATTGAGTTTCGCAACCTGAAAGTCCGCGAACTGCCCTGAATGCTCGCGGCAGGATTCGTCCGGGGTCACAGTCGCTGACCGGTGCAGGAGACAACGCCTGCACCGGCAACGTGTCAGCTCAGACACTTTGCGGGTTCTCGAACAGGTAGTGGGAGACAAACCATTCGTTCCCGCCGTTGTAGCCAAACAATTCTGCGCAGGCCATGAAGAAGATCCTCCAGCGGGACTTCCACTTGCGCCAGTCGCTGCCGTATGCCTGCTTCAGAATTTCGACCACGGTGTCGTCCCTGGAATCCATCATCTGCAGCCACGCGTTGCTGGTCTTTTCGTAATGGGTACCATCCCATAACCACTGCTGCTGCAGTCGCAGATGCTGCTGACAGTTCAGCAGCAGATTCTGACTGGGCATCATTCCACCGGAAAAGAAGTACTTCGCCATCCAGTCCGTTTCGTCTCGGACCTCAAACGGGTAGGCAAATCGGTGGTGGCAGAAGATGTGAACGAACAGTCGACCACCAGGGTTGAGCCATCCCGAGATGCGTTCAAACAGCCGCGTGTGATTGCGGACATGTTCCATCATTTCCACACTGACCACGCGGTCAAAACCACCTTCGGTCTGCAGATCGTTGATGTCACAGGTCAGTACTTTCAGATTCCGCAGTCCTCGCTCAGCAGCGGCCTTTTCGATGTATTCCCGCTGAGAATGCGAGTTTGACACAGCTGTAATTCGGGACTCCGGGTACTGCTCCGCCATCCAGAGACTAAGCGATCCCCAGCCGCAGCCAAGTTCCAGAATTCGCTGCCCGTCCGCCAGCCCCGCACGCTCGCAGGTGACTCGCAGCGATTGCTCTTCCGCTTCGTGAAGATTCGTGACTCCTTCCGGCCAGTAGCAGCAGCTGTATTTCCGATGGTTACCAAGGACCGCGCCAAAAAATGCCTCGGGCACTTCGTAATGCTGTTCGTTGGCCTTCTCCGGCAGCATCGCAATCGGACCACTGCAGGCTTCTCCAAGAAATGACCGAAAGGAATCCATCTGGGAGGCCGGTGACAGCGTCTGCAGTTCATCAAGACGACCGCGCAGCAGCCCACGAATTCCAGCTCGAACCAGTGTGTCAGGAAGCCGACCGGCTTCCGCCATCCCGATCAACGGGGCCATCAAATGCAGCAGTGCCATCACAGACATCCTTAAAAAACAAATTCCTGCGTCACACCCGTCAGAGAAAATCAGGCACGGCCAAGCCCACACTGAGGCCGCCCCCAAAGCACCTGAACCAGACCGGTCGCTCGTTCCAGAAACGCGGCTTCACAGTAGCACAGGTAGTAACGCCACATGCGAATGAAGCGATCATCAAAACCCAGCTCGCGAACCTCCGCCAGACGTTCGTGAAAAGCCTGATTCCAGAATCGCAGCGTGCGGGCGTAGTGCACACCGAAATCATCCAGGGCAAGCATTCTGAGGTCCGTCTGCTTTGCGACGCAGTCCTGCATCAATCGAATACTGGGCAGAAAGCCTCCGGGGAAAATGTATTTCTGAATGAAGTCCACCGAGTCTTCGTAACCCTCGTAACGCTGCTCCGGAAGCGTGATTGCCTGAATCATCATCGCTCCGTCTTCCTTCAGCAGACTGCAGCACTTCCGGAAATACTCATCGAGGAATTTTCGGCCCACCGCTTCGATCATCTCGATCGACACCAGCTTGTCATACTTGCCTTCGAGGTCGCGATAATCCTGTTTCAGCAGCGTCACCCGATCTTCCAGCCCCGCTTCACGAACCCGATCTGTCGCCATGCGAAACTGCTCATCAGAAATTGTGGTGGACGTAACCCGGCAGCCGTAATTGCGAGCGGCATGAATCGCAAATGTCCCCCACCCGGTACCGATCTCGACAACGTGTTCATCCGGCTGAAGCTGCAACTGGCGACAAACTCGGTCGACCTTCTCCAATGACCCTTCTTCCAGACTGGATTGCTGGTTCGGAAAGATCGCGGACGAATACATCATCGTCGGATCCAGAAACAGGGAGAAGAATTCGTTACCCAGGTCGTAGTGAGCATGAATGTTGCGACGACTTCCGGATTTCGAATTCCGGTTGCGAAAATGTCCCCAGCGATGCCGAATGGCAGCAAGCCTCGACATCACTCCGGAGAAACCCTCCAGAACATGTTCGTTCCGCAACAGCACTCGAAACACGCTGGCCAGGTCGTCAGCATCCCACTCGCCCTCCAGATACGACTCGGCTGCCCCCAGCGCCCCGTCGAAAACAAGCCGCTGGTAAAGACCCGGATCACGCACGGTGACCCGAGCCTGCAAGTCACACTTCGCCGTGCTGCCAAACCGTTCCACATGAATCCCGTCGGCCAGCACCAGTTCACCCTGCTCAATCTGAGACAGCGAGCGACGCAGTGCGCGAGCCGAAAGCGAACCAAATCCGCTGCGTCCCCCGGACACAACTGCGGTGCCATGAACAGAAACGTGCTTCGAAGTCTGTGTGCGGTGGTCTACCAGAGTCGGTTGAGTCGACATCCCGTCATATCCCCGTATTGAAATCCAGTTTGACGGCGGCCAACATCCCGCCGCCAGGCAAAAATTCCTCAGCTTCCACTTACCACTGACGGAAGCTCATTGGTGTTTCCGACCGCCGTCGCGGACTTTGGATGCGGAACAAATGGCACACCTTTTCGCCATAGCCGAAAGGCCTGCCAGTAAATTGCAGCAGCAACTCTTGCAGTCAGAATCGGCTGTGACAAAAGTGTCTTTCGCAGAATGGCGGGAGTGATCTCGCAGCGACGCATTCGCATCGTTACATCAAACAAGTTCGTCCCGTCGCGTCCAGCCCTCTCGCTCGCTGCTGCATCGCTGCCGCGAACATGATTCTCAATGTGAATGAACAGAGACCGGCCCGGCTCCGACATCCGCCAGCTGTAACGCTGATTCATCTGCATGAAGGGCGACACATGAAACACCTTGTCATTCCAGAGCTGGCGACAGGTGCCATCCTGATTCCGAATGGCCGGCAAAACATACAGATGACGTTCTCCCCATGGCGTGTTGGTCACTTCCGCCAACACCGCCTGAACACGCTGCCCGGTTGAATCGAAGCAGAAAAAATAGCTGACCGGATTGATGATATAGCCGAAGTAACGCAGGTTGGTCAGCAACCGCACCGGACCGGCGGGCCGCTCACCGGTCTGCCGCTCGACCTCCTCCAGAACACACTCCTTCAGCGGACGCTGCTGATCTCCGAAATGATCCGATCGCCGAAATTGGGCCAGCCCAAAACGCTCCACCGACCACAGCCACGAACCATCGAAGACCTGCCCCAGCTCATCCAGATCCAGATATGGCTGAAACAATGAAAACCGAAACCTGTTTTCCGCGGGCTGAAAACGACGGTGACGAACAAAACCGTGGTACAGACAGCTGTGCATGCCTAGGCCCCCGCCATCGGTTGAGCCGAAGCTGATACAACCTCAGCCGGGCGAAACGCCGATCCTGCGGCAGATTCGATGCCGCCGATTCCCCACGCCGAGACGACGGCCAGAGCGCTGTTTACTCCATCTTCGTGAAAACCGTTGCCCCAGTACGCCCCGCAGAACGATGTTCGCCCACTGCGAATGAGACGCTGATGCTGCGACTGCAACTGAGCCCGCTTTGTCGTAAAAATGGGGTGTGAATACTTGTGCCGCGATATCACACGATCTGCACTGATCAGGTCTGTGTCATTCAGTGTCACGCTGAATGTGTGAGGCGACTGAATGTGCTGCAGAATGTTCATGTTATAGGTAATTGTCGCTCGCTGCTCCGGTCCAGTCCCGATGCGATAATTCCAGGCTGACCACGCCCGCCGCGCCCGTGGCAACACACGTTCATCCGTGTGCAGAACCGCCTCGTTCTGCGAGTATGGAAAACCACCAAGAATCTCCGACTCAGCCGCAGTCGGAGTTTCCAGCAATGACAACGCCTGATCGGAATGGCAGGCGAAAATCACTTCGTCAAACGACGACTCTGCTGTCTCCGTGCAGACGGTGACAGATTCTCCATTTCGCCGCACACAACGAACCGGATCTCCCACATGCAGGTGATCCTGAAACGGAGCAATCAGTCGCTCTACATAACGCCGCGAACCACCTGGAATCGTGTACCACTGCGGTCGATTGGTCAGACTCAGCAACCCGTGATTCCGATAGAACTCCAAAATGAAGTGCATCGGAAAGTCGGCGAATGTCCCGCACGGACATGACCAGATGGCTGCCCCCATGGGAAGCAGGTAGTGGTCGCGAAACCGGCTTCCGTATCCATTTCTCTGCAGATATTCGCCAACAGTTTCCGTGGTCGCAGGGGCGTCAGCGTCCGACGTGCCCTGACGATTAAATCGCAGAATCTCTTTGACCATCCTCAAAAACGACGGGCTCAACAGATTCCGCCGCTGCGCGAACAGACCGTCCAGACTTGTGCCGCTGTACTCCGTCCCGGTGCGATCACAACGAACCGCAAAACTCATCTCCGTTGGCACACCAGCGATTCCCAACACATCCAGCAGCTTCATGAAGTTTGGGTAGGTGCGGTCGTTGTAAACAATGAACCCGGTGTCGATCGAATAGTCCTGACCATCCCACTGAAAACTGACCGTGTTGCTGTGACCACCAGCACGCGACTCCGCCTCAAACACGTGGATTTCGTGCTCTGGGTGCAGCAGCCGCGCTGCCGTCAGCCCCGATATTCCGCCTCCCACAATGGCTAGTCGCATCCCACTACTTCCTTCAGAGCCACTGGCATAGAGAACGATTTGCGTCCAACAAACGTCCAATACGCTCGCCGCCGTGCTTGTTTTAGAACGATTCGAATGATTGTCCACCATTGGCCACTCCCGAATTCGATCAAAACAGGCCTTTCGTGCTGTCGACTTGTTCCCGACCGCCAAAAGCCCCCAACCCGTCCCTGAAACTCTGGCTGCCGCCGCCCTCCGGGTCGCCATTGAAATTGGCAGCAGCCCCCCCAACCCCACGCTCCGGTGAGCCCCTGCATCCCCCGCAATCCCTGCAACCCGACCTTGCTGCCCCCGGGACTCGCATTTCCGACCGATGGTTTTGCTGAGGCGTATCCGAATCTGGCCGATGTGAAAGACTGTACTTCGGGGCCGGAATCGCTGGGGCCACACGGACTCAGGCCGAGTTCCGCCTCGGACAAATCTTCTGAAACCGCAGATTCGGATTCTCAACGCCATGGCCCGACGAAAAAGACCCCCCGTCGGCAGCACGTTCAGACTGCGGGAATTCCAGGACCCATCCTCCTGGCTGGGCGGCTTTCTGCACTATCTCGACGCCGAATGCGGCATGTCGAAGAACACAATCGACGCCTACTCCCGCGACCTCGCTCGATTCTTTGAATGGAATCGGGAGACCGGGCGAGCCAGTCTGCACGAGATCAACGTTCAGACAATCACCCGCTTCCTCGAATACCTGCAAAACCGCAATCTTGCGGCCAGCTCCATCGGTCGCAATCTTGTCAGCATTCGCATGTTCTTCCGCTATCTGATGCTGGAAGGAGTCGTGGCAGAAAGCACTGTGGACCTGGTCAGCTCCCCCAAATTATGGGAACGCCTGCCACGGGTGCTGAGTCCGGAGATGGTCGATCAACTGTTAACAGCTCCCCATTCGCCGACAGACCGGTTTCCACTGCGAGACCGAGCAATTCTGGCGGTGATGTATGCGACCGGCTGCCGAGTGTCGGAGATCGTCACTCTGCGTCGCGAATACGTGGTGATGGAAGAGCAGTACTGCCGCTGTACGGGTAAGGGCAACAAACAAAGGATGGTGTCACTGAATCCCGTCGCCATCGCTGCTCTGAAAGCGTGGTTCAGCGAAGAACGCACTGACCTTGTCACCGTCCGCGGTCAGGATGAAGGCTGGGTTTTTCTCTCTCGCAGTGGGAAACGTCTCGGCCGGGAATCCGTCTGGGCCCTGATCCGGCGATATGCAGTCCGAATCGGATGTGGCGATATCAGTCCACACACGCTGCGTCACAGCTTCGCAACACACATGCTGGCTGGCGGTGCAGACATTCGTGCATTGCAGGAAATTCTGGGACATGCCAGTATCCGGACAACGCAGGTCTACACGCATGTGGAACACAGTCGTCTCAAGTCGGTTCACAGTCGCTGCCATCCCCGCGGCTGAATCGGCACACGGACTCACCGCAGCTCGGCAATGTTGGTCCGCAGCCTCAAAGAACGACTGGTATTATTCCTCGCGCCGCCTGTCAGCCCGCCAGCCAATAACCGGTCGCCCCTTGGCCCCGACGCTCCTGCCGCTGCGCTGCGGTCCTGTGATTCATGGAGACAACGGTCAGTCGTCGCTGGTATCCGCAGAATCGGTCGGCTCAGCAGCCGCTGCATCTCTGTGATACTCCGGCCAGCGCTGCCAGGCGTATTTCCACTCCATCCACATCCGCATGACAGACCACAGCAGCCGCATGCGTTCCAGCTGATCAGCAGGCAGCTTTGTTTGCATCGCCTGCGCCTCTCGGGCGGCCATGTCCAACCCCCAGCGGCGAGCCAGTTGTCGACACAACAGATCAGGACTCAGCAGATGTTCCGTCTCCTCGTTGTCGCCAGCGGCAGCTGATTCGGCTTCGTCGGGAATCAGCCCCTGTTGCTCCGCTTGTACAAAACACTCGAACAGACCACTGCGGCCCGGATCCACTTCCAGTGGGCGTGTCTCTCGCTGTGATTCTGTGATCAACGTTTCAATCACGTCGACAATGCCAGTCGCGGCACGACGTTGGGCCTCAGGGGCCAACGAATCTGCAGGATGATTCATAGTCAGATTACATTCTCAACACAGTTGAAATTCACAGGAATAAAAACACCCTGTCCGCCGTCGTGAACGGATCACCACAGCACCGCCCTCGGAAACACCGGGAATCACACAGTCAGACAAAGGAATGAACCTGGCCGACAGCACCCCATTGGGGTTTGGAGCCGCCGCCACGCTGATTGGCCCAGCTTTACTTGCCATGCACACGAATCAGTCCCGCTAAGCGTGATCGACATCAGGCAGTCACCGCCCGCGTCTTAACCAACCTGCCCGCGCAGCAACTGCTTCAGCTGATGTAGCGAATCGGGTCTGTTGCACCCGCTTCCGCAAACCCTCGCAGTCGCAACTGACAGGAATCACACTCACCGCACGAGGCCCCCGAACTGTCGGGATCATAACAGCTATGTGTCAGCCCGTAATCCACTCCCAGTCCCAGTCCAGTGCGGATAATCTCGGCTTTGGTCATGGTAATCAGTGGAGCATGGATGCGGATTCGCTGTCCTTCCACGCCAGCGCGAGTCGCAAGGTTGGCCATCTCCTCGAATGCAGCAACGTATTCCGGACGACAGTCCGGGTAGCCGCTGTAGTCAACGGCGTTGACTCCCACAAACAGATCGTGCGCACCAATTGATTCGGCAAGTCCGAGCGCAACGGAAAGAAAAATGGTGTTCCGCGCCGGGACGTAAGTCACCGGGATTCCAGCGGAAATCGCCTCGTCATCGCGGTTGTGAGGCACCGGAATCTCGTTCGTCAGTGCTGATCCGCGAAAGATCTCAGCAGCCACCGGGAATACCACTCGACTGACCACGCCGCCAGCCCTGCAGACAGCCGCTGCAGCCTCCAGTTCGTGACGGTGCCGCTGTCCATAGTCAAAGGAAACAGCATGCAGTTCGAACCCCTGATCCGCCGCAATCGCGAGCGCAGTCGCAGAGTCCAGTCCGCCACTGAGCAGTACAACGGCCTTCCGTTTTGTCATCCCCGTCTTCCTTCCAACATTCCAGTCACTGCACAATTTCATGACGCCTGCTGCCGTCTGGCGCGGCATGTCTGCGGTGGCCGGCCACTGCAGACTTTTCAGCACAAACGTTTTTTCTGGCGACATATCGCCGTTGAATTTCAGTCTATTCTGATCCCGTTTCAACCAGAGATTCCAGATACTCCAGCAGGTCGGCCGCGTCCTGACTGCTCAGTTCACGCAGCAGCTGTTCGGGCATCAGCGACTTTTGCTGCACATTCACACTCTCAATCTCCGCCACAGGAATTTCCTGCTGCCGAGGACCGGTGTTGGCCAGCACAAGCTTCTCTGTTGTTCGTTCTTTCAACAGGCCGGTGTGGACCAGCCCGCGTGTCGTTTCGACTGACCACAGCAGATACGTGGGTTTGATGGTCCCCGATGGTTCTTCAATTTGATTCAGAATTTCTGCACGAGTCATTTTTCTGCCGATTCCATCGAGGGCTGGCCCAAGGACGACGCCGACTCCTTCCGCGCGATGACAGTTGATGCAGGACGCTCCACCTTCCCGACGAAACACAGCGCGACCGCGGTCGACATCGCCGACAGCGGCCAGCAGAGATTGACGGTCCATGCTTCCGGCTCCCTCAGAACGGGCTCGATCAGGAGGCAGGAATCTGGCAAACAAATCCCTGGCAGCCAATGACTGCGAATCCAC
>JAFMMM010000528.1 GCA_017859815.1 Planctomycetota bacterium | reverse complement strand
GAAGAGTGCGGTTTCCGGGGCCGTCGCCGACTTCCTTGATGTCGGCCGCGGTTGCATGATTGGGGCCGTGCGTTGCGTTGAACGCGAGGTACATGAAGAACGGTCGGTCGTGCGGTTCTGAGAGATACTCGGCGGCCGCCCGTCCCAGTTCATCGGTCATGTATTCGAAGGTCTCCGGGATCGGTTCACGATCCCGCAGCAGGCGGTTCAGAATCGTGGGCGTCTCCAGCGGAAAATAGCTTCGAGCACCCTGAAGAAAACCGTGGTAGTCAGTAAACCCGCGGGACAGCGGGTGGAATTTGGGTGCGTAGCCGAGATGCCATTTCCCCAATGCGATCGTGCGGTACCCGGCCCCTTTCATCAGATCGGCAATCGTCGTTTCCGATAGCGGCAGGCCGTTGGAATCGCTGTAGACTGGAGGAATATTGAATTCATGTCCGAAGCGGTTTTGATAACGGCCTGTCAGCAAGCCGGCACGAGTTGGACTGCAGACAGTGCCACTGGTGTAGCCTTCTGTAAACTTCACGCCACCTTCTGCGATCGAATCAATTCGCGGTGTCTTGAAATTCTTTGAGCCGTTCAGAGAAAACTCGTTGAAGCCGGAGTCGTCAGAAATGATCACCAGGATGTTGGGACGATCATCCTGTGGCTGGTCGGCTGCGGCGGCAACGGATTCCATTGCGAGGATTAAGGCCAGTGGCAACAGCATTACGCAGGCGATCCGATGAAGAGGCATGTCATTCAACTCAGTAAAAGGAAAGTCCCGGAATGGGAGTGGCTTTCGGATTGGAGCAGGGAATTCTGTGGAGTGTCATCCCTGTTGTCGAGTTTTTCCACAAGCCTCGTCGCAGGAATTTGCCGGACATCCCCGGGAAGGGGAAGCACCGCAGGAACTGCCGCGTACCAACAGTTTCTGGTGGTGGTCCTCCTCGGATGATCATGGCGAGGTACCCGCCAAATCAGGGCTGTGGCGTGAACTTGAGATTGTGCCATTGATTGGTCTGCAGGTCACTTGCCACCTGCCGCTTTCCCCCCGGCCACTGAATCTGCACGGTCACGTTTTCCCCGGCAGTACCAAGTCCGAATAACAGGCCCGTGTCGTTCTGGTTCCCCTGCCCCGTACCTGCTTCCACAACCCGAGTGTGTATTTGGGAACCGGACTGGATTCGCACGGTCGCACCGACAGCGTCACGATTGATCGAGGCGGATGCGTCGTCGGCATGCAGCCGAATACCGATCCAGTTGGACGGATTGGGCAGTGAAGTGCTTTGATTGACGAACAACTTTCCGGCGGTCATCAGGTCGGCATCCCCATCACGGTCAAAGTCAGCCCAGGCCGCCTGATAAGTTGGTGGTAGTTTGGGGATGCCCTGCTTTTGAGTGACGTCGGCGAATTCAAACGCGCCGTTGCCTTCAAAAAGTACTGCGTGGTTTGGTCGACCGAATGAGGCCACACCGTAGACCGTCGTGAAGAACAGATCGGGGTGGCCGTCATTGTTGTAATCCGCGACGGCGGGGCTGGCATAGGATTCCTGGTAGAAGACACCGCCCTGCCCTTTGTCTTCAAAGTGGTACCCCTGTTCCTGACCCAGGTTCTTCAGAAATCGGGACTGCGGCTGATCCCCACGATTGTCTCTGTGGGCGAAGTTGCCCGCAAACAGGTCCAGTAAACCGTCGGAATTAAAGTCGCCCCAGGCGGCTCCTATGGAATGACCACCCTGAAAGCCGTTGCCGCCGGCGAGCGCGTTGCGCTGGGATGCGAGATTGGTCAGGCCGCCCTTGCCGTCGTTGACCCACAGAACGTTGGGCTGCAGTCTGTAGTTGGAAACATACAGATCCTGGTCACCATCGTCGTCATAGTCCGCTGCAGTCACTCCGCGGGCGCGAAAACTGGCTTCCTGAAACGTAATCTCAAATGACTCACCTTTGCGATTGCTGAGTACGATGTCGGGGAATGTCAGGCCCGCATTCCAGTCTTCGTATCCAACGATGTAGAGATCGACAAAACCATCCGCGTCCAGGTCTGTCCAGCAGGCAGCCTGACAGGCCGTTTTGGGAAGCGGTGGAAGGGGAACCGGCGTAAATTCTGCTCCGTCATTCCGAAACAGCTTGAGCGACGACCAGCTGAACAGGTCGCCATCGCCATCGTTGTCGTAATCGGCAGCGACAACGTTTCCCATGCCCGTCGCCCACTGCTCGAATCTGCCGTTCGCCAGGTTCTTCCAGACAGTGCCCCCAATGATCAGATCCGGAAAACGATCTGCGTTCAGGTCGGCCCAGCAGGCGGCGCTGCCGCCCCCCGCCAATCCCGCTGACTCCGTGCCGTCGATAAATGCTGCGGCATCCTGCCCCTGAATTTCGCGCAGTCCGGAACAGCTAAGAATTGCCAGTAATGTCAGTGCGAAACGAAGGTTGCAAGCATGGGGTTTCATCAGCAGGCTCCTGTTGAAATGGAGGTTGCAGGCTCGCACAGCTCGCCTGTGTTGCTGTCATGATCGGAGATGCCCATACTTCGTCAAGTGTGATTCACCCGTCGACCGCTCCTCACAGGAAAACCACAATGCTCTCAAATCGCCGCCGGTTTCTGGCACAGCTGAGTTCGGTAGCCGCAACCAATGCGATGATGGCTGATGAACGACCGCGTGTGTTGAACCCACGGGCGACGGATGGTGATGAGCGTCATCAGCCCAAATGGGATGATGTTTTCTCAGTGACAGTGGCCAATCGGGACGCCGATCTGAATGGCAGTTCGGAACGTGTACTTCAGGCAGCTGTGGATCTTGTCGCCGCTCGCGGTGGCGGTATTGTTCGCCTGCTGCCCGGCAAATGGGTGTTGAGAGCCGCGGTTATTCTCCGCAGCGGTGTGCGGCTGGCAGGCAGTGGCGCAAACACTCTGATCACACGGGGGCCCTCAGAGACGATCGCTGTGTCTGCCGACTCCGACT
>JAFMMM010000527.1 GCA_017859815.1 Planctomycetota bacterium | reverse complement strand
GCAAACCGAACCCATCGCTTACTTCAGGGAAGCCTTGCGGAATAACCGCAGCGTTCTGGATTTCATCCACTCAGATTATGCCCTGCTGAATGAACGACTGGCCGCACACATCGGAGTCCGCGATGTTCACGGGCCACATTTTCGGCAGGTCGGCCTCCAGCCCCAACAAAATCGCGGTGGCCTGCTGACAACAGCCGCTGTCCTGACGATCAACTCCGATGGACAGGAATCACACCCTCTGAAACGAGGTGTCTGGATGCTCGAACGAATTCTCCACGATCCACCACCACCTCCACCACCAAACGTGCCGGAAGTGGATTTGACAGATCCAAAGATCCTTGAAATGACTGTCAAAGAACGAATCCAGGACCACCGGGACAAGGCTGCCTGTCGCTCCTGCCATGCCCGCATTGATCCCTGGGGCATCGCCTTTGAGAACTTCGACGGTCGCGGTCTCTTTCGCACCCGCATGAAGAACCAACCCGTTGACGCTGCCGCTGTCTTGTACAATGGGCAGAAACTCGATGGGGTGGAAGGGCTGAAACGATACCTGCTGCTGGAACGCCAGGACCAGTTTGCAGAAGCCATGGTTTACAAGATGATGGCATTCGCCCTGGGACGGCCGCTATCATTGAGCGACCATGCCGAGATCGAAACACTCACCAAAAACTTTCGTATTGAGAATGACCGATTGGCCAGCCTTGTGCATCTGATCACAACCTCTCCGCTGTTCCAATCTCTGCAGTTGGAGTAGACGCTCTGCACTTCAGGTGCCGATTCAACTTTTGTGGCCCGGATGGACTCAGCAGTGCCTCAATTGAACTTCGAGAGAAACGAGACCACTCATGAACATGCTCTCCTCACGACTTCAACGCCGCACGATTCTTCGCGGCACCGGTATCTCCCTCGCTCTGCCCTGGTTTGAAACATACGCGAAAGAAAGTTCTGCCGCAGATTCCACTCCCCGCAGATTTCTTAGCGTCTACCACCCGGACGGCGTCGGACTGCCCCTGAAAAAAGATCCTGCGTGGAGGGACTGGAGTTGGTTTCCGAGAGGTGGCGAATCAGACTTTGAACTCACCAAAGTTCTCGACGTTCTCGAACCACTACGCAGTGACATCACGATTTACTCCGGCCTGTCGCACCCGGCTGTTCGCAAAGTCCACGGTCACTCCAATGCTGACCAGTACCTGACCGCAGCGGATACAAAGGGACATGGCCCCTACAGAAATTCCATTTCACTTGACCAGGTCATCGCGCAGCATGCAGGCGAATTTACCCGCCACTCCTCGCTGATCATGTCAACCAACGGTGGAGTGGGTGGGCCACGCGGTGCACAAACACAGTCGTTCAATCGTGAAGGACGACCGATTCCGGCAATGAATAAACCCAAACAGATTTTTGATCTGCTCTTTGAAACCAGCGGCAAAGAAGCAGCCGCTGAACTTGCCCGCAGTCGCAGCGCACTGGATCTCCTGATTGACAACACGAGATCCCTCAGTCTCCGCCTCTCAAAACATGATCAGGACACTCTGCAGCAGTATCTTGATGCCGTTCGAGACACCGAGGTGAAGCTTGCAAAGGCTGAAAAGTGGCTGAATACACCCATACCCAGCGTTGATTCGTCGAATCTGCATCTGGATGCAGAGCCCAAAGAAGCAAGACTCTACTTCCAGACCATGTACGAATTGATCTACCTCTCTTTCCTCAGCGATTCGACTCGTGTCGCGACATTTCAGCTGGGACGCGAAAACGGCGAAGGCCCTCACGATCTGCTTTCACTCGCAGTCGGACTTGGTGGCGCACACGGACTGACTCACGACGTAAAGAAACCGGACGGCTGGAAGAATCTTGGCACGTATAACCGCTATCAGGCCGAAGAATTTGGGCGATTCGCACAGCGACTCAAAGATACTCAGGAACCAAACGGCAACGGCAACATGCTGGATAACACCTTCGCAATGCATGGGTCCGCTTCCAGTAGTTTTCACCTGTCTCGTAATTATCCAATCATCTCCGCTGGTGGCAGCAACCTCGGGTTCCGGAACGGGCGATACCTGAAATTCGGATCCGGCAACGAAGACAATCAGGCTGGTGCCGGCATCGTTACCGATGCCGGTTGGCGAGGAGATATGCAAGCCGAGGAGTTACCACTGGCCCACCTGTTTGTCACCATCCTGCAGCGTATGGGGGTTGACACCGACACGTTTGCAGGGTTTACAGGCACTCTCGATCGCGTCTGATAAACAAAAGCAATTCTTCTGACAGAGACGCCAGAGCAGACAACTCACCAGACCTCGTCGGTATCCGGAAGCATCACAGCACAGTCACCGGCAGGCGGATGTTTTCGTGATCCCCGAAACTCCTCGCCGGCACCGTCTTTGGTCTGCTTTGGGCCCTCCTGCCGATGCTGAACAGAATGTCGCCTGGACATGCCGTCCGGGATCACGTTTGCCACCAGAAATGGTCACACCCCCTTTGGGTCATTCTTAGCATCCCCGCTCCGTGAACATTTTTCACCGTCCCTGTCTGGATGCCATTCCTGACAGCCAGAGCATTCCTCTCGATCACAGGCTGTCAGGATTTTCGAGATGCAGCACGGTTGCTCTGGAAAAAACGAGTCCGAAACATTGTTGTGTTTGGCCTCGCGTGCCTGGCTTGTTTCGCGTGGTTCATCACCTCCGCCGGAGGCATGCTAGCCGCCTGACGTTTCACGAATTGCAGGACGCCGAAGACCATCCAGAGTCTCATCAGCAACCCCGCCCCCACTGATCAACAAAGACACCCCCACAACTCCGCGGCGGCCCCGGAACGACAAACCCGCCCTCGCTTCACCCCAAACGGTGCCACCCACCCACCACGGTGCCATCCACTCACCACGGTGCCATCCACCCACCACGGTGCCACCCACTGCCACAGGTGCCACCCACCTCCACTGGTGCCACCC
>JAFMMM010000526.1 GCA_017859815.1 Planctomycetota bacterium | reverse complement strand
ATTGCAGTAGGAAGCCGGCAGTCGGAAATCGCCTTCAAATTTTGGTGACGGCAGTGGCAGCGGGATCACAGTGAGGGATTGCCCTTCGCTATTCTGAGCCGCGGCTACGGCGACGGCATTGGCGCGAAGGTCCGGGGCTTCCGGTGAATCTTCGTCCACAGCGGCGGCGACGACAACTTCAGAGTTGCCAACAAATCTGGCCACCTGGTCTACGTGCCCGTCAGTATCGTCTCCTACAACGCCATGTCCCGGCAGCCAGACAATATTCTGACACTGCAGCCACCACTGCAGTGTGTCTTCCATCGCCTGTCGGTCCGGACTGGGATAGCGATTTGGATTCAGCAGGCAGCTGCTGGTCGTCATCACGGTGCCCTGCCCGTTACCTTCGATGGCTCCTCCCTCCAGGATCAGCCACGGGCGAAGCCGCGGCAACTGCAAAGAATCTGCAATCCGGCGTGGGACTTCGTTGTCAAGATTCCAGGGTGGGTACTTGCCCCCCCATGCGTTGTAGTCCCAGTCGAGAACGACCTGCCGGCCTGCTTCCGGGCTTCCATGGACTCCATTCAAAAAGA
Source organism: Planctomycetota bacterium (assembly GCA_017859815.1). Lineage (GTDB taxonomy): Bacteria > Planctomycetota > Planctomycetia > Planctomycetales > Planctomycetaceae > SXXK01. Next base: position 2,380 of record JAFMMM010000526.1, on the reverse strand, counting down.
TGGGGCCGTGATCTCGACACCAGGAATCATTCACCGGGATCTCGTGGAACCGAACCGGGAAACTGCTGCCGTTTCGCTCACATGCCTGTTCCACAAGACGTGCTGCGGATTCCCGTACTGCTCCCGCTGGAAGCAACAGGCAGGCTGGTTCAAAGCGGGCAATTGTCGCCACGAGTTCAGCGTAGGCCGCGGGAATTCTTTCGAAAGTTCCAGGCCACGTCTTGGGATTGACCGGCCATGAGCCCCAGGTGGCGGCGTGGGGCTCCCACTCGGCGGGCCAGCGATAATTGGCAAGAGTCGTGATCATTGGAACTGCACACCTGCAGGATCGGATTGCCAGGCTTCGGCAGGAAAACACGTCGACAGTGGTAGAAATGAGTCAACTGCTCTGCTCTGCCAGTCGTTTCTGCAGCCAGCTTGCACGAACAATGTTGCGGCGTTCGGTCGCGAGTGAGTCGCCATGAATTCGTTGCAGATGGGCCGGTTGGGTCTGTATGAAAAGCTCATTGATGAGGGCTGCGTCACGACCGTCCAGCAGGTCCATTTGAAGCCCCATCCTGACACTGGAGAGCAGGTGCATTGTTTCTTCCGAACTGATTGACCTGGCACTTGTCAGTGTGCCCCAGGCCCGTGAGACCTGATCCATGAGCCACGGTTCACGGTCCTTCACCAGCATTCGGCGAACTTTGCGCTCCCACTCGACGATACGCTGGACAACTTCCCGTACTTCTGTGATCAGCTGTCGTTCTGTTTTACCCAGAGTGAGCTGATTTGAGATCTGATAGAAGTCTCCCAGCGCCTGACTTCCCTCTCCGTACAGACCACGCACAGCGAGTTTGATCTTCTGAGCCGCCTGATGCACTTTCTGAATTTCTCGAGTCATTCGCAGCGCGGGGAGGTGCAGCATGACGCTGACGCGAAGGCCGGTGCCAACGTTTGTGGGACAGGCTGTCAGGTAGCCCAGCTGCGGGTGAAAGGAAAATGGAATTTGAGATTCCAATTGATCATCCAGTGCATCACATTCCTGCCAGCATTCGTCGAGCGCGAATCCACTGTGAAGCACCTGCAGACGCAAATGGTCTTCCTCATTAATCATCACACTATGGCGTTCACCGGCAGAGATGATTACAGCCCTTGGGCCCTCACCGCGCGACAGTTCCCGGCTGATCAGCTGACGTTCCGTCAAGAACTGACGGTCCATTTCTGAGAGCTGTTCCACGTTGATTGTCGTTGTGCGGCGATTGCCGATTCGATCGCTGAGAACGTTCTGGACTTCGGCGATAATCTGGCTTCGATGCTCCGCAGACGCTTTGCCGACAAAAGGATAGCCTGCGATGTTTCGAGCGAGCCTCGCTCGACTTGAGATGACGATGTCCGAGCACGGACCGTTTCCGCACAGCCACTCGCTACTCTCGGCAACGAGACGGATGACTGCATCATGCCCAGGTGATGAATTAGATTCCGATGTCAATTCCACTATCCTTCGTGAACCTGCAATTCAGCACGGCAACTGAAGCCCGCGGTTGATGACCAGGGCTGCCGATTATTGCTGTTGGTTGTTGAGTCTCGAATTTCACGGCAGGGAAAACTCCCTTTTGCCACAGCTTTTCGCCATTTCCGTCCACGGCCGGGAGACAACCATTGCCGACAGAAAACCGGCAGCAGCAAGGCGGCGGTGCAGGGAGAGGAATTAGTCTGGTTTCTGTTTGCCCTTCGCCTCCGAAGCTGGCTTGCCAAGCAGCTCGGTCTCCAGTGCAGCAATTTCATCTCGAAGGGCAGCTGCACTTTCGTAATCCTCCTCCAGAATCGCCTGCTGCTGCTGTTTTCTGAGTTGGACGAGCCTTGCCTGCTCGACTGTGCCGATCACCGATCCCCCCGGTCTCTTGCCCGCATGGCTGGTGTCTTCGTGAATGTTCTCCAGCAGTGGCAGTAATTCCGCGAGGAATTCGGTGTAATCCTGAGCGCACCCGAGTCGGCCGCTTTCCCGAAATTCGTGGAAGGTTGTGCCGCAATCAGGACAGGATGCGGAGGAATCGTCCGTTTCCGCGATCAGTTCATCAAGTTTTGCGTTCAAGTCGGTCAGCGCTTCCTGCTCGGGCGAATCAGTCTTTTCCAGATACTCCCGGGCGCAACTGTCACACAAATGAATCGCTACCGCCGTGTCGGCATGGACTTCCGTCACGTGGAAGGTGGCTGTCTTTGTGCAGCGTCGGCACTTCTTCATAGGACATCTTCATCTGTTTTTGGGGGCAGTCTGGCCGTGGCTTCAAGGCCCAGGACCGCTGTTTTGTTGTGACCGCTGGCCACGTTTGAAAATTCCGAATCACAAAGCACTGTCACTATCGTATCCTGGACGTCGGACTTTGTTCAGACAAGTCGG